>JANXUC010000162.1 GCA_025352065.1 Acidobacteriaceae bacterium | reverse complement strand
ATGCGTGCTCTGCATGAACTCCTGCTTGACGGTGCTGTGGCATTGACCGCAGGTGGCGGGAACATTGAACTTGAAGATGGACGACTTTTCGTCGCGGGCGCGGCGGATTTCATGGGCTCCATGGCAATCCGTACAAACTGCCGCTTTGGTGGAACCACCTGCAACGGCCCGTCCGTGAATGCTTTCCCAATAGGTAGCTGAGGGTTGCGTACTGTTTCCGGAACGAGCCATGACAAGTTTTTGTCCATGGCAAGTCGCGCAGGTGGCTGGAATATTGATGTGGTTGACCGGCGATTTGGGATCCGTCGCCGCCAGGATTTTGTGCGGGCTACCGTGACACGTAAGGCAAGTCGGCGCCTGACCGTCGCCGTTCTTGCGTGCGGTGGCATGAACCCCTAAGAGGTATCCGTGTACGGCATCTTCGTGGCAGGTGGCGCATTGCTGAGGCGCAAAGTTGGCGGCACGCTGAATTTCGTGCGTCTTGCCGTGACAATCGGAACAAGCCTGCTTTCCCAGCAAGCCATGAACGCTTTGAGGAACTTGGGTGGCGGGTTCATCGTGGCAAGTGGCACAAGAAACGCGAGCTACAGGCTTGGGGTGTGGATAGTCCCTAATGTCGGCGTGGCAGGTGGTGCATCCGAGTTCGCCGTGGACGCTGGCCTTGTGGCGCGCGGCATTTACGTGCAGGCTGCGCCCTGAGTCGGATTTTAGATCGGGCACGCTATGGCAAGTCAGGCAATGTTGATCGGAGGCCCGTGCTGGGAGGGATAGTAGCAGGAAACTGACTAACACCAGCCATAACCCATAGCCGGGTTGCCTTCCTTCGGCTGTCACGGTCTCTTCTAGCTGCAATTCCACTGGAGGCGTACCCGTCCGTTACTATGACGCCGCTCACCAAGTCGTTACCGTGATCCCGATCACATATCAATGGGATTCCAGCTCACTGCGCCAAACTGCTGCGACATGCAAAGCTGGTTACGGACAAGTGCTTTCGATACGGGGGCCCGCGCGGGAGCGACGCGTTTCCGATCGTCCTGATTGTTCGCGCTCTCGCAACTAAATTTGAGGAGGATGATTCGATGAGAAATGCTTCAGTTCGAGTACTGGCTGTAATTGTTTTCTTGGCAGGTGTCTTTGCGTTTTTCACGAGTAACGGTCAAGCGCAAAGCGCGGCAGAAACCTGCAAAGCTAAATGTGCCATGTGCCACGGAGCTGATGGAAAAGGTGACGTGCCGATGGGGAAGAAGTTCGGCCTGAAGGACTTGGCGTCTCCTGAGGTACAAAGCCAGACCGATGCACAGTTGAACGAAATGATAGCTAAGGGCAAAGATAAGATGCCTGGCTATGAAGGGAAGTTGAGCAAGGAGCAGATCACGGGGTTGGTGGGCTACATTCGGGGGTTCGTCAAAAAGTAGTGTTTACTTGAGGCCTTGTGGCAAGTTTTTTTGCGTCTCGCCCTGAGCCGCAAAGCCATGAGGCCTTGTTTCACTCCGGGGCAAGGCCTCGTAGTTCATTGCATTCAAACAACTTATTTGTGATGTGGCGCACTCGGGAGTCCTGTAAGCGCGGGAGGGCGCGCAGAAGAATGTGATTCTAAACACATTCTTGGGTGATCTCTGCGATACCTGACTTGCAACCTTGTTTGTTAAGGTTGGACAACGAGTTTAAGGGATGTACGCCACATCACAGTTTCGGGCTTCGGTTGGACAACAGAAACCTCTGTTGCCCAGTCGCTGGTTTCGAAATAGGAACGATCAACCCGAACTCCCAATTCGGCATCTGCGAGCTTCACACCAAACACGGCTGACGATCGTACTCGCAAGTATTGCCGTCTTGATGCTCACAGTTTCAGCGGCCTTCGCTGGCGTTCATCCCGTTCCGCTGGACAAGAACACCGATGCTGCGAAATGCATCGAGTGCCATGCGGAAAAAGGCAAAGGGAAAGCAGTTCACTCCGCGATGGCGATGGGCTGCCTTTCTTGTCACGAGGTGCGGGTCACAAAAAATGTGACGCGTGTGAAACTGATCACGGCCGTTCCCTACAAGCTATGTTTGACTTGTCACGACAATAAAGACGCCACCAAGATTCAGGGGCATGTGCATCCGCCGGCAGTGCGCGACTGCTTGAGCTGCCATGATCCGCACAGTTCTGCCAACAAGAACCAGCTACTGAAAGCCACGTTGGGCGAGAAGAAAGAGAATCTCTGTTTAGCTTGCCATGCACAAGGAACGGTTGTGCTGCCCAAGGGAAGCCGCCATGCTGCGCTTGACATGGGCTGCGACACTTGCCACACGACGCACAAGACCGGGGCCGAAGCGACTCCAGAGAACAAGTTTCATCTCACGAAGGCGGCTCCGGCGCTTTGCCTGGATTGCCATGATGCGAAAGACGTTCAATTGCAGAAGGCGCATCAAAATCAGCCCTTCGCGACCGGAAACTGCTTGAGCTGTCATGATCCGCACGAGTCGGCGGCTCCGAAGTTGATGGCGAAGTTCGCGCATCCACCATTCGCCGAGAGACAGTGCGAAATCTGCCACGCGCCCTCTAAGGATGGCAAGGTCGTCCTGACACAAGCTGACGCGAAGTCTCTTTGCGTGACGTGCCATGCTGAGCAGGTCAAGCGGATCGAGTCCGCGAAAACGCCGCATCTGGGAGCGCAGGCTGGCGAATGTCTCGATTGCCATAGCCCACACGCGAGCGCGCAGCCCGGATTGCCCAAGACAGACGCGGTCAGCATCTGCCTTGGTTGCCATTCTGAAATCGCGGATCTGCAGAAAAAAAATGTGCATCACCAGCCAGCTTTCGGCTTAGGCTGCGCAACCTGCCATGAAGCCCACGGTAGCGATCATGCAAAACTGCTGCGCGTCGAAGGCAATGCACTTTGCCTGGAATGCCACGGTCCCGAGGCGAGGCCCGTCAAGGTGGAAGCGCAGCATGTGATGACGATTTTCAATGGGAAGGTTAGGCTGCCCGAGGACTACTACCGGAAGAATCGGGTTGTAATTCTTCCATTGCGCTTCGGCGTGGGCCATCCGGTGGACGGGCACCCTGTCCAGGATGTCCTGGATCCAGCGAGTCCTGGCAAGGTGAAGACGGCGATGAGCTGCTTGACTTGCCATCAGCCGCACGCTTCGGCCGAGGCGGGATTGCTTGCTAAAGATCAAGTGAACAACATGGCGTTTTGCGATGGCTGCCACAAAGATCGGTTTGCAATAAGCAAGAAGAAGTAGCTGCAAGGCATGGAGGTTGAAGACGATGTGCAAGGTCGGCAGAGAGTGGAGTCGAGGAATCCGGGTGGCGCTGGTGGCCATTGTCGCGCTCGCGCTTCTTTTCCCAGCGGCGGCTCTTGCTGGTGGCAAGAAGAAGAAGAAAGATGCGCCACTGCCGCAGTCCGCGCCCGCCAGGCCGCAGGTTGAGATAAGCAAGCTGGTCTGGCCCGAGCCCCCCAACACTCCGCGAATTCGCTACCTGAACTATTTTGCTGGCCAGAAGATTCCGACCGAAACCGAAGAGAAAGCTGCGAAGAAGAACAAGCAGTCGTGGATGGACCGCCTGGCGGGTATTGCCCCTGAAAACCAGAAAGGCAACAGGATGCTGCCTTTCCAACTCCTGGGGCCGAGCATGATGGCGGTCGACGCCGAAGGCCAGCTCTATGTGCCTGACCAGAGAGTCGGAGCGATTTTTGTTTTCAATACTGAAACACGAGAGCCGCAGCTCATCCGTAACGGTTTCGAGGCTCGATTTGCGCTGGTGAACGGCATCGCGATTGATGATGACGGCCGGTTGTTTGTGACCGACGGCAAACTGCACCACGTTCTCGTGTTCAACGAAAAACACCAGGTGGTGGACCAAATCACCGCTGGGTTGGTGGATCCGTACGGAGTCGCTCTCGACACCGAGAACCGGCGGTTGTACGTCGTGGACACGCAACAGGACCAAGTTTTCGTATTCGATGCCGACAGTTTCAAGTTGCTGCGCCGCTTAGGGACTGCCGGCAAGAAGCACGAGCTTGCCACCCCAGGCGACTTCTCTCTGCCGACCGGTGTTGCAGTCGACAAGGAAGGCAACGTCTATGTCAGCGACACCATGAACAGTCGCATTGAAATCTTCGATGCCGACGGAAATTTTGTCAGCCAGTTTGGTAAGAACTGCGACGGTCCGGGATGCACACCAAAGCCCAAGGGTATTGCACTCGATGCAGACGGTCACATCTGGCTCGCAGATCCCATGCTGGATGTGCTCCAGGTTTTCAACCGGGAAGGTCAAGTGATGGCCTATCTGGGCGGGCACGGCAGTTTGCCCGGGCAATTCTCGTCCTTGGTGGGCGTCACCATCGACAAGAAGAATCGAGTTTTCGCTTCCGACCAGTATCCCGGCCGGGTGCAGATGTTCCGCTACATCACCAATGCAGAAGCGGAGCAGTGGAACAAAGAAAAAGAAGCCCAGCGTGCAGGTGAACGGGCTGGAAAGGAGCAGCCCGCAGGGCCAAAAGCGGAACAGGCTCCGAAGCCCGAATAAGGGGCAAGCCAGATGAGCTTTGGTTGTCCTGCAAAGAAGCAAAGAACTCTTTGAAAGAAGCAATTGGTTTCCGAATCTAAGAAGGAGGTTTAACGACCATGAAACGAAGCATAGCAATCCTTATCGCGGTGTTAGCACTGGGAACGTTCGTAGCCGCTCAACAAATCGGCGGAGTCACGAATGATGTTCTGGGCGCGCACCTCAACTATGGCCGCGGTTGCGCGGGATGCCACGCACCACACAGCGGCGCTAACGGTAACGGGTACGGTGTTGCGGACTCCACCACAGGCAACATCGCACTGTGGGGGCAGGACGCTTCGAAACTGTATGGACAGACGATCGTGACCGGTCAGTTTGACTTCGGTCTGAAATATGCCCAGACGTTTGATACCGGACTGCACACCAACGTTCCTTCCACATCGCACTTGCTACTTTGCCTGAGCTGCCATGATGGCAACGTCGCCAAGGGCTCTATGATGAAAGGCGTCATTTATGAAACCGTAAGTGGCAACGGATACGGTGCAAACCCCATTCCGACGCTGCTGGGAAATGACGGATCTGGCGCTGGCAATTACCTGAACGACCACCCCGTGGGCGACAACGCAACCATCGGTTGCGGTGGACCCTACAACTGGGACTGCACCATCGACGCGACGGGAAAGATTGTTCCCGGTCCGCTAATGCAGCAGTTCATCAACAACTACGGCTTCTTCGTATCTCCAGTTGCATTTAACGCGAAGCCAGCCGTATATTGCACGACTTGCCATGACCAGCATGTGATGAACATTGTTTCGGTTGACCCGGTCAACGGGAATACCGGACTACCCAAGGGCTACTATGCCTCGATGTTCTTCATTCGGGCGCCTTATAACCCGCTGTCTGCGACTGCGGGTTCGAACCAGACGGCACAATTCTGCCGTCAATGCCATGGTGGCGAAGCCAACGAGAAGAACGGGAGCACGGCAATCACCGTGTTCTAGTTCGCTAACGCCGGGGGAGGGAGCGATCTCTCCTCTGGTTTTTCAAGCAGTTCTGCTGAGGGAAGCGCAATGAGAATGCATTTATCAATCAGTCTGGCTTTAGGCGTAATGCTCTTCGGGTTGCCTTCGGCATCCGCCCAGGTCGCCGCGCATACGCCCGCCAAATTCACAGTGCCGAGCGTGCAGCTAGCCATGCCTTCGGGTAAACCGGTCGCCCGGATCAACGGGGTCGTGCTGACTGACCGAGATCTGCTGCGGGAAGAGTATGCAATTTTCCCGTATGCCAGACAGCATGGTGGGACCATTCCTCAAAATATGGAAGCTGGCATCCGCAAAGGTGCGATCGAGATGATCACTTTTGAGGAGTTGGTGTACCAGGAAGCGCAGAAGCAAAAGGTAGCTGTGCCTCCAGAGCGTTTGGCCAAAGCCCAAAAAGAATTCCAGAAACAGTTTACCAACGACGGCGAGTACCAGCAGTTCCTCAGGATTGAATTCCAAGGCAAAGAGCCGCTGGTGCGCAGCCAGATTAAAAGGTCGTTGACGATCGATGAGTTCTTGAAAAAGAACGTTGCGCAAAAAGCGACCTTGTCTCCGGTTGAACTGAGAGCTCTCTACGACAAGAGCGGTGACCGTTTTAAGTATCCGGAGTCGTTTGCCATCCAAACAATTTCCGCGATGCCGCCAGCCAACGCAACGCCAGCGCAACAGAAGGAAGCCCGCAAGCGAGCTGAGGACGCTCTGAGGCAGGCCAAGCTGACGAAAACCGCTGAGCAGTTTGGGATGCTGGCCGAAAAGATTTCCGATGACGATTACCGCGTGATGATGGGCGATCACAAGTGGATCGAACGCGACAAGATGCCGCCGGAAATGCTGCAGCCCGCGCTGAAGATGAAGTTGGGTGACGTCAGCGACATAGCGCAGGTTGGGCAGTACTACGTCATCTTTCGGCTTAACGGTCACATGCAGCCGGGCAAATTCAAGTTTGAAAAAGTGAAAAACAAATTTCGCACAGAAATGGAACAGCAGAAAACAGAGAAGCTTCGATCCGCGCTGAACAAGAAGCTCCGTCAAAGTGCCAAGGTAGAAACGCTTTAGTTCTGGCCAGGAAGCGGGTGGGTTGTGTGGGGCAAAAGACGCGGGCCTTGGATCACGGCGGCCGGGATCATTCTGCTAGCAGGGTCGTTGCGTGCGCAGGTTCAGGTTGGCGACAATCTGAGCTTGAATGCGAATGGCAATGTTTCTGCGGACTACAGCGACACCTGGGGGAACATCGCCCAATCCAGCCATGGCCTAAGTTTCGGCATGAGTGGAGCCCTCACCGGCTTTTACTACAATCCGAATTTCCTTTCTTTCAGCATTAATCCGTACTTCAATCAATCGCGGGCAAACTCGAATTTTCAGTCCATCACGAACAGTAGCGGTGTGGCGCTTTCCAGTGCGCTGTTTAGCGGCAGCCACTTTCCCGGAAGCGTGCACTACAGAAAGTCCTATAACAGCCAGGGAAGCTTTGGGCTGCCAGGACTTCCCAATTTCACTACTACGGGGAACAATCAGTCTTTCGGCGTCAATTGGAGCGAACTCCTGCCCGGTCTTCCCACTTTGACGGCAGGATTCCAGATGGGCCGCGACAATTATTCCCTGTTTGGCTCGAAGCAGGAAGGGGGCTCCCGCTTCCATTCGATATTCTTGACTTCGTCTTATAGTGTGAACGGATATCGTCTGAGCGCCGGCGTTAACGTGGGGTCGTCGCATGCTGTGATTCCTGGAATCTTCGCCGCCCAGCACCAGCAGACCTCGGATTCTTCTACACGCAATTTCAATGTGGCGCTCTCGCACCCGCTGCCCTGGAGCGGAAATTTTGGCAGCTCCTATAACCGCTCCTACATTCACTCTGACTATCTTGGATATCGCTTCAACGGCAACATCGACACCATAGTCGTCGGGGCCGGTTTTCATCCAACGCAGAAATTCAGTATGTCGTTCAACACCGACTATTCGGACAATCTAAGCGGTTCGCTTTACCAGGCGATTGTCCCGACTCCCGGTGGCGGAGGCGGTTCCGGTGGTTCGTCAACAGGGGGAGCGGTCGTAGGGTCGGAGAGTACGTCGTACTCGTGGGACTTCGGTTTTCTAAGCACCTATGCCTTTGCGCCCAACTTGCAAGCGCAGGCGCAGTTCCAGCGGAGGCAGCAGTATTATTCCGGGCAGGCCTACTCCTCCATCAACTATGGTGGCGGGGTGAACTACCATCGGCGGATGGTGGGCGGCTCTTTGGGAGCGGGGGTCTATGCCAACGGTACCCGGGTGGATAAGACTGGGGAAAACACGCTCGGGCTCAACGCCGACGTTGCCTATAATCGGCGGCTCGGAAAATGGACCGTGGGGAGTACGGTACTTTACGGGCAGAACATGCAGACGTTGCTGGTGACTTACCTGTCGTCCTACTACACAGTGACTGGAAACGCTAGTCGGCGCTTCGGCCCGCTGTTCTGGAATTCCGGTGCAAGCGCCTACCGGACTGGGCTGAGTGCTTACAAGGGAACGAGTTCCAGCGGCGAAAGCTATTCGTCGACGATTGGCACTGGACGCCTCAATGTTGGTGGCGCTTATTCCCGATCGGACGGTAGTTCTCTGGCGAATGCTGGCGGACTGATCCAGCCTCCCATTCCACCAATTGTTCCAGGCGGCTTGCAGATTGTGTATAGCGGGACCAGCTATTCTGTTTCGGCTTCTGGGTCTCCGGTTCGCAGACTCACTTTTACGTTCGGCTATCTCAACGCGGATACTAATTCCAACAATCAAGGAATCACCTCTTGGAATAACATGAAGCAGGAGAGCGCTTTTGTGCAGTATCAATTCCGACAGGTGGGGATGAGGGGCGGATATAGCCGGCTGGTGCAGGGATTCAGCGGGTCTGGCGTTGCTCCCGAAAAACTAAATTCGTTTTCGATTGGGATCTATCGATGGTTCAGTTTCTTTTAAACGGCGAGCCGAGGAGTCGGGTGCGACTGGTCTCCGCCGTTCTGGCGGTGGTGCTTGCCTTCAGCACTGTGAGCGTGGCTGCGCCTCGCGGAAAATCTAAGACTGTCGAAGTTCATGTTCCAGAGCTTCTGCTAGACGGCGGCCGCAAATTGACGTTCGACCGAAGCCTTTCCTCCGATCGCGACGTCAGGACCAAGCGTGGGTTCTTCACCAAGGTGTTCGAAATCGTTGTCGGCGAGCCCGACTTTCACTTTTTAGTTCGCCCCTACGGAGTGGTCACTGATTCTCATGGGCGTGTGATCGTTACGGATCCGGGCGCTCGGGGTGTCCACATTTTTGATTTCGCGCAGCAGAAGTACAAGTTCATCGAACGCAGGGAGAAGGGCAAAGACGCGATGTTGGCGCCGCAGTGCGTCACCGTCGACGACCAGGACAATATTTACGTAACCGATTCAATCGCGGGGAAGATTTTTGTTTTCGATGCAGGTGGAAAGTATAAGCGCGCACTTGGCAGTATTAAGGGTGGAGAAGGATATTTCAAGCGTCCGACAGGAATTGCGGTGGATTCAGCCCAGCAGCGAATCTATGTAACCGACACCCTTCGTAACAAGGTGTTTGTCCTCGACATGCAGGGCGAGATCGTGAAGACGATTGGGCAGACGGGGCAAAAGCCGGGTGAATTCAACTTCCCGACAGAATTGCATCTTGATGGCAAGAACCTGCTGGTGGTGGATGCAATGAATTTTCGAGTGCAAGCGCTCGACCCGTCGGGCCAGGTGGAATATACGATCGGGCAGATTGGCGACGAAATCGGCGGAATGTTCCGGCCCAAGGGCGTGGCGGTCGACTCCGAGGGACATATTTATATTGTCGACGGATCGCAGGGACTGGTGCAAGTGTTCAATCGAGAGGGACAACTTTTGTATTACTTCGGGCAAAAGGGCACGGGGTTTGGCGAGTTTCGCATGCCCTCGGGATTGCATATTGACCGTGAGGACCGGGTCTTTATCGTGGACTCCTATAACCGTCGTGTGCAGATTTTCCGCTACCACGGTTTGAAGCCGCAGCCAGCCAAGGCAGGAACGCCATGAGGCGCAGATTCCTTCTTCTGATGGCTGCGATGGCGACGGCGTTCGCGGCGCCGCTGTCGGCCCAGGTGATCAACGGAGATGCGATTGGCATGCATGATCTGACTCCGGGCTCCCCGTCGCCTGTCCAGGGTGCGCGTTCTGGATCGTGCAGCTACTGCCACGTTCCGCATTCTGGAAACGGGAATATGGTGCCATTGTGGAACCAGAAACTCTCACCCCAAGCCTACACCACCTACCAGAGCACGACCTTCAGCCAGCAGAGCAATTCGCAGATGCCACTCGGCAGCCAGAGCGGTCTTTGCCTAAGCTGCCATGACGGCACGATTGCCCCCGGCGACACAGTCTTGTTTGGCAAGCTGGCGACCACGGGTGCTATGTATACTCCCGACAAATTCGGAACGGCTCTGCAAAGTTCGCATCCCTTCAGCCTGGTTTTGCCGATGAAGGACGATATTGATCTGATCTCAACGCTGGTTTCGCAAGGGCAGACGGCAGACCCGACTGGGGCGGTGCGGCTGATTCACCAAAACATCGAATGCACCTCCTGCCACAATCCGCATGTACAGACGATCGATAAGCTCTCCATGAATTTTCTGGTGCGTGACGGGGCGAACGGGCAGATCTGCCTGGCCTGCCATGATCCGCAGCGGATCGCGGTAGCTGGCAACACGTTCGCCAACCCGCTGGCTGGATGGGCAACAGGCATACATGCCACGGCCTCGAACAGTGTCTCCGGCCAAGCAGGGCTGGGCAGTTATGGGACGGTGATAGGAAATGCCTGTATTTCCTGTCATGCACCCCACAATGCGCAAGGTCCTGCGCGTCTGGTGCGGGGGCTCGACGCACAAGCTTGCGTAAGCTGCCATGGCGGAGGCTCTAACGTTTCACCCGCGCCGCTGAACATTTTTGCCGAGTTGAGCAAACCCGGTGCGCATCCGGCCCCGAGCCCCACGAATGCGCACGATGCTGCCGAAGGAGCGCTCCTCAATAATAACCGGCATGCCACTTGCGTGGATTGCCATAACGCACACGGCTCAAAACAAGTGGTTACGTACAACAATCCTCCAGGGCTGCGAATTTCGCAGACTGGTGCGGCGGGTGTGGCGCTCGATGGAATCACGGGGGTTGTGCCCGCCTTAAACCAGTATGAAACCTGTCTGCGGTGCCACGGAGCCAGCGCAGGAAAACTGGCAAACCCTGTTTATGGTTATCTCCCGGCGAGGGCTGCAGGGGATCCGCTGAACGTGATTACGCAGATGGATGTGAGCGCCAGATCGAGTCACCCGGTGATGCATATCCGCACGAGCCCGTCGCCGCAGCCCAGCTTGCTACAAACGATGCTGGACTTCTCGGGTGCGACGACGAAAGGGCGCTTGATAAGGAACCAGATCTTCTGTACAGATTGCCACAACAGTGATGACAATCGTGAGTTTGGCGGCGTAGGCCCAAACGGCCCGCACGGATCAAAGTGGCCGCATATTTTGGAACGCAACTATCTTGCCAGCCAAGCCCCAGCCGGCCCCGGGACGCCTATCACCGTGAACGTGAGTCCGAGCCCAGACCTCAGCGTCAACGGCCCCTACGGGCTATGCGCGAAATGCCACGATCTTTCAGTGGTCATGAGCCCAGCATCCTGGGCGCTACATAAGTCGCACGTTTCAGATGAAGGCTTTTCCTGCTCAGTCTGCCACACCGCGCATGGCATGCAGGCTACGGTTGCGAATGCAGCGGGCGTGCGGATGGTAGATTTTGATCTGAACGTGGTGGGCAGGAACGGGGGCGCGAGTATTACTTATAATCAGGGAACCAATACTTGCACGCTACAGTGTCACGGCGTAGCGCACTGATGCAGGGTTTGGCGAACGCCATAGGTTTGGGTTATGGCTTTGTGGCAGCTTGATCTGGAACCTGAGAAACGAATTCCAAAACCTTATCTTTGTTTTCGTAGTTTGGATTCGTATCGAGCAGTTTTTGCCAGGCTGCCAGCGCGCCCTTGCCATCCTGCTTGCCTTGCCACTTCACGACTCCGAGATTGAAGAGCGCATTCGCATAGTTGGCGTCATAGGCAAGAGCCTGATCGAGTTGCTGGATGGCCGTATCGGCGTCGCCGTTATACCAATAGGCAGTGCCGAGATCGGTTCGAACGCTAATTTCCGCGGGCCGAATCTGCAAAATACGTTCGTAGTATTCGATTGCCGCGGGAAACTGCTTCGCATCGTAATACGTGTTTCCAATTTGAGCCAGCAGATCGGTGTTCTTGGGATCTGATTTGAGCTGCTCCAGCATCGGCGCAACCTGTGCGTCTGGCGTTGCATTCAATTGGCCGGGGGCGTGCGGCGACGGCGCTGCGGCGGGCGCTGCGCTGACATTCTCCGCGGCGGCTGGCGAAGAAGCGCTGGCATGCGGGACGCGGAGGACCCACCCCGACGCAACTCCGACCACCAGGCAAACTAACGCAAAAGAATAGGCTTGCACGCCAGTCCACTTGTTCGATGTACGCGCGTTGTTTTCCGACATTCCGGTTCTTCCTGAATCGCTTACTATCTCGGCTACTTGGCGGGCCCGCTCTTTTTCAATTGCGCAATCAGACTCTCAACCTGCGACTTCTTCATTTCGGGCAAGGCCGGATTCGTCTGCAGGAGCTTTTCCCAAGCCTGTAACGCTCCTTTGGGATCGTCCTTGCCCTTCCATCGAATCACGCCAAGATTGAAAAGGGAGTCGGGCTCTTTGGGCTGCGTTTGCAACGTCTGTTCTAACTCGTGAATGGCAGCGTCGGTATCGCCCCCGTAGTAGAGGCAGGAAGCAAATTCCGATCGAAGGGCTGCGTTCTTGGGGTCCGCAGCCAGGGATTTCCTGAAGTAGACGGCAGCGGTCGCAAACTGGTGCGTTACCTCGTAAATTCGTGCCACGCGCGCCAGAAAAGCTGGGTTATTCGGGTCGGTCTTCAGGCTTTCCAGCAACGGTGCCGCTTGCTTGTCCGCCATCTTCTTCATTTGTGGGATGATAGGTATTGGGTGAGTGCCAGCGGTTTGTCCTGCCATTTGTGCGGAGGGAGCGGTGCTCGCGGTAACTTGGGCTCCGGAACCGCGCAACAGGTATCCGAAACCTAAACCGAGCACCAAACAAACTGCGCCAAGCACATAGGCCTGCTTGGGAGTCCAGCCATCATAGGGTAAATCTAAGAGTGCGTTTTGCATGGAAACACCGCTTTCCAGGAGGCGGATGAGAGGGAAACCTCGCAGCAACCCCAGCCGGAACCTCACTGTCTAATTTAGCGTTGTCGGCGCAGGAGAGCCCATGCCCATCGTCACAGGCGGATGTGACGGGAATCACGTCGGCAGCGGCCCGTACAACTCAAGAGACCCTAGTATTTCCAGCTCTTCAAGTCAGCTCCAGCCGGAGCCGTGTCTTCGACGTGCTGCACCATCCTCCAGATTTGAGCTGGGAAGGCATTCAGTTTCTCAATCTGGGGTGCATCCAGACGGGTGCCTTGATAGCAGTGTGGTTGCAGTGGACCATAGTTGAAGGTCGCGTTCGCGGCAGGCTGTAGCTTCGGGTCGGTGAGCACGGACTCGGTCAGATGTACAGCATTATTGAGATACCAGGTGTCCATGTCGCCGACGGCGAAGTGAAGTTTGCCAGCCAGCTTCGGTCCAAGCGTTGCCCAGTCGCGTTTCATGATGTAGCTCAGGTCGTAGTGCTCGCGCCAATAGGCGGCTACGGACTTGTCGATTTGACCGGTGCGGACGTCCCAGAGAGGCTTGGGATAGCCATCGTCGCCCGCAGGACTAAAAACGGCTTGCCAGATATTCCATTGTTCTCCCGACCGGCCGTGCGTGCCCAGCACCAGTTCAAAACGGTTGTTCTGTTCCATTGTCAGCTCTACGAGGCCGTTGGGCTTACGTTTTTCCGGACGTGGAACCTTCAGGAAAGGCCCTTCGCGGTAGAACACATTCGTGTCTTCATATATGTTGACGGTGCCGTAAGCGCGGAAATCAATGGGATCCGGGCACCCAATCCAAGCGCCGTTAATGTCGTCCGGGTAAAACACTTGCTGTCCCAGCGCTTCCCAACCGCCGGTAGAGCCGCCGTAGACGGCGCGCGCCCAACCTTGTCCGATGCCGCGGAACTTCTTTTCGATGGTGGGCAGCAACTCATGCATGAGGGCGTCGCCATAAGGGCCAAGGTTGGCCGAGTTTACTGCGTAGGAGTCGTCGAAATAAGGGTTGGCGTGCTGGGGCATCACGATCAGCACGCGCGGCAATCTTCCGTTGGTCCAATGCTGAAATAGACTCCAACCGGATTGCTGTAGTTCTTTCTCTTTGTTAGGTCCGTCGGTCGAATCCTTCAGATTGGGGTCTGGGGGCGTCATGCGAAAGCTGGGAAAAAAATGCCGATGGTAATGGTCTTCGGAAATAAGTACTGGATAGCGAGCCTCTGGATGCTCGTCCCATCCATCCGGCAACAGCACTACCGCTCCGATTTCGGTGGGACGGCCCCAAAACTTTGTAAGCAACTCACTCTGGATGCGAATGTGTTTGATCCATTTGTTGTCCTCACCGTTGTCCGGCTCCGTAATAGGACGCCAGTCAATTTGCGTGTCTACATCGGCGAGCTCCTTCTGCAATGGCGGAACGGTATGGTCCAACGCTAGGCGCACGGTACCTGAAGTCTTGTTGTCTAGGTGCAGCTTTTGCACTTTCGACAAGAAGTTCCCTGGCTTGGTTTGCCAGTGCTGGCCTTCGCCTTTGTCCGGTGGTAGCTTGACGGTCTTGCCATTGCCAAGGTGAAACGTCTCGTAAATATTGAGAACGGCCTGCACGAAATAGTCGCCGGAAGCCAAATCCCGCAGACTCTCCAGCGGATACCCGAGAGTCGATGCGTCCACGCGAACCCCCGTACCCGGTTGCCAAGCGCCTACATCCACGCCAAAAGCTTGCTGCGATTCAATGCCCTCGCTGACTCCGAAGCGGGGCTCTTCTTTGCCGTCCCTGGAAATGATGAGGAGGATGTGGCCGTCCACCGGAGTTGCCGAAAGCTCTTTCGCGAAAGAAATCTCGAACACCAAAGGGCTAGATGTGGCGGGCGCGGGCGTAGCCGCGAGTGTTGGCAATGCCGTGAGCAGGAGTACGGCCAACAGGCGCAAGTGACGTGGCATTGGGCTTCTCCGGGATATTCTTAAACGGTTGTGTTGCGGCCATTGATTATAGACGATCGCCGAATGGGGAATGCTGAATAGGCGCTCGCGCAGCTCGTAAGGTTTTGCCCGGAACGCGTTGGCACGGCGTACAATTTCGCGGAGTCGCAATTTCAGGCAGAAGTTGAGACTAGCCCTAAAGCACCCGGAGCGACCATGCCAACTCACAGTACCCCGTTTTCCCGCCGGTCATTCCTGCATCTTTCCGCCGCAGCGTCCACGGTTGCGGCATTTCGAGTCTTGACCGAACCCATGCTGGCGCAGGCTGCGGCACGGGCGATTCCCGTAGGGACCAACCCTGGAAAAGCGGTTTGGATCGACTCGAATGAGAATCCGCTGGGCCCGTGTCCGACCGCGCTAGAGGCCGTCACAGCAATCGCGGCCTGGGGCGGGCGCTACTTATTCGATCTGACCGAAGAGTTTGAGAAGAGCTTTGCAAAGAGCGAAGGGTTGCAGCTGGAATTCGTAAGAGCCTTTCCTGGTTCCAGCGGTCCGCTGCATCACTCGGTGCTAGCGTATACATCGCCGTTGCGAAGCTACGTGACGGCCGATCCGGGATACGAAGCGGGGATGGAAGCTGCCAGTGTTTCCGGCGCACGCATTGTGAAAGTTGCGCTGACCAAAGATCATGCGCATGACGTAAAAGCCATGCTGGCTGCGGCTCCGGACGCGGGGCTGTTCTATATTTGTACGCCGAACAATCCGACTGGCACTTTGACGTCCCATTCCGACATTGAATACCTGGTGGAGAACAAACCCGAAGGCTCTATCGTCGTGGTGGACGAAGCGTATATCCATTTTGCGGGCACTCCCTCGGCGGTCGACTTCGCGAAAGCGGGGAAGGATGTGATTGTTCTGCGCACGTTCTCGAAGCTCTACGGGCTGGCGGGTTTGCGCTGCGGAGCCGCTATCGCGCGGCCCGACTTTTTAACCAAGATTCAGAACATGGTTGGCTGGAATGCGATGCCTATTACCGGTGTAGCGGCCGCTTCAGCAAGCCTCGCGGAACCCAATCTCGTTGCAGAGCGCAGGCACATCAATGCGGAAGTTCGCGGCGAAGTCTTCCAATGGCTCGACCAGCATGGATACTCCTACATCCCATCCGCAGCAAATTTCTTCATGCTGGATACGAAGCGACCTGCGCGGAGCGTGATCGATGCGATGGCACAGCGCAATGTGCGTATCGGGCGCATCTGGCCAGCGATGCCAACGTATAGCCGTATCACGGTTGGAACGCGGGAGGAGATGGCGATGTTCCGCGAGGCTTGGTCGGACGTGATGAAGGGCGTTGTCGCGGTCGGAAGTACGGAGCGACGGATCAAGCTGTCAAACCGGCGGAACTTGGATGGGATAATGTTTCGGGCATAAGGTGCAATGAGCGCGGGAATCCCCCACATGCACTGGTGCTTCAATCGTGAGCAACGCAACCTGAGGTCAAAGGAGACGCTAGTGGATGAATTGTTGATAATGCGCGATCTATCTGCGGAGCAGAGGATGCTTTTCCAGTCCGAGATGAGCCGTGGGCGGAAAGACCCCACAGTAGCACTCCTGCTGTGCTTGTTCTTGGGGGGACTGGGTGCACATCACTTCTACATGGGGAATGTCGGTGTCGGCGTGTTGTATTTGTTGTTTTTCTGGACCTTTATACCAGTGATCATTTCTTTTGTTGAGTTGTTCTTGATCACGCAAAGGGTGCAAAATTATAACAACAGACTTGCAGTTGAAGTCTGGAATAAAATCAAGATTTTTTCGAATCAAGCCTCGTGCCCACCCTCAACAGGAGCGGTGGGACGTCTTTTCTGCTCCAGTTGCGGAGCGCCAATGCAAACGCCGGCAAGTTTTTGCTCATCTTGTGGCAAGGCCGCCGTAAGTGTTTGAAGTAGTGGCTCGATGCGATCTCTTTTGCAGTCTTTACGCTCGCGCCGGATCCTTCTTTTCCGTATTCACGCCAAGTTCCGCCAGGGCCTTCTGAGCCTTCTTCGCGTCAAACTTTCCATTCCGCGCCAATTGCGAGAGTGCTGCGCCTGCGATCGCCTCTGCATTGACTTCAAAGTGCTGGCGCAGATGTTGGCGATTGTCGCTGCGTCCGAAGCCGTCGGTGCCCAAGCTGGTGAGGCGTCCGCCGATCCATGGAGCGAGCTGATCTGGAACAGCCTTCATGTAATCCGTTGCAGCGACGATCGGGCCTTCGGCATCTTCTAGAACCGTCAGGATTGTGGGGCGCTTTTGTGCCTCCGCCGGGTGCAGCCGGTTCCAGCGCTCGGTCTCCAACGCTTCGCGGCGAAGCTGGTTGTAGCTGGTCACGCTCCAGACGTCGGCGCTGATTTTGTATTTCGACTCCAGAATCTCTTGCGCGCGCAGAGCTTCGTTCAAAATAGACCCGCTGCCGAAGAGCTGCACCGCCGCTTTGCCGTTGCCCGCTTTGAACTTGTAGATTCCGCGCAGGATGCCTTCGCGGCTTCCGGCAGGCATATCCGGCATCGGATAGTCTTCGTTGTACAGCGTGATGTAGTAAAAGAGGTCTTCTTTTTCCTGATACATGCGGCGCAAGCCATCTTGAATGATGACAGCGACTTCATACACGTAGGCGGGATCGTAAGCTGCGCAGGTGGGAACGGTGCTGGCCAGAACCAGGCTGTGTCCGTCCTGATGTTGCAGGCCTTCGCCCGACAAGGTTGTTCGACCGGCGGTTCCGCCGAGCAAAAAGCCTTTGCCGCGCGCATCCGCAAACGCCCAGATGGCGTCGCCAACACGCTGGAATCCGAACATCGAATAGTAGGTAAAGAAGGGAACCATCGGCACACGATAGTTCGAGTAGGCCGTGCCAGCGGCGGTCACGGACGCCATCGATCCGGCTTCCGTGATGCCTTCTTCCAGAATCTGCCCGTCTTTTTCCTCACGGTAATACAGGAGCATGTCCTGATCGTGCGGCTTATAGAGCTGTCCCTGGCTGGCGTAGATGCCGACCTGACGAATAATGGATTCCATGCCGAAGGTTCTGCCTTCGTCGGGGATAATTGGGACGACCAGCTTGCCGATGGTCGGTTCCTTCATCAAATTTCGCAGCAGACTGACGAAGCCCATTGTCGTTGAGACGGCGCGGCCTTTCGAGCCGGTTGTCGATTCGGCGAAGAATTCCAGCGGGGGTGCGTCGAAATTCTTTTCAGGAACGCTGCGCTCCGGCATATACCCGCCGAGCTGCTTTCTGCGCTCGTGCATGTAGAGGATTTCTGGACTATTGGCGGCGGGCTTATAAGGCAGACCCTTCTTCGCAGCTTCCTCAGGAATCGGAATGTCAAAGCGTTTACGGAAAGCCACCAGCGATTCGTCGCTGAGCTTCTTTTCCTGGTGCGTCGCATTGCGTGCTTCCGCCGATCCGAGACCATAGCCCTTCACTGTCTTGGCGAGAATTACCGTGGGTCGCCCAGTTGTTTCCATGGCGCGTTTGTAAGCGTTGTAAATCTTCTGCGGATCGTGGCCGCCGCGACGCAGGCGGAACAGATCATCGTCGGTCATGTTCTCAACCAGCGGCAAAAGCTCGGGATATTTCCCAAAGAAGTTCGAACGCAAATAGGCACCGCCTTTTGCTTTGAAATTTTGGTATTCCCCGTCGACGCATTCTTCCATCACCTTCATCAGCAGGCCGGTCTTATCGCGAGCGAAGAGGGGATCCCAATCGGAGCTCCAAATTACTTTAATGACGTTCCAACCGGCGCCGCTAAAGGCTGCTTCCAGCTCGTTGATGATCTTGCCATTGCCGCGCACCGGGCCATCCAAGCGCTGAAGATTGCAGTTGATGACAAAGATTAAGTTGTCGAGTTTTTCGCGCGATCCCAAGGTTAGAGATCCCATGGATTCAGGTTCGTCGGTTTCACCGTCGCCGACGAAGGCCCAGATTTTGCGCTGAGTCTTAGGAATTAGGCCACGATTTTCCAGATAGCGCATGAAGCGTGCTTGATAGATTGCGTTCAGCGGCCCAAGGCCCATCGAGACGGTGGGGAAGCGCCAGAAATTTGGCATCAGCCAGGGATGAGGGTAAGAAGACAGCCCTGGCGTGTCGCGGAGCTCGTGGCGGAAATTGTGAACTTGATCTTCGCTTATGCGGCCTTCCAGAAATGCACGCGCATAAACTCCCGGCGACGCGTGGCCCTGAAAGTAAACGAGATCGCCCGGCTGGTCGCCGTAGCTGGCATGGAAAAAATGGTTGAACCCAACTTCCAACAGGGCAGCCAACGAAGAATAGGTCGAGATGTGGCCACCGATTCCGGCGTCCTCTTTATTCTGCCGATGGACCATCGCCATGGCATTCCAACGAATCAGGCTCTTGAGCCGACGCTCGATCTCGCGGTCACCCGGGTAGGGAACCTCGTCCTCAACCCGAATGGTGTTGGCATAAGGAGTGTTGTGCTTGATGGGGAGGACTTCGACGTCCGTGTTGCGAGCATGCTGGGCGAGTGCCTCAAGCAGTGCCGTTCCGTGGCTGGGGCCGTCCTGCCGGACGATCTGGTCGAAGGCTTCAATCCACTCGGCAATCTCGTCGAAATCAGGCGGAG
>JANXUC010000154.1 GCA_025352065.1 Acidobacteriaceae bacterium | reverse complement strand
AGATAGTCCAAGCGCTCGCCTGTCATCGCCAGGCACACCAAGCCGCGGCCGTGGATAGCCATGAAGTTGATGGCTTCCGGCGTTATTTTCTCAGCAGCCAGCGTGAGGTCGCCTTCGTTTTCGCGGTCTTCGTCGTCCACCACCACAACCATGCGGCCAGCGCGAATCTCCTTTAGCGCGGTGGGTACGTCGGTGAAGGGGGCCATCGGAGTCATCGTAGCCGGATTGTAACAAAGCCGGGGCGGCGAGGCTCCAACTGCGAGAATCAAATTACAAAACTATCACCCAACTCGACGACTCGCGCAGCATTCACTATGATGACAACGGAAGCGTTTTCTAATTGGGGAGAAACTTATGTCTGAGCCATCCTACGAAGAACTCAAAGCAAAAGTTGCGGAACTCGAAAAGCAAGGTCCTAAGCGCACCGGAGCCATGGAATTCCGGGTCAGTGAAAAGGGCGGCGTGAGCGTGTATGGCCTGGGACGCTTTCCCGTCACACTGTATTACGAACAATGGACACGCCTGCTGGGTGCCGGCGAAGATTTGAAAAAGTTCCTGGAAGACAACAAGAGCAAATTGAAACTGAAGGAATAGGCTAGCGTAGCGCGAGCATTCCGTGCTCGCTCGCGCTTTGGCGGCGTGCCGAAACTGTTTGTTCTCCGTCCGCATTTGATAGTCATACGCATCGACCATGTCTACCGAGGACATTCTCGACTTTCTACTGGAGATCGAAAAGGCCGGACATGGTGATCTGATTGACCTGCGTACCGACGCAATCAAGCAGATTGAGCAAACCGTACTGCGAATTCTTGACTGAGTAGTTCTTTTACGTCAACCGTCGCAGGAGCAGCGCGGAATTTTTTGATCCGAACGCAATGCAATTGCAGATAGCGTGCTCGATCTCGACTTTGCGACCCACTTCAGGAACGTAATCGAGGTCACACTCTGGGTCGTGAGTTTCCAGATTCACTGTCGGAGGTATCTGTCCGTGCTGCATCGCCACTAGCGTCGCAGCGATTCCACCGGAACCGCACGCACCTTGCGGATGCCCAATCTGCGACTTTAGCGAAGACATTGGTACTTTGCGCGCGCGTTCCTCGCCCAAAGCCAATTTCAATGCCCGAGTTTCAATGCGGTCGTTCAGTTGTGTTGAGGTCCCATGCAGATTGGCGTACTGCACGTCGGCCGGACCAATGCCGCCTTCTTTCATAGCCAGTGTGATCGCACGCGCCGATTCCTCGCCGCATTCCAACATGCGAACGCGGTGGAAGGCTTCGCAGGTTGAGCCGTAGCCGGCAACCTCAGCGTAAATCTTCGCGCCGCGTGCGCGAGCATGTTCGAGTTCCTCCTGGACAAACATCCAGGAACCCTCTGCCAGCACGAAGCCATCCCGATCAAGATTGAACGGGCGTGAACCCCGCTCCGGCGCGTCATTCCAGCGATCGGTGAGAATCTTCATGAGGATGAAGCCCTTCATGATTCCCAAGGCGATAGGAGCGTCTGCACCGCCTGTCAATGCGGCGTCTAGACGGCCAAGCTGAATCTGACGGTAGGCATATCCGAAAGCATCCGTAGACGACGTACATCCCGTAGTGACCACGTGGCTGGAACCGCGCAGCCCAAAGCGAATACTCACATCGCTCGAAAAAGTCCCCATTACGCCCGTAGGAATACAGTGCGCTGACATTTGCTTAACCATTCCGTTGTGGAAGAGTCGGTATTGTTCTTCGGTGAATTCTTGCGCACCGCCGCCCGTTCCAAGAATTACTCCCATGCGCTGCTGCTCGCCGAGAGGCAGGGAAGCGGTGTCGATGCCAGCGTCTTTCAGCGCCTCGGTAGCGGCTGCGATCGCGAGAGGCAGGACTCGTCCGACGTTGCGGCGTTCCTTCTTGTCGACCCAAGCGAGTTCGTCGAAGCCGCGCACCTCGCCCGCAATGCGCACAGGGATTTCACTGGCATCAAAGTGCGTGATTTTGCCCACGCCGCTCTTGCCCGCCAGCGTGGCGGCTGCGAAAGCTTGATTTCCAATACCGTTAGGGCTGACACACCCCATACCTGTGATAACGACACGTCGCCGCAATATTCACCTCGCGTGTGGCGAATATATCAGGAGTTGGTAAGTTTAAGTGTCGGCGGTCTGCCACGCAGGGAAAAAGGGAGGAGATCGCTCTCCTGCCCTCGTGCGCTTACTTCTGCTGCGGCAACTGCAGCAGGAAGTTCGTCGCTTGACCGGCCTCCACCGACGGCAACTGCCCGTTCCAGCGCTCGATGTAGGCACGCTGATTCTCCAATCGACGCAATTCCAGCAACGCTGGCGTCAGCGAACTCTGGCGAATGCGGTTGGCATCTGCCTCACCCTGCGCGCGCATCACGTTGGATTTCGCATCGCCATCGGCCTCAGCAATCTTCTTTGCCGCCTCGGCCTGCGTGGTCGCGAGCTCGTTCTTGGCGCGTTCGGAAAACTGAATCGCCTGAGCCTTAGCTGTAATCGCTTGCGCAATCACGGTGGGTACTCGGGGTGCCCCGATGAATCCAAATTGCTGCACTCCCACTCCGACCGGCGCTACTTTCTCCTGAATCTTCTGAGCTACTTGCGCCAGAAATTGCGCCTTCTTCTCGCCGTAGATCTCCTCGACTGTAAACGTCGATGCCACTTCATTGAGCGAATTGCGTACGATATCCCGCAAGATTCCATGCGTGAAGAGCTCCAGATCGGTCACTCGATACTTCACATAGAAATCCGGGACCTTCAGCGGCTCGATCGCATAGGAAAGCGAAACATCGGTTTGAATCTCCATCCCCTCCTTGCTGTTGAAGCCCATTTCTTCGTTAACGGCGTGGCCTTCATTCAGATCGCGCGTCCATTTCACGGTTTGCACGTAAGTAGGAAATTCAAAGATCTGAGTCGTTAGCGGACTGAAGAAAACCCAGCCCGTGCGCACAGGTATCTCCGACGCACCTCGCTGACTACCCGCCAGATTCACTTCAATCCCCGTGTATCCCGCTTCAATCCGGGTGACTCGAAACAGCAAGCCCGAAATGATCCACAGACCAAGCAGCCCCGCCAGAACAAAGAGCACAGGGCGCAGAAGCGAACGCGAAGATGCAGCGTCCGCAAAACGCGAAAGTATTTCCGGTTTATGTTTACCTTGATCGGCATCAAAAAACGTCATAGTTTCCTCCAGAGTGTGCCCACGACTATAGGAAAAAAAAGAATCAGGCCGAGAATCATAGCAATACCGCCGTACAACGCTCGATCACTGGCCAGATTCATCCAGTGAAAGGCTTGAATCACGAGTCCATAGGCGATCAGGCATGTAGCCAGAATCGCCACGAGACGCAGTTGACCACGCATGTTGATTAACTCCTTTCTGACGCTTTCGCCAGTCCCGGAGCGCAGTTCTTTCGTTGAGCCTTGGATTTGTCCCAGACATCCTTGCGGGAGGATTACATGCTTGCGGGCCGTTCGTAGTCAGCTATAAAGATGAAGTGTACATCTTCCGGATTCAAAACCGGCGATCTAGGCCGTCTTCAAACGGTTGCGGAGTATTACCGACCATCCGGTTACGAGGCGCTCCCAATCGTTTGGAAGTCGTGCTCCTCTATAATTGCAGGTTCCCTCACGGAGGCTTTTTTGGCTTACGACGATCTGCGCGGTTTTATTAAAGCACTCGAGAATGCTGGTGAATTGAAGAAGATTCAAACCGAAGTCGATCCAATTCTCGAGATCACTGAGATTACGGATCGCGTCAGCAAGAGCCGCAGCGGCAAGGGCGGCGCTCCGGGTGGACCTGCGTTGTTGTTTCAGAACATTAAGGGACATCCTGGCGCGCAAGTTCTGATTAATCAATTCGGCTCGGAAAGCCGCATGAAACTGGCGTTGGAGGTGGACTCACTCAACGACGTAGCCGACCGCATCCGTCACTTTATGGATGTGAAGTCGCCGCAGGGCTTTCTCGACAAAGTGAAGATGCTGCCGATGCTGGCGGAAATGGGGAAGTTCTTCCCGAAGACGGTATCGACTGGTCCCTGCAAAGAAGTTATCAAGCGGGACAACTTCTCGTTGCTTGACTTTCCGATCCTGCAGTGCTGGCCTGGCGATGGCGGGCGTTTTATCACGCTGCCTTGCGTAGTTACCCGTGATCCGAAGACCGGCAAGCGCAACGTCGGAATGTACCGGATTCACGTTTACGACGGGCGGACAACAGGCATGCACTGGCAGCGGCAAAAAATTGCTGCCGAACATGTTCGGGACTTGATGCGAGCGTCCGCTGCGGGAGGGAATCCGGCTCGCACCTCCGCTGCTGTCGATATCATGGCTCGAAGTCTGGGCGGTTCGATTCTTGCAGAAGGCTCGCGCCCAACTGGAAAAATGGAGGTTGCGGTCGCCATCGGCACCGATCCCGCTTTGACGTTTTCCGCTATTGTTCCCGCGCCGCCTGAAGTCGAGGAATACATGATCGCCGGCTTCATGCGCCAAAAGCCAGTCGAACTCGTGAAATGCGAAACCGTGGATCTAGAAGTCCCCGCTAACGCAGAAATCATTCTTGAGGGCTACATCAATCTCGACGAACTCCGCATGGAAGGGCCGTTCGGCGACCATACAGGTTTTTATACTCTGGCCGATCAATATCCAGTCTTCCATTGCACTTGCATCACGCATCGTAAGAACCCGATTTACGCAACGACCATTGTGGGCAAACCTCCGATGGAAGACGCATTTATGGGCAAGGCCGTGGAACGCATCTTCCTGCCGCTGATGAAGCTGACCATCCCGGAAATTGTGGACGTCAATTTACCTATCGAAGGTGTGTTCCATAATCTGATGTTGGTATCGATTAAGAAGTCTTACCCGGGACAAGCGCGCAAGGTCATGAACGCCATCTGGTCGCTGGGGCAGGCGATGTTTACCAAGTGCATCGTGGTAGTCGACGAAGACGTGGACGTGCAGGACATCGGTGACGTAACGTTGAAGGTCCTGAATCATATCGATCCCGAACGCGACATTCAATTTACGATGGGTCCAATCGACTCGCTCGACCACGCCTCACGCTTGCCCAACTACGGCTCGAAGATGGGTATCGATGGAACGCGTAAATGGTCCAGCGAGGGCTTCACGCGTCCCTGGCCCGATGAAATCGTGATGGACGAGAAGACGAAAGCGTTGGTGGACAGGAAGTGGAAAGAACTGGGCCTTTAAATTTAGAAACATCTTAAGCTTTAGCACTTGTCATTCCGAAGCGCAGCGAGGAATCTGTTCTTCGCGGGCGGCTGCTACAATCTTCTTTTGCATCCCACGTTTTTATTGAAAGGACCATCATGCGAACTCCGGGCACTCCATTTCCGAATTTCTCTCTCCCGAACCAGGACGGCCAAACCAAAACTCTCGCCGACTATGCCGGAAGCTGGCTCGTCGTCTATTTTTATCCGAAAGACGACACACCAGGCTGCACGATTCAAGGCAAGTCCTTTACCGCGACGAAGGCCGATTTCGACAATGCCGGAATCAAAATTGTTGGAATAAGCGCGGACGACGCTGCATCGCACAAGGCGTTTTGTGACAAGTTTGCCTTTACCATTGAACTGCTCGCCGACACCGACAGCACTCTGATGAAGGCACTCGGACTGCCGCAAAGCGAGTGGAAAGGGATGCATTTCTGGGAGCGCACGACGTATGTGCTCGATCCCAAGGGCATTGTTTGCAAGGTTTATGCCAAGGTTGATCCCAACGGCCACGAAATGGTTCTGCTGGACGACATTGCCCAGCTAAAAGCGCAACTCGCGGCGTAGGGCGGAGCCTTGATCGTGTGGCGGCGGAGCTTGCTCCGTCGCTCTTCCAAGCTTTTTCTTCCGGAGAGAACTAATGTCAAACCCTGTGGCCGAGCACTACGGCCAGCCCAATCTATTGGAGCGAATCGACAGTGCGTTTGCTTCCTTGGGCAAAGACTCCGCCCACCTTACAACCGATGATTTGGCGCCGGTCGACCAATTCCACACAGGCGGGATGGAGGCCACGGCGGAAATGGCGCGTCTTGGAGAGATCAGCCGGGATGAAAATGTCCTCGATGTCGGTGGTGGCATTGGAGGCCCAGCGCGGCAGCTCTCCAGTCAGTTTGGGTGCCACGTAACCGTGCTGGATCTGACTGAGGAATTCGTGCGCGTAGGCGCAGCGCTCACGCCCCGCGTCGGACTGAAAGACCGGGTCAGCTTCCAACAAGGCGATGCTTTGCGTCTGCCCTTTCCAGACGCCAGCTTCGACGTTACCTGGACACAGCACAGCACGATGAATATTCCCGACAAGCCGCTGCTGTATCGGGAACTCCATCGCGTGACCAAGCCGGGCGGAAGGATGATTCTGCATGAAATCATGGCTGGCCCGCTGCAGCCTATACACTTTCCAGTACCGTGGGCATCCGAGGCTAGCTTTAGCTATTTGTCGACGCCGGAGGTAGTACAGGAAAACATTACATCTGCGGAATTCAGGCAAATCAAATGGATTGACGCCAGCGAGCACGCGCAGAAGTGGTTTTTGGCGCGCATCGCAGCCTTGCGAGAATCCACTCCCAGCCCTCTGGGCTTGAACTTGATTCTGGGAGAGCGCGCTCCGCAGTGTTTTCAGAATGTGATGCGCAACCTGCAGGAGAATCGTGCACGCGTAATTCAAGCTGTTTTCGCCAGACCGTGAACGAGCCTGTTTCCCGTAAAATCAAATCAGCATGAAAATTGGAGTCTTAGCTCTACAGGGCGATTTCGACGCCCACCGGAGACGCCTGGAACAACTCGGCGCCGAAGTCACGTTGGTGAAGAAGCCCGAACAACTCGATGCCATGGATGGTCTGGTTATTCCTGGCGGCGAATCGGGAACTTTCCTCAAGCTGCTGGGCGATGAAGGTTTTGCTAAGTTAAAACAGTTCGTCACTGAAAAGCCCGCATTTGGCACCTGCGCAGGTTGCATCCTGCTCGCCAAAGAAGTTGAAAACCCTCCGCAAGTGGGACTCGGTGCGCTCGACATCCGCGTACGCCGCAATGCCTATGGACGCCAGTTGGAAAGCTCGATTCGCGAAGGCGTTTTTAACCACAAGCCGATTGAGATGGTCTTCATTCGAGCGCCAAAAATCGTTCATGTCGGCGAAGGTATTGAAGTTCTAGGGACGGAAGGAACGGATCCAGTGCTGGTGCGAAAAGGGAAGACCATGGCAGGTACGTTTCATCCGGAAATGAGTGACGACAAAGCGGTCCACCAATATTTTCTAGACTTAGTCGCCGGCCAGCGCTAATTCACGTTGTCGGCTTCAGTATTCGAAAATCGACGATGCAACGCGACGATGCATCCTGCCGTAAAAACAAGAAATCCCAACAGCAAAGCGATGAACGGGCCATTCGGGAGCCTGGGTGACGCGCTGCGGTTGCTTTCCACCACCACCCGTAGAAACCAACGCGACGAAGAAGAGCAATCCACAAGCAAACCAGGCAAACCACAACCGAAAGTATGCCACGGTTGCATCATGCTGCCCCGGCGCCAGCCAGTACTCCTTGTTGGGCAAATTGATCAAGGACGGGTTCATCTTAGAAATCAGGAAAGGGGGAAGGAGTCCGGTGAAGATTGCCAGCGCAACCAGGAATGCACTCAGGGTAAAGAACTGATCCTTAGTCATCCAGCCATTCGGCACGCCTGCGCCGTTGAAGTGTGAAGCCACACGCTCCGGCAGCTCGGGATAAGCATGCCACCATGAAATCGAAGCGCCCAATAGAATCGCCGCAAATACGAACCACGGAAGCCGCACACTCGCCATAGGGTTTCCAGGAAAAAGCAGTATACGCGAGTCCCGATCTCAGAGGAGCAAGGCCTGTCGCCGCACGATCTCGCAGCCCCGATCCGCGATATACTGGCTCTATGAGCATGGAGCCCGGCAAGACGTTTTACCTCGAAACCTTCGGCTGCCAGATGAATGCCCACGACTCGGAAAAGGTCGTTGGCACGCTGATGCAGGAGGGCTATCGCCAGGTTGAGAGCGTCGAAGAGGCTGGCCTAGTCCTCTACAATACCTGCTCCATTCGCGATAAGGCGGAACAGAAAGTCTTCAACCGCCTGAACGATTTCAAGAAGTATAAGAAGCAAGGCAAGAAGTTCGGCGTGCTCGGCTGCGTCGCTCAGCAGCAGGGCGCTCAGATTTTCGAGCGCGCACCCTACGTAGACCTGGTTTGCGGATCGGCCTCTTACCGCAACCTGCCGCAGATGCTGGTTCAACTTGAAACAGGGCATCGCGCCACTGGTTTGGACGACCGCCTAACCGATGAGTGTTTTGAAACGGAATTCACTGCTCGCACGAACGCCCATCGTGGATATATCACGATCATCGAAGGTTGCGATAAGTTCTGTGCCTTCTGTGTTGTGCCTTACACGCGCGGCAAGGAACGCAGCCGCACTTCGGATTCCGTGCTGGCCGAGGCGCGGCAGATGGCCGATCTCGGCTACACCGACGTGCAGCTTCTCGGGCAGAACGTAAATTCGTACAGCGATCCTTCCGGGAAAAAGACTTTCGCGGAACTCCTGCGAGCGGTTGGAGAAGTAGCAGGCCTCAAACGAGTTCGCTTCACCACTTCGCATCCCCGCGATTTTGGCCGAGACATAGTCGAGGCGATCGACTCCACGCCAACGCTCTGCGATCACGTTCATTTGCCGGTGCAGAGCGGTTCGACGCGCATGCTCGACGCCATGCAGCGTCTCTACACGCGCGAACAGTATTTGGAACGCATCGTATGGATCAAAGCCGCGAAACGCGACATCAGTCTTACGTCCGACATGATTGTTGGCTTCCCCGGCGAAACGGAAGTAGATTTCCAAGAAACCCTCTCCCTGCTCGATGCCGTCGGCTATGACAGTGTTTTCACGTTCACGTATTCGGCGCGCCCGAATACGCCGGCATTGAACCTGCCGGACGCGCTTCCGGATGCAGAGAAGTCGCGACGTCTTGTGGTCTTGATGGATAAGCAAAAGCAGATTTCGCTCGTGCGAAACAAAAAGCGAGTCGGTCAGACTCTTGAAGTCATGATCGAAGCGAAGAATGAAACACGCAAACAGTGGGTTGGTCGCACTTCGCAAAACATGACGCTGAACTTCACCGCACCGGAAGATGTGACGTTGTTGATCGGCAGCTACGCATCAACTTGTGTCACCGCGGCATTCCCGAACAGTCTAGTAGGCGAACTGGTTACGGAAACTCAAGGAAATCCACATGGAAGTTGAAATGAAAATACGGGGCTTGATGATGGATCCAGTCACGAACTTGCCCATCGTGATCCTGAAGGATGTTGGAAGCGAAACCCTCTTGCCGATCTGGGTAGGCGTGTTTGAAGCCAACGCCATCGCGCTTGAAATCGAAAAAGTTGCCACGCCGCGCCCGATGACGCACGACCTCATTCGCAGCGTCCTCACGGGCCTCGACGCATTCGTGCACCGCGTCGTCGTCACCGAATTG
>JANXUC010000139.1 GCA_025352065.1 Acidobacteriaceae bacterium | reverse complement strand
TAGGCTGTTCGCCTATTAAAGCGGTACGTGAGCTGGGTTCAGAACGTCGCGAGACAGTTCGGTCCCTATCTGTTGTGGGCGCAGGAGATTTGAGAGGGCCTGTCCTTAGTACGAGAGGACCGGGATGGACGAACCTCTTGTATTCCAGCTGTCATGCCAATGGCACGGCTGGTTAGCGAAGTTCGGTTGCGATAAACGCTGAATGCATATAAGCGTGAAACGCTCCTCAAGATGAGATCTCCCAACCCTAAGGGTAATGAAGGGCCCAGGTAGACCACCTGGTTGATAGGCTGGAGGTTGAAGCGCAGTGATGCGTGTAGCTCACCAGTACTAATCGCCCGTTCGGCTTGACCATAAAATTTACTTGGCGCATGAATGCTGTCGGCTCTGGTCTTCTGGCTTCGGCTAGAACCTGAGCGAAGACAAAAGAAAGAACTGACAAGCTTCATACACGCCGATCCTGTTTACGTAGTTTTGCTGTGCGAGAATCTGCGCACGGTGCGGTTCGCATAACAGGATCATCAAGCCTTTTGAAAGATATTTAGCAGTCCCAATCTATTCAGTTGTGAGGCTTCGTCCTCTTAGGTTTGTGCTCTTTGACAGATTGCACGAAAGATAAGCACGACAAGTTAGGCGTTGGTTGAATTCACGCCGCAAGTTGTCGGTGACCATACCGCGGGGGTTCCACCCGTTCCCATCCCGAACACGGAAGTTAAGCCCCGCAGGGCCGATTGTACTGCACGCGTAAGTGTGTGGGAGAGTAGGTCGTTGCCGGCTTAAATAAAGGCTCCATTCTGAAAAGAATGGGGCCTTTTCCTTTGGTTATAGAAACTTAATCATCCGGCCATTCGCTCCAGAAACGGAATTGTTTGCTCAGGCGCTTAGGTTTGCGCTACTATGCGCGAGAGCCGGATGGACAAATCACATAGCACGAACCCGGAAGTCTCGGGCACCGATGCCCCGAATTCGGCGACTGATGCGAGAGTTCGCTTGGTCGCGGCAGCTCGTCAGTCGTGGGTCAACCGACTCATTGACATGTCCCGCCGGAATAATCTTCTCTACTTTCGGCACCTTAAGTCCGGCACCATCGACCTATCCTCTGCCGACCTCACGCACCTCGATAGTCTGTTGTCGGGTCGTCCTGTTTCGATTAGTAGGCTTCTTCAAGGGGCCGAAGAAGATGCGCATGCTCGTGATGCACGTTTCGTCAACATTGCTCGTCGAGCGATGGCGAATCTGGAAGAAAAAGGCCTCCAAACGCTTTTTTTAGGAACGGGAATGGCCACTTGGCCTGCGCCTGATGGGGGCCGTGACGTCGAATCACCAGTCTTGCTCTTACCCGTCGCACTCGAAGCTAAAGGTACCGCCGGTCAGTCATTCCATATCAGCCGAGCTGGCGATCCGCAGATCAACCTCGTTCTACTACACGCCCTCAAAGTCGAGCATGGATTGATAATCGAGCCAGATGAGTTGTTGCCGCACCTTTCGAATGCCGATGAGAACGAGAGCCTTGACCCGGAACCTTTCTTTGCGGAACTTTCACGGCTGGCAGCCGAAATCAAGGGCTTTGGAATACGGCAGAGTTTCGTGTTGGGCAACTTCGCATTCCAGAAAATGGCAATGGTGAAGGACTTGCAGGAACTGGGCAATCAGTTAACCGGACACGACGTTGTCGCTGCGATGGCCGGAGATGTCGCAGCGAAGAACGCGGTCATCACCGCGCAGAAGGATTTTGATCCGAAAGAAATCGACCGGACACCACCAGAGAGCGAGTTTATGGTGTTGGACGCCGATTCAAGTCAGCAGTGCGCTATAGCTGGAATCGGTGCTGGCCAGACGGCAGTAATCCACGGTCCGCCCGGCACTGGCAAAAGTCAGACTATCGTAAATCTGATTGCATCCTTGGCCGCAGCGGGGAAACGCGTGCTCTTCGTTGCGGAGAAACGCGCCGCTCTCGAAGTCGTGATGCAGAGACTCAAAGCGGTGGGCCTCGATCATTTGGCGATTGATCTTCACGGTGCTTCCATTTCACCGAAGAAGGTTATGCAGCAAATCGAGCGGACACTACTTCGCCTACGCAGTTCCCCGCCGGTGGAATGTGGGCCTCTTCATGAGAAACTCGTCGAACGGAGATCCCGCCTCAACGCCCACGTTGAACGTATTCATCGATTGCGAGAGCCAGTACGTGAGAGCTTGTTTAATTTACAGGGGAGTCTGCTGCGCCTTTCCCGAACACTCAGCTCGACTACTCGCTGGAGGGGCGCGGAGTTAGCGGAAATAACCACAGCAGCGGCGACGCAAATCCGAGACGGATTGAAAGAAGCTGCAGGCCTCCCAACCCTGTTTCTGCGCTCGGACCTGTCACCATGGACTGGCGCGGTTCTACCAGACGGCCGCGCGGTTCAAGATATCTCTGAACTGCTTGCTCTAGATATCCGCGAGACGTGGCCGGAGTGGGTAGAGTCTCTTAAGACGATCGTTAATGAGACACATCTTCAAATTCCGGAGTCGATCTCCGCAGGGCAGCGCATGTGTAACCTTGTTGCCTCTGTCCGAGACACATTGCAGCTCTACCGAGAGGATGTTTACCAGCGCGATTTGCCAGCTCTATCGAAAGCGTTATCAGGCGCGGCCACTGGCATCCTCGCGACATTCTGGGCGTGGTGCACTAATCCTGCTTACCGCAAGGCTCGGCGCGAGATTCTAGAGCTGCGGGGAGCAGGAAAAGTCAGTGCGAAAGATCTTCTGAACGAGTTGAACAAAGCGATGAGAGACCGCGAGCAGTGGAAGACATCTGCAGAGGAGGGCTCCCTTCCGCGGGGCCTGCGGGACCCCGAACTTCACGCACGCGTTGCCGCCAAGTTCCCCCATAGCCTAGATGTATGGTGTCGGGTGTTTCCCAATCGCGACCTGGCGCTCTCGACTCTCCTTCAGTTCGACACATTCTTAAAGCGCCTTGATGAAGATAAGAGCACGCCGCAGCTGATTCCCAAGCTTATTATGATCGAAAAGAAACTCGCAGATTTTGGCGCTGCTAACTTGGTTCAGGAAATCCGCCAACAGCAACCGCCGCCGAGCCTTTGGCCGGGGATGTTCGAATACGCGTGGTATGCCTCGGTAATTGATGCCGCCAGTCGGACTGATGTAGAGGTGTTGGGTTTCAACGGGGTTATCCATAACGGCTTTGTGAACGACTTCCTGATGGCAGACGAACAACGTATTGAAGTTGCGGCCGACCGGGTCCGACGGTCACATGCAGTGCATGCAGTCACCGCGATGAACAACTACCCTGCAGAAGAGCACCTTATTCGCCAGGAGGCCCAGAAGTCGCGAAAGCACATCCCGTTAAGACGAATGTTCCGCGAGACTGCAAATGTTCTTACTGCGGTTTGCCCGTGCTGGATGGCGAGTCCTTTGTCGGTGAGCCAGCTCCTGGATGGCGGCAAACGCCACTTTGATTTCGTTATCTTCGATGAAGCCAGTCAGGTATTGCCGGAGGATGCGATACCAGCAATTCTTCGAGGAACATATCTGATTGTGGCCGGCGATGAGCATCAGTTGCCGCCAACAACATTCTTTGCCGCCGATGAAGATATTCCCGAGGATGAAGATTCTGCGACGGAGGGTTTTGAGAGTCTCCTGAATATCGCGATTCCGTTTGCGCGAAACTTTTACCTCAATTGGCACTATCGAAGCCGCGATGAGGCGCTCATCAGCTTCTCTAACCGGCGAATCTATGACAACCGACTCGTGACTTTCCCGGGTCCAGGCGGCGTCGCTGCGGTGAAGCATGTTCTAGTCGAGCAGTCTCTGGGGATTGACGGTCAGGAGGAGAGTTCCGCTGCTGAGGTTCGAGAAGTAGTGCGCCTTGTGATCGATCATGCTCGCAGAAAGCCAGAGAAAACTCTCGGCGTGATTACGATGGGCATCTCCCACATGAACCGAGTCCAAGCGGCATTGGATCAAGCACTTGGGGAGCATCGGGAACTGGCTTCATTTTTCGATGCCAGTCGGGCCGAGAGATTCTTTGTGAAAAATCTTGAGCGTGTGCAGGGCGACGAAAGAGACTCGATCATCATAAGCGTCGGATACGGGAAGAATCGAGCAGGCGATCTACCGTTGCGCTTCGGCCCGTTGATGCCGGAAAGTGGTCGAAGAAGACTAAATGTAGCGGTGACACGTGCACGCGAATCAGTCACGCTGGTTTCTTCTTTTAGCCATCTGGATATCGACCTTTCACGCGTACGGAAGGGCAGCGGAACGGAGCTGCTTCGCGACTACATACTCTATGCTTCAACAAACGGAAAACGTTTGTCCGAAGTCGAAATTACAGGAGAGGCTCCGAATTCGTTCGAGCAAGAGATTTTTGATGTTCTGACCAGTCAAGGACTGAAGCTTATCCACCAAGTAGGTGCTTCGCAATATCGAATTGATTTGGTTGCAGAGCACCCCCGTAAGCCGGGACGCTTTGTTCTGGCGATTGAGTGCGACGGGGCAAGCTACCACTCCAGCTACACAGCCCGTGATCGCGACCGTCTTCGCCAGCAGCAGCTTGAAAACCTCGGTTGGCGATTTCATCGCATTTGGTCGACAGATTGGTTCATGCGCAGAGCACAAGAAGTAGACCGGACACTCGCTGCCTTCAAGGACGCTGTTGAATATGCCGATAAGCTTGACGATGGGGTGCCTGATCCTTTAACGGGGAGTTTTCCTCCGGCTAGCGAGAATCAGCAAACAAATGGAAGCAATGAGGTCAGACTAGAACGCAGCCAGCGCCCCGGAATCCCACTCAAGACCTCTATTTCCCAATACACTCGACAAGAACTGAAACAGCTTGTGCAGTGGATCAAGTCCGATGGTCTTCTTCGAACAGACGAAGAAATCGTGTCAGAGATGGTGCTTCTCCTTGGTTTCAAACGTCGTGGAGTTCGCATCGAGAATGCCATCCTTGACGCTCTTCGCTAATCAGGTCTTCAACTATCTGCCGGGCGGCGAGCAGGAATGCTCGCCCTACATGGGCGGCGTCAACTTCAAGATCAACTTCAACTTCAAGATCAACTTCAACAGCGGCGGACAAGAGTGTCCGCCCTACATTGAGCGCTTATTCCGTCAGGCGAAGAGCAGGAGCAGATTCCTCACTGCGCTTCGGAATGACAAATTTCATCTTGAACTATGTGACCGGTGTTTTTCTCCGCGCAGTAGATGCCAGGCTTCGAGATAGTCTTTCCACTTTTGTTGTTTGCCTTCTGGGGTGATGTGGAGGGCGCTGATGGGGCCGTTGGGGGTCCAGAGTTGTTCTACTGGTAGAATGTACCATTGGTCGACTTGGATTAAGTAGGCTGCCAGGAAGTCGATGTCGGCGGGGTGGTAGGGTTGGCGGTTGGTGGAGCGGACGTGGAGGCAGTAGGAGCGGTTGCGTCGTCGGTGGAGGGAGGATTTTACCTGGACGCGTTTGTGGTTGCCGTTGTACTCGACGCCGACGTCGTAGCGGCACTCGCCGAAAGGGCGGGAGACCAGGAGGCCTTCGCGGGCGGCGCGGGCCATGAAGGTGAGTTCGGCCCAGTCGCCGCGTTGTTTGGGGTCGGTGAGACGGTTGGTCGAGTTCACGGGGTCTCCTTTTGAGACAAGAAAAGGGCCGGATGCGCGGAATCGCATCACGGCCCTTTGAATTTTGCGAGAATTTACTCTCTACTTCCATTATATCAATTTGGAGGGGGGTAGTCCGCCAAAATCTTGCGATCTATTTCATGAATGGAATGAGTGGGTTGCGGGGAATTGGGGGGTTTAGGGGGCTTGACAAGAATTTTGGTGAGTGGGGATTGGGAAGGGAAATCGGGGCGCAGCGGCTACCCGAGGCAACTTGCGCAGACATTTCCTAGAGCTTGAGGTGGCGGCGAATTTCTTTGACGATTTGTTCGACGGAATTGTCCGCGTCTACTGTGATGGCATCGAAGGGTTCTTCCATGGTTTCGAGTTGGCTGGGGAGAAGATCTGGGTTGGCAAAATGGCCGTGGCGTTGCAGCAGGCGGGGTTGGATGACATCGGGGTGGGCTTTAAGGTAGACGAACTTCACGACGTTGTGTTCGGTATCGAGACCGGATGTTAGTTGATCGCGATAGCTTTGCTTGAGTGCCGAGCAGGCAAGAGCGGCGTGTTGATGTTCCAAAAAGCAGCGTTGGATTTCGGAGTGGAGCGATTGCAGCCAGGGTGCGCGATTGGCGTCATTGAGCGGGATGCCGGCTGAAATCTTTGCAATGTTCGCGGGAGAATGGAACGAGTCGGCATCGAGGAACTGCCAGCCGAGTTCCTGGGCCAGGCGGCTTGCCACCGTGGTCTTGCCAACACCGACTACGCCCATCACGATAATGACCAAAGAAGATTCCTGCGATCCGAGTGAGACCTAACTAGTTTAGCTAAGAAACGCTCCGGGCCCTTTAAGGGGCGGCAGGGCAGGAATAGTATGGAGGGATGGACCCTGCTTTAGAAGAGCGCTGGCTGCCGAAGTCCATCCTTAGCCTGCGTGGGTATACTTCTCAGAAATTCTTGCGTGACCTGGTGGCTGGCATAACGGTGGGTCTGGTGGCCTTGCCGTTGGCGATGGCGTTTTCCATTGCGTCGGGACTCTCGCCGCAGGCCGGGATCTATTGTGCGGTGGTGACGGGATTCCTTATTTCACTTCTGGGCGGATCCCGCACGCAGATTGGTGGCCCGACGGGAGCGTTCGTAGTTGTGGTGGCGGGCATTGTTGCGGCGCATGGCGTGGAAGGGCTGTTTTTGTGTACCGTGATGGCGGGCGTGCTGCTGGTGATCATGGGCGCGACGGGGATGGGCACGGCGGTGAAGTTTATCCCCAGGCCGATTGTGATTGGTTTCACAAATGGAATCGCGGTGTTGATTGCCAGCACGCAGCTGAAGGATTTTTTTGGATTGCAGATCGATAAGGTTCCCGGCGTGTTTTGGCTACGGATGGAGTCGATTGGGCAGCACTTTAAGACGCTGAGCTACGAAGCGACGACTTTGGCAGTGCTGACGCTGGTGATTTTGATTCTTTGTCGCATGATATCAAATCGCATTCCCGGACCTATTATTGTTTTGGTAGCGGGCACTGCGGCGGTGTATTTTCTGAAGCTGCCGGTGGAGACGATTGGGACGCGCTTTGGAGGGATTCCGAGCGGGTTGCCGCACTTCGAGATTCCGCGATTTCACGCGGAACTGATTCATGGGTTGCTGGGGCCAGCCGTGACGGTTGCGATGTTGGGCGCGATTGAGTCGCTCATGTCGGCGGTGGTAGCGGATCGGATGAGCAATGATCGCCACAATCCGAATGTGGAACTGATGGCGCAGGGCGTGGCGAATATTGTGTCGCCGATGTTTGGCGGTCTGCCTGCGACGGGAGCGATTGCCCGCACAGCCACCAATATTCGTGCTGGAGCGCAAACGCCGGTGGCGGGAATCATTCATGCGGTTACGCTGCTGTGTGTGCTGCTCTTCGCGGCGCCGTTAGCCAGCTACATTCCGCTGGCAGTGCTGGCGGGAATCCTGCTCATGGTGGCGTACAACATGGGTGAGTGGCGCGAGATTCCGGGGCTGCTGCGGTTGACGAAGACGGACATCAGTATTTGGCTGGTGACGTTTGCGCTGACGGTATTCGCGGATTTGACGGTAGCGGTGGAAGCGGGGATGATTTTAGCGGCGCTGCTGTTTATCGGACGCGTAGCGAATACGACGACCGTGGCACAGGTGACCGACGACTATGTGGAAGACGGTCGAGCTCATATACTGCAAGACAAAGATATTCCGTACTATGCGACGATTTTTCGGATCCACGGGCCGTTTTTGTTTGGAGCGACGGATAAGATTGCAGCGGTGACGGAGAATCTGCACCAGCTTCCGCCTGTGGTAGTGTTGCGTTTACGGAATATGACAGCAATTGATGCGACCGGATTATTTGCGCTGGAGGAACTTGCGAAACTTCTGCATGCTACCAAGCGGACGCTGATCTTGTGCGGGGCGCGGGAACAGCCTCGGCAGTTGATTCATCAGGCGGAATTTGAGGAGTTGATTGGGAAAGAGAACTTCTGCGACAACGTGCAGGAGGCGCTGCAGCGGGCGGAGGAAGTTTTTGAGTCGTTGCCGCCAGCGGCGAAGGCGGTTCCGGTTGGGGTAAGTTAGAAAATCTTGGTTTTGCGTGAGTGGAGAGCAACTTTATGCGACTAATTGTGAACTGGATTGTGAGCGCCCTGGCAGTCTGGCTGGTTTCTCAGGTTGTTCCGGGATTCTACGTACATGGTGTGGTGGCGTCGCTGCTGGCGGCATTGGTCATTGGATTTGTGAATGCGACGATTGGTTTAGTGCTGAAAGTCCTGACGTTCCCGTTAACGATTGTGACTCTCGGCGTGTTCTGGTTTGTGATTAACGCGTTTATGCTGAAGCTGGCCTCGATGTTTGTTCCGGGATTTGCAATAAGGGGATTCTGGGCGGCATTCATCGGCGGGATCGTGTTGAGCGTGGTGAACATGCTGCTGAAATGGCTGGTGAAGCCCGCGACGGATGGAGAGTAGCGTTTGCCAACAAAGAAAGCTCGAAAAGCGGCGAGTTGAGGTTGTTGCTGCCCGCCCTCTTTCGCAAGTGCGCGAAAGAAGGACGGGGCACCCTTTGTGTTTATGACTTAGGCGAGATCAAGATCTGAGCTCGCGAGCAACTTCTTCGATGTTGTTTTTTTGGAACAGACGGATTCCGGCGATACCTTGGGCTCCGGCTTTGAGGCAGGACTGAGCGTTTGCGAGCGTTACTCCGCCTAGCGCGAAAACCGGGAGTGAGCTTTGGCAGGCTGCCTTAAGTGCGTCTGTCCCCAACGGTTGAATCTGCGGGGCATCTCTTCCTTGCGTTACTTTTCCGAAAACTGGAGCTAGGACCGCGAAGCTGGCGCCATCGTGTGCCGCTCGGCGGACTTCTTCTATGGAGTGGCAGGAAACGCCGATGAGGAAGTTTCGTGTTTCCAGTTTCGAGTTTCGAGTTGACGCGGAGACTATGGCTTGTACTTCGACTGGGGAGATGTCGTCGGAGCGGAGGTGGACGCCATCGGCTCCTGTGGCTAGGGCGATGTCGGTGCGGGAGTTGATTAAAAGCTTGATTTCGAGTTTCGGGTTTCGAGTTTCGAGCGGGGATTGGATTTCTCTGAGTATCCGGATAGCTTGTCGTGCAAGTTCTTCTAAGTCTCTTATGGGCAAATCTTTTTCGCGGAGCTGAATGTAGTCGATTCCGGCGCGGGCGGCTTCGGCTATTTTTTGGAGGAG
>JANXUC010000041.1 GCA_025352065.1 Acidobacteriaceae bacterium | reverse complement strand
GGCGTGAATCCGATTTTGCCGAATTGGACTGCCTCGACCGGCTACTTCAATCCTTTAGCATTTACTCAGCCTCAGCCAGGAACTTTTGGAAATTTAGGGCGCGACGCCTTTTACGGCCCGCGTTATTGGAATGCTGACTTCTCCCTCAATAAGCAGACACAAATCACCGAGCGCCTTGCTCTTCAATTTCGAGCGGAGTTGTTCAACATCTTCAACCACCCCAATTTGTCTCTACCCAACAACACGATAACGCCCGGGTTTGACGAAAATGGAGTCAAGGTCTGCGATCCAGCACCAAGTTCTGGGCCACCTTGTCGTATTGGACTCATCACACAAACTCCGGACGTAGCTCAGGGCAACCCCGGCCTCGGCGGGGGCGGACCTCGCGTGATCCAGTTGGGATTGAAATTGAAGTTCTAAGAGAAAGAGGGATGGAGCGGTCGCTCCATCCCCTTTGAACTCTCGGATGTGATCAGAGGCTAAAAGCTGGCCGCCATCTTTCCCAGCACCCCGCGCAACAGCGCCACAAACTGGCCTTTCACCCGTTCACCCGTATCCAAAACTTCTTGATGATGAATCGGCTGATCCAGAACGCCTGCTGCCATGTTGGTCACGCAAGAAATCGCCAGAACCTCGATCCCCATGTGCCGCGCGGCGATCACTTCCGCCACGGTTGACATTCCGACCAAATCCGCTCCGATCGTGCGCAGGTATCGAATCTCCGCTGGCGTTTCATAGCTCGGACCCAGCAATCCCGCATAAACGCCCTCATGCGGAGGAATTCCCAAACGCTCCATCCCGGCGATTGCAAGTTTCCGATAGGCCTTCGAATACGCTTCCGACATATCGGGGAAGCGTGGCCCGAAGCGGTCATCATTCGAGCCTGTCAGCGGGTTCTGGCCCTGCAGATTGATGTGATCCCGAAGCACTACGAGTGCGCCTTGCCCATACTCCAAATTGATGCCGCCCGCCGCGTTGGTGAGGATCGCAGTCTTGATGCCCATCCGTCCCAGCACGCGCATCGGTAGCGCCGCTTCTTGCGCCGAATAGCCTTCGTAGAGATGCACGCGCCCCTGCATAGTCGCAACCGGGACGCCGCCGGCCGAGCCAATGACCATTGTCCCCGCATGTCCAACGGCCGTCGAACGCGGGAAGAAGGGAATCTCCGCATAGGGAATTCGTACCGCATCGGAGAGGTCGTCTGCAAACGCGCCCAGTCCCGATCCCAGCACGAGGCCGATCCGGGGCCGCAGTGAAGTCCGCGACAGCAGAAACTCAGCAGCCTCTTTAGCTTTGTAGAACCAGTCTTGTTTCATAGATGTGTCTTCTGCCGCGATCTAGAAGCTCTTCTCAAATTCTGAGAATGCCCGCTCTAGCTGCCATTGCGTTGCGGCCTTTTCATTCTGCTTCAGGAACGCTTCGCACCCAGCGGAGATATGTGCCGCACTCGCGGCATCCTTGCCGCAACCGGAGGCGCGCTGAAAGCTCTTGCCATTCGCCCACAGACTCTTTCCTGACAAGAAACTGTGCTCCAGGCTGTTGCGAGCCATGGCCTTCAACTCGCCGTACGTTAACCCTTGATCTTCGACGGCCCGTACATATTCAGCAGTCATGTCCGCGCGAGAGACGCCCTCATCATCTGTTGCTAGCGCTACCGGAACGCCGTATTTTCGATAAGCATGCAAAGGGTGCTGCGCTCCCTTCACGCCTAGTATCACGTCGTTACTGGTGAGGCAGATTTCAACCAATACGTTCTTCTCCGCCATTTCCTTCAAGAGGCCGACCGCATTGTCCTCCCGCGTTACGTCCACACCGTGGCCGATACGTTCCGCGTGTGCAATCTCGATCGAGTCCCGAATATGAAAGCGTAGGCCCTCGGGAGGAACGAGTCCCATGGCAAGCTCCCCCGCATGCAAACTCAAATGCACGCCAGGATATTGCTCCCGAAGAAACCCCAGCATTTTCATGTGCAGGGGGAAGTCGTGCATTGGCACGTACCAATCTTCCGGCATCACCAGGTTCAGCCCGACAAATCGAGGATCGGCCTTCGCCAATTCGAAACCCAGAAGTATTTGAGCGAACACTTGTTCTTTGGGTAATCCGCGCAGCACCTGATAGAGATATCGTGTTGTCACCCCGCAGCCAGCGTCAGCCTGCGGTGTTTCGCAATGCAGCAACTCAGCTCTGCGCTTCTCGTCCGCATCCAGTGTCTGTCGTGTGGAGGCGACGATGTCCCGTAATCCGCCATCCAAAAACTGCTGCCGCAGAGTTGCGAAGTCGGAGTTCCACCCGTTCTTGGCACCCAGCGCGGCAGCGTTCATGCCGTCCGCCGTATGCATCAGTTCCAGATACTGCAGATGGTCTGCGGCGGCGCGCGACGCTGCTTCTGCCAGCATGTCGCCGATGCGGCCCGCCGTAGCTGGCCCGAACTTGTCGAACGATGCGAAGAAATGGTCGTGCCCCGACTCTTCTCCGTGGCTCCAGTTCCTCATCGAGTACGCGTCCAGCATGGAGTTGTACAAAACGTGGTCCGCATAGGCGCATTTCACAGCGGGCTTATTCGTGTATTTGTCGCAAGGCTCACAACGCCCGACTATTAGCTGCGACGTGATCCGATCAACACAAAGGCCATCCGCAGCTGCATAGTCGATAAAGCTTTCAGCGTAGATTGCCCCGAAAAGGTGATTGTGCAAGTCGCCGCCCTTAGGCATCGCCCGCAGAACTGCCAACAGCAGGGAGGGCTGCTGTCGCACGGACTCGATGTATCGGGCAGTCCGCTGTTCTTGTGGAGACGGGGATTGCCGGGTTACTTGGCCGAGCAGGGTCGTGGCTGATGTAAGGGTGATAAGCAACAGGCCAGGCAAAAGACAGAGGCGAGAGGCGCGGAATCTCATGGAGAAACATCGTAAACGGTTGGGGCGCGGGGGGCAAATGTACGACAACGCTTACGAAACATTACAAGTTCAGCGTTCGACTATGATCGCCGCTGCATACCCGAGCCCGACATCAAGGCCGTGCATTTCCCAGCGTGAAGCTTCTTCCGAGTCGGGGCGCGTAGCGAGCAGCGCTGCAGGCTGCCTCGGATGTACCATCACATCGAACTGATCGAGAGGCATCGACAATCCACCTCCCATGGCCTTCAAGAATGCTTCCTTGCGGCTCCAACAGAGGTAGAAGGCCTCTTTGCGGGTGTCACCATCCAGAGCTTGCAGTGCGGCCCGTTCGGCAGGCGAAAAAAAACGGTTAGCGATTTGTTCTAAATCTCGGTTGCCGGTGATTTGCTCAATATCAACGCCCACCCGGCGATCCCAGGCAAAAGCCAGAAGGAGCTTCGCTCCAGAGTGCGATAGATTGAAATGAAGAGGCCGAGCAGAAAGCCCCGCTGCCAGTTCCGGCTTCCCATGCTCCGAATAAGTAAATTTCAACCAAGCAGGATCGAGCCCTAAATACGACCCCAGCAGCCAGCGCAGCAGCCCTCGGCCATATACATAGCGTCGCCAATCCTCTGGAAAATGGAAGCGGTGCGCGCGTTCCCGTTCATCCGATCCAAGCAATGCCTCCCAGTCGGAAAGCGAATTCGAGCTCTCAGTTTCAGCCAACCACAAAGTGCATTCAGTATCCGGCAACGAAGTTCTTTGCGCCATGCCCAGCTGTGCTGGCGCGTTGTGGATGTTAAGAGTCAGCGGACTACGCTGAACGGTCGAGCGGTTGAGGGGTTTCATGCGCACGTCCTACGTTCGAAAAAATACGCTCCGGATGGCTAAGTGGAACAACCGACCGTTACAGGGTCGCTGGCAGCCGTAGGCTTGGTACCAGAGACTTCCCGATCTTTCTGGCCCGACTGCCTTGCTAGCGCCTGCGACAAGAGTTTAGCAAGTTCTTGGACGTAAGGCTCGCGCAAAAGCAGGCCGTGCGGTCCGTGGAGTTCAAAACTCTCGATCTTTCCTGAAGTTCTCTTTCCCCAGCCCATGAGGGGATCCCGCACATAATAAAACGGCTGTTTTGCTCGCTTGAACAATGTAATGTTTCCCCGGTAACTAGGTAAGACGAAGTTTTCCGGCCAATAGAACTGAGTCCAAGTATGTTTCTGCTGCATGGCTGCACCGTTCTTGGTAGTGGTGAGTGCGGAAGCTCCACGCAGCCGAAGAACTCTCCTCCGCAGGACGGCGGCAGCCTCCTGCTGCTCTTGTTCCCAACTCTTCCGGCGGAACTGTTTCCAGCGCAGAATGTAGTAAGCGATTGTCCCTAGGCTCCGGACCTGCGTGTGTTCGAGCGCCCAAGTGTCCAGCATGACCAGGAGAGCCACTTCCTCACCTTGCGACTCGAGGATGCGTGCAATGTCGTAGGCGATGCGCGCGCCCAAACACATGCCCCCCAGGTAATACGGTCCTACCGGCTGAATTTCTCGCATGGCGCGGGCACAATCTACGGCGAGGGATTGAAGCGCTTCGGGGCTGTATGGCTCTCCCCGTGGAACGGTTGCGTGCTTTTGCAGTTTGTAAAGCCCCTGGTCCTTGCCCAAGTGACGCGCCAAGGCAACGTATCCAAGCGCATTGACGCCAGGTGTGACTACGGCAAAGAAGGGCTTTCCAGTCGTGCCTTCCTGGATTTCGAGCGCCGTTGGGCAAGGAGGAAACTCTTCGCCGACTTCCATTGCCTTGGCTAGTGCCTCAATGGTCGCGCCCTGGAATAGCAGCGAGAGGGGTATCTCCTTACCCGTCAACCTTTGTACTTCTCGCACCATGCGGGCGGCCAGAAGTGAATGGCCTCCCAACTCAAAAAAGTTGTCATGGATCCCGATAGCTTCCGTGCCTAGCAGCTTCGCCCATATCTTGAAGAGAAGGAATTCAAGATCATTTCGGGGAGCAACGCGCTGGCCGCGAATCGACGCGTTGTCGCGTTCTGGCGTGGGCAGTGCCTTCCGGTCGATCTTGCCATTCGGAGTAAGTGGTAGGGAAGGCAGGAATACGAAAGAGGCAGGAATCATGTACCCAGGTACCGAGAGCTGCAGGTGTGCTCGCAGATCTGCCGAGGAAACGTCCAGATCCAGCTGCAAAGCAAGATACGCAACCAGTCTCTTGTCGCCCGGTACATCCTCGCGCACCATCGCAACCGCTTGCCGGACGCCCGGATGCCGCGAAAGCACGGTTTCGATTTCGCCCAGTTCAATACGGAACCCGCGCAGCTTAACCTGATGGTCCATGCGTCCCAAATATTGCAATTGGCCGTTGGCATGCCAGCGCACCAAGTCGCCAGTCCGATACATTCGGGTGTTGGTAGCAGTAGCGCTGTCCTCAACAGAAAACGGATTGGAAACAAAGCGTTCTGCGGTCAGATCCGGACGTCCGTAATAGCCGCGGGCCAACCCATCGCCTGCCAGGTACAACTCTCCCGGCACCCCCACGGGCACCAGGTTGTGAGACGCATCCAGGACGTAGGCTTGTGTGTTGGACAACGGCTTTCCAATGGTAACCGGCTGGCCGCGAGGCACCAGAGTGTACGTGGAGTAAGTCGTGTCTTCCGTGGGGCCGTAGAGGTTGTACACACGCTCGACCTTGGTGCGAGCGTAAATTTGTTGGACCAGATCGTCGGGCAGAGCCTCTCCGGCGAGGTTGATGGTCCTGACGCTGTCGGGTACACCGTTGACGCGAACCAATTCGGCAATTGCCGACGGCACCGTGTTAATGAGCGTGACCTCTTCCCGCGCAGGCAGGGAAGGCAGATGCAAAGCGTTGTCGGCCAGAATGACGGTGCCGCCTGTGCTCCACGGAACGAACATCTCAAAAATCGAGAGATCGAAACAAATAGAAGTCGAGAACAGCACGCCTGCAAGCTCTTGGGGCGAGAAGACGCTCTTTGCCCAGTGCCCAAACGTGGCGGCGCTGCGGTGCTCAATGGCGACCCCCTTGGGGCGGCCAGTCGAGCCAGAGGTGAACAGTACGTAAGCCAAGTGGCCGGGTTGCAGTGCGCGAGCTGGGTTCCACTTGGGTTGCCGCGCCATCGCAGCCAGGTCGGAGTCCAGGCATATCGCGCGTGCCTTATGCCGGGGCAGGGTCGGGAGCAGCGCTTGCTGCGTGAGCAGAAGTGGGGCCTTGGCGTCTTCCAGAATCATGGCGACCCGGTCGGCTGGATAGAGCGGATCAATGGGCACATACGCGCCGCCGGCTTTGAGAATACCGAGGACACCCAACAAAAGATCCAACGAGCGGTTAACGCACAGAGCAACGGGTACGTCGGGTCCCACTCCCTGCTGCTGCAGAAAATGGGCCACCTGGTTTGCGCGTTCGTGCAATTCTCGATAGCTGTAGCTTTTGATACCGCACAGCAGAGCGACAGCTTCTGGCGTACGTGCCGCCTGGGCTTCCAGCAAGTCAGGTAACACAAGGGGCGTTGGAAACTGCACGGCGGTATTGTTGAAACTAGTTAACAGTTGTCGACGTTCTTCCTCACCAAGGAGTGAAACTTGGGACAGGTGCTGCTCCGGTGCCGCTACCAGGCAACGCAACAGATGCAAGTAGTGCTGCACCATCCTTTCGATGGTCTCAACGTCGAACAGGTCGGTGTTGAATTCGAAAGTACCACGCAGCCCGTCGTGGGCTTCGGTAAGGAACAGCGACAGGTCGAACTTTGAAGTCGTGCCTTTTCGTTCGAACGGGCTGAGGCGCAGACCGGGCAGTTCCGCCGCTTGGCGCGGAGTATTCTGCAAAGAAAAGAAGACCTGAAACAGTGGATTGTGGCCCAGCGAACGCTCGGGCTTGAGCTCTTCTACAAGCTTCTCAAACGGCATGTCCTGGTGGGCGTAGGCCCCGAGCGAAGTCTCTTTCACTCGCGCGAGCAGCTCCAGGAAGGTGGGATCGCCGGAAAGATCCGTGCGCAGGACCAGCGTGTTGACGAATAATCCAATCAGAGCTTCGATTTCCGAGCGATTGCGGTTGGCGATGGGGGTACCGACCACAATGTCTTCTTGCCGCGAGTACTTGGCAAGCAAGACGTTGAACGCCGCCAGCAAGGTCATGAACAGCGTAGTTCCGGACGCGCGGCTCAAGGCGTTAAGTTGTACGATGAGGTCGGCTGGTGCTTTCCAGCGAAGCACAGAGCCGTTAAAGCTTTGCAGCGCTGGTCGCGGGCGGTCCGTCGGCAACTCTAACTGCACGGGCGCAGAGGCCAGATGCTGCCTCCAATATGCGAGGTGATTCTCCAAGATCTCGCCTTGCAAGGTTTCGCGCTGCCAGACCGCATAGTCGCCGTACTGTAACGGGAGTTCGCTGAACGATGAGGGTTCACCGGCCACTTCCGCTCGGTACAGGTCCGCGAATTCTCGATAAAGAATGCCCAACGACCAGCCGTCGCTGATGATGTGATGCAGGTTCACAATCAGGGCATGATCTCCCGCGGCCAATTTGAAGAGTGCGGCCCGCAACAAAGGTCCATGATCGAGATTGAACGGTCGTTTGATCTCTTCGCCCACCAGCCGCTTTGCTTCGTTCAGGCGGTCAGCTTCCGGTAAATCCGCAAGGTCGACGAGCGGAAGTTCGATCTTGAGGTCGGCTGTAACCCACTGAACGGGTTCTTCGTTCTCAACCCTGAATGTCGTCCGCAGCGTCTCATGGCGGCACACAATCGCGTTCAGGGTGCGTGCTAGAGCAGGTACATCCAGTGCGCCTTCGATCCGAATCGCCCAAGGCACGTTGTAAGAACCGGATTCCCCCTCTAGCTTCGAGAGGAACCACAGTCGTTGTTGGGCAAAGGAAAGGGGATGTGGGCCCGGGCGACGCGCGCGAGTGAGAGCAGGCAGTGTGCCCTGTTGTCGCTGTTGCAAACCTTCAACCACGGTCGCTAGGCCTCGGACGGTCGGAGCTTCGAACATGGAGCGTAGTTGGATCTCCACCTGGAACACCTGGCGGATGCGAGAAACGACTTGCGTTGCCAGTAAGGAGTGGCCACCGAGTTCGAAAAAATCGTCGCAGGCGCCAACTTGCGGCACGCGCAGAACTTCGCTCCAGATGGAGGAAATCCCCTCTTCGACAGGTGTTCGCGGCGCCTCGTAGGGCGTGCCGGACGTACGATTCGCGTATTCTGGTTTCGGAAGAGCTTTCCGGTCAATTTTGCCGTTGGGAGTAAGAGGTAGCGCATCGAGGAGGACAAACGCCGCCGGAATCATGAATTCCGGCAGACTCTTCTTCAGATGCTGGCGAAGCAGTTCCGCATCCACTTCCGAGCCCGAGGCAGGAACGATATAAGCCACCAGCCGTTGATCGCCGGGCGTATCTTCGCGCGCCAGGACCGCGGTTTGTCGTACTCCGCTGTGCCGCAGCAGCACGGCTTCAATCTCACCAAGTTCGATACGGAAGCCACGCAGCTTCACCTGGTTGTCCATGCGCCCCAAATATTGCATTTGCCCATCTGAACGCCAGCGCACTAAATCGCCGGTGCGGTAGAGACGTGAGTGTTCCCCGGGAGCAAGTCGAGAGTGGGGCCAAGACAATGAGTCGACTACAAATTTCTCCGCCGTGAGATCGGGCCGACGGAAGTACCCTCGTGCCAATCCGAGGCCCCCGATGTAAAGCTCTCCGGGAACGCCGGATGGCGTGAGTTGCTGGTGCGCATCCAGCACATAAAATTGGGTGTTCGCGATGGGACGGCCGATTGGAGCGACGCCGTCCAGATCGTGCGTGACACGATAGACTGAAGACCAAATCGTCGTCTCCGTGGGGCCGTACATGTTCCACAAGGAAGCGCAGCGAGTGCGCAGCACATTCGCCAGGTCGGCGGGAAGCGCTTCACCGCCGCAGAGAATCTTGAAATTCGATTGGCCTTTCCAGCCGGAGTCGGCCAGCATGCGCCAGGTGGCAGGAGTGGCCTGCATCACCGTGGCCTTGGAACGTTCCAGCAATGCAATGAGCTGCTGCGCGTCGGTAGCCTGCTCACGGGAAGCCAGCACCAGACGGGCTCCGGTGATGAGTGGCAGATAGATCTCGAGGCCCGCAATATCGAACGAGAGGGTAGTGACGGCCAGCAACGTGTCATGATCTTGCAGCCCGGGCTCGCGCTGCATCGAGAGCAGGAAGTTTGTGAGCGCCTGGTGCTGGATTTCCACGCCCTTGGGACGGCCCGTAGATCCTGATGTGTAGAGCAGGTATGCGTTATCTGACGGCGACGGACGCGAACTCAGAGCTCCGGAATTCTGCTGCGCCAGGCGTTCTCGCTCAGAGTCGAGACATACTACCTGGGCACTCGTTGCCGGCAACGAGGCGAGCAGGCTGGATTGAGTGAGCAGCATCGGAGCCTGCGCATCTTCAAGGATGAACGCAAGACGATCCTTCGGATAAGCAGGGTCGAGAGGTAGATAGGCTGCGCCCGTCTTGAGAATAGCGAGGAGAGCCACCACCAGATCGAGGGACCGCTCAAGGCACAGCGCGACACGAGTGTCCGGTCCAGCTCCGTGCTCTTGCAGGTAGCGGGCAAGCTGGTTCGAACGCGCCTCCAGTTCGGCATATGTGAGCTGCTGCGAGCCTGCTTGCAGGGCCACAGCGTGCGGTGTGCGCGCGACTTGCGCTGCGAACAGGTGAGGTACGGTTTGGTCCAGCGGGAATTTTTCCGCCGTAGCGTTGTGCTCGGTGAGCAGTTTCCGCTGCTCAGCTTCCGGCAGCACCGCGAGCTGGGACAAGCGCCGCTCCGGAGCCTCCGCTGCGTTGCGCAAGAGCTGAACGTAGTGCTGAGACATTCGTTCGATGGTCGCAGCCTCGAACAGATCAGTGTTGAATTCGAACGTGGCACGAAGGCCCTCCGTCGTCTCTGCGGTGATCAAAGTCAGATCGAACTTGGAGGTTGCCGCGGGAATCGGGAACGGACCTGCGACGACGTCCCCCATTTTTTGTCCGGAAGAAGGCACATTCTGCAAAATGAGCGTGACCTGGAACAGCGGATTGCGGCTCAAGTCGCGTTCCGGCTTCAGTTCCCCAACTAATTTCTCAAAGGGCAGATCCTGGTGAGCGTACGCGCCCATGGATGTCTCTCGGGCACGGGCCAGCACTTCCCGGAAACTTGGGTTCCCGGAAAGATCCGTACGAAGAACGAGGGTGTTTACGAAGAACCCAATCAGTTTTTCAACTTCGGTGTTCGTGCGGCCGGCGATGGGCGAACCTACAACGATATCGTCCTGGCCCGAGTAGCGAGAGAGCAGAATGCTGAAGCTCGAAAGCAGGGTCATGAAAAAGGTGACGCCCTCTTTCCGGCCAAGACTTTTCAGCCGCTCAATCAATTCTTTAGGAATTGAGATTGTGTGTTTCGCGCCGTGAAAAGTCTGTTCAGCCGGTCGGGGATGATCGGTCGCCAGATCAAGATGAGCGGGGGCCCCCGCGAGTTTCTCCTTCCAATATGCCAGTTGCTGGTCCAGTACCGGGCCCGTCAGCAGGTTTCGTTGCCACACAGCATAATCGGCATACAGAATCGTCAAGGCCGGTAGTGGCGAAACAAGATGCAAACTGTAAGTTTCGTACAGAGCAGTCAGTTCCTGCCACAAAACGCCCAACGACCAGCGGTCACTCACGATGTGGTGTGTGTTCAGAATCAGAACATAATCCGCGTCGTCAAGCTTCAACAGTGAGGCGCGTAGTAGCGGACCGGTCTTCAGATCAAAAGGAGTCTGTATATCCCGCACGGCCAGGCGGCGCGCCTGGTCTTCACGCTGGGCCTCCGGCAGGGAAGTCACATCGGTGATCGTGAGCGGAATGTGGAGTTCCGGTGTCACAACCTGCACTGGTTCGTTGTGAATAGTGTTGAAAGTCGTTCGTAACGACTCGTGGCGACGAACGATCTCCTGTAACCCCGCCTCCAGTGCAGTCACTTTCAACGCGCCTCGCAACCGCACGACGTGAGGAACGTTGTAGAGCGAATTTTGGGGTTCCAACTGATCGAGGAACCAAAGTCGCTGTTGGGCGAAGGAAAGCGGCAGCGGCTGAAGGCGCGAAACTGGTTTCAACGGCAATGTCTGCAAGCCGCGTTGCTCGCGCTGTAGCAAGTCGACCCGCTGGCTCAAGCGCGAGACAGTGGGTGCCTCGAACAAAGCGCGTAAAGGAAGTTCGACCTGAAACGCTTGTCGGATGCGGGAAACCACTTGCGTGGCCAGCAGGGAATGCCCGCCTAGCTCGAAGAAATCATCCTGCGTTCCAACCTGATCGAGCTTGAGTACCTCTGCCCAAATGCCCGCAATCACTTCTTCGGTTGGCGTGCGCGTATCCAGGAATTCCCGCGCTAGTTCGGGTCTTGTGTAATTTGGCGCTGGCAGGTTCTTGCGGTCGATCTTGCCATTCGGCGTTAAGGGCAGCTTCTCCAGCACCACAAACGCGACCGGTACCATGTAGTCCGGAAGCCGCTCTTTCAGCGAGTTGCGCAGATCGCCAGCATTGATGGCTGTGCGAGCGCCGGTCCGGTCGGCGGTTGCTACTACGTAGCCCACCAATCGCTTGTCGCCTGCCACGTCTTCGCGCGCAATAACGACGCATTCCTTCACCGTCGGATGCTGGGCCAGGGCAGCTTCGATCTCGCCCAGTTCGATGCGATAGCCTCGAACTTTTACCTGATGATCGGAGCGGCCCTGAAATTCAATGCGGCCGTCGGCGAGGAAACGGCCAATGTCTCCCGTCCTGTACATCTTCCCGCCGGGCAATTTCGCAAAAGGATCGGAAATGAATTTTTCAGCCGTAAGCTCGGGGCGCTTCAGATAGCCGCGTGCCACACCGTCGCCCGCAATGTGGATTTCGCCAAGTACGCCAATGGGCGTAGGCCGTAGATGCTTGTCGAGAATATAAATCTGTGTATTGGCGAGTGGACGACCGACGACCAAGGGCTCATCTTTGGAGCGGAAGTGGTGGAAAGTCGACCACACCGTAGTTTCCGTAGGTCCGTAGAAGTTGTAGAGCGACGGATCAGCTTCCAGCAGGCGTGTGCAGAGGTCTCGCGGCACAGGCTCGGCGCCAATCACGCGCTTCAGGCCTTGGCCAGGGAAGCCAGCTTCCAGCAGAAGATTCCAGGTGGTTGGTGTTGCATGCACGACGGTGGCGCCTGTCTCTCGAAGGCTTGCCGCAAGCTCTTCGCCGTTGGCGGCCAGTTGGCGGTGGCCGACCACCACGCGGCCTCCAGAAATTAGCGCCAGATAAAGCTCCGGAATGCACATGTCGAACGCGAACGATGCCAGAGCGGGGAAAACATCGCTCGGCCCCATACGCAGTTCCTGTGCCATGAACGTAAGCAGGTTCACGACCGCACGGTGTGGAATTTGCACACCCTTCGGTCGTCCAGTTGAACCTGACGTGAAAATGACATAAACAAGATCTTCGGGCTTAGCTAGATTCACCGGATTCGACGAACTTTCACTGGCGATCTCAGTCCAGTCGGAGTCCAGGCGCACAACTTGACCTTGATGCTCGGGAATCGAATCCACCAGTGACTGCTGCGTGATCAGCACCGGTACCTGCGCGTCGTCCAAGGTCAAACGAATTCGCTCAGCCGGGTAGGCAGGATCGAGGGGAACATAAGCAGCCCCCGACTTCTGGATCCCGAGCAAGCCGACCATCATGTCGAGCGAGCGTTCCACGAAAAGCCCAACCCGCTGACCTGGGCCAATGCCTTGCTTGCGCAGCCAATGCGCGAGTTGGTTGGCCTTTTCGTTCAGCCGCCCGTAGGTAATCTCCTCATCTTCAAACTGGCAGGCGATGGCGTCGGGTGCGCGTTCCACTTGCTGTTCGAAAAGCTGGTGCAGGCAAAGATGGCGCGGATAGTCGAAAACAGTCTCATTCCACTTAGTCAACTGCTGATTTTCACCCTGCGTCAGTAACGGCAAGTCGGCAATGCGCAGCGTCGGATCGGCGACAACAGCCTCCAGCACTACCTGATAGTGCCCCAGCATCCGCTCGATAGTGCTCCCATCGAACAGATCCGTGTTGTATTCCAGGCGGCCGCGCAAGCCGTCCGGGGTCTCTACCAGGAACATCGAGAGATCGAACTTGGCGGTACTACTGCTTGCCTCCATCAGCTTGAGCTTTAGTCCAGGCAGCTCAAATGCCTGACGCGGTGAATTCTGCAGAGAAAACAAAACCTGGAACAAGGGATTCTGGCTCAGACTGCGTTCCGGATGAATCTCTTGCACCAGTTTCTCGAACGGTAGGTCCTGGTGCGCATAGGCGCCGAGGGCATCCTCTCGCACACGGGCCAGCAGTTCCTGAAAGGTGAGATCATCGGAAAGCTGCGTGCGCAGCACTAACGTATTCGCGAAAAAGCCGATCAGACCTTCGATCTCGGCCCGGTTTCGGTTGGCAATCGGCGTCCCCACCAGAATGTCATTCTGGCCGCTGTAGCGCGACAGCAAGGCCTTAAAACCCGCCAGCAGCAGCATGAATAACGTCGCACCACCTTGGCGAGCCAGTGCACTCAGCTGTTCCGTGAGGCGCACAGGAAAGGCTAGTCGCTTGTCGGCGCCGCTGTAGGTCTGCACCGCCGGGCGCGGTCGATCCGTGGGGAGATCGAGAGTCGTAGCTGCCCCGTTTAGGTTGCGTTTCCAGTAAGCAAGGTGCCGATGGAGGCCGCTGCCTTGCAGGTGCGTCCTTTGCCAGACAGCATAATCGGCATATTGCAGCGGCAACGCTGCGAGTGGAGAGGGACGTCCGGCTGAGAAAGCTTCGTAGAGCGCGGCCAGTTCCCGCACCAGAATCCGGCGGGACCAGCCATCAAAGTTGATGTGGTGCAGCGTCAGCAGCAGAATATGGCTTTCGGGTCCAAGCCGGAGCAAGCGCGCGCGCACAAGTGGTCCGTTCTTCAGGTCCAGAGGCCGCTGTGATTCTTCCGCAGCAACCCGCTTCGCGGTTACTTCGTTTGCTGGGCCGGAACTTAAATCCGTGATGGGCAGAGCAATCCCGACCGCCGGAGAAACCACCTGCACCGGTTCTTCGTCGACGACCGAGAAGGTAGTTCGCAGAACTTCGTGACGCTCTACGATTTCGTCCAGGCTCCTCTCCAGCGCCTCCACATTGAGGCTGCCAGAAATTTGGATGGAAAACGGTATGTTGTAGGAAGATCCGCCGGGCTGAAGCTGGTCGAGAAACCACAGCCGTTGCTGCGCGAACGTCAACGGGAACGCATAAGCGTTCGCCCCGGTGGCCTGCATGTCAGGCGTGGTGCCGGATTCGTCGTTCGACTGCTTTCGGTCAGATGGCTTGCCCACTTCCATGGTTCTCAGAACGCCTCTCCAAAGAGCCCAAGACTAAGCTGGCAGCGTTGCTCCATCCACGAGGTCGCCCAATCCCACCAGAATTTTGCGCGGTCCTACGAACGGGTCGCGCGCATGCGCCGTCAGCATATTGTCCAGCGAGACCATATCGCCCTCCCGCCATTGGAAGCGGATTGCAGTGCGTTCGTACAGTTCTCCAATCTTATCCATAACGGAATCCTCAATGGGAGAACCGTCTCCGTAATACACGTGACGCGGAAGTTCATCGCTCTTAAAAATGGACATGAGGGACTGGCGCGTGTCCTCGTCCAGGCAATGAACGTGGTGCAACTGCACCTGATTAAAGAAGCTTTTTTCACCGGTAACTGGGTGGATGAGCACCCCCCGCGCCTTCTGCCGCAGCCGTAGGTTGTCCTTGCCATACCATTCGCAAGTGATGCCCGCTTTCTGGCATGCGTCTTCAACAACGGCTCGGTCATCGGTGTGGAAAAAACGCTGCCAGCTCACGTCCAAACCCTCGGAAAAATTGCGCATATACATCAATCCAAGGTCCTCAAACTTGTCGCGAATCGCAGGATCGAGTTGCTGGTACATCTTGCGGCAATCTACAATCGGGGAACACCCACCCTCTTTCGCCGCCACCAAACAGAAAAACGTGATCTTCGCGGGCCAACAATTCAGGTGGGAACTCTCATTGTGGTAGAGAATTGCCTTGTCTTCCGGATACGGGGTGGAAGTATAAATCTTGCCCGCGACTCCTTCCCGCGGCAAATCGCCGTATTCCGTGAACAACTCACGGCAAACTCCCGCTACCGCGGCCTCAAAGTCCTGCGGCGTCTTCAGGGCAAAACCGCGAAACAAAATACCGCCGTGCTGGTAAAGCTTTTGTTCGATATAGTCCCGGTGTCCACGCGTCCATTCGGCCAAATCCACCTGGCCGGAAGCGGGCTCAATCATCAAAGGCAGATTGCTGCCTTCGATTGGCAAGCTTTCCTTGACCGGATTGAAACTGGCCAGGTCGACTGCCTTCCGTTTGATCGTGCCTAACGATTTCAGTTTCGTTGTGTCGCTCATACTGAATCCTCCCGCCTGCTGTGATCCGTTTACTCGACCGGCTGTACGCCGGTCTGTTTCGAGTGCACCGATTTTGAAGCTGCGTGCATTGGAGTCTCGTTCAATGTCTGCGCCAACTTGTCCGCTACCTGTATGACTAAAGAATCTTCCATGATTTCTCGACGCAAGCTCTGCTTGCTCCCGCTCGAGATTTCGATATCCTCAATCGTCCCTGCCAAACCACTCCAGCCCATCGCCGGGTCAGCGTCATACAAACCCGCTCCGCGGAACAAAATTATCTTGCCCGGGAAAAAGCCTGGCACGTAGGCCCGTTCGGCCTTCAGCAACGCCAGACCTACATATCGCGAGCGCATGGGCTGAGGAACTTTCAACCCCAACCGCACAAACGTCAGGCAAGTTTCAAAGTGCAAACGCGGGCGAAGCTGGCGCCGAATTGGATTCCAGCGCCAACGTGCACCTTCTATTAGGCGTGTCCAAAGCCTTTTGCGGCCACCCTTGCGGGCTGAGCCAGATATCTCCTGCGTTGATCCGGTGCTCACCTCCTGCGGTCGGTAGAACCGAAGTGGAGCATTGAACATTGCGATCGGTCCCGTAGTCTCTCCGACGGCGCGAAGCTGGTGCGCCATCTCAAAGGCGACCAGTCCGCCAAAACAATAGCCCCCGATCTTGTAAGGCCCATGGGGCTGCAGCTTCCGCATTTCTGCCACATAGTGTCGCGCCAGTTCTTCGATGCTGCCACGGTGAATCGCGCCTCCATCCAAACCCTCTGGCTCAAAGGCATACAGAGGCTGGTTCAGGCCGAGAGCGTCAGACAGCGGGCGCAAGAACAGCGTTCCCCCCAAGCCTCCATGCACGCAGAAGAATGGAGTCCGCACGCCTATGGGTTGAATCGCAATCACAGACTCGTAACGCGGTGCGGCGGATTCCTTGCGAAGATGCTGCGCCATTTCGCGAATGGTTAGCGCCTTGAACAGTAGCGCCAGAGGGAGGTCGCGTCCAAACTCGCGCGACATCTTCGTAAATAACTGCGCGGCCACGACGGAACGTCCACCCAAATCAAAGAAACTACTTTCCACACCAACCGGCCGAATCTTCAGAGCGTCTTCCCACAACGCAACCAGCCTTCGCTCAATTCGGTCACTTGGCGCAACATACGCAACCCCCGCGTCGAAATCCGTTTGTTGAGGCGCTGGCAGGGCCTTGCGATCCACCTTGCCATTCGGCGTGAGCGGAAATACATCGAGTCGCACAAACGCCGAAGGTATCATGTAAAGTGGGAGCGTCTGCTGCAGGCGTCGGCGCAGATTGTTCCGGGAAATCTCGTATCCTGCGGCAGGAACAATGTACGCCGCTAGAAACTTTTCACCCGAGGTGCTCCGCTGGTCTTCCCGAGCGATGACAACTGCCTGCCCCACACTGCCGTCCTTTTCTAGAACGGTTTCGATCTCGCCCAGTTCAATGCGGAACCCGTTCAGTTTGACCTGATGGTCCAACCGCCCCAGAAACTCCACATTGCCATCCGCGCGCCCTCGGCACAAGTCCCCGGTACGGTACATACGGGCGGGTTGTCTCGCCGAAAATGGATCGGGAAGGAATTTTTCGCGAGTCAAGTCAGGGCGCTCGAAATATCCGCGCGCAAGCCCCGCGCCGCTAATCCAAAGCTCGCCTTCTTGCCCCGCAAGCACTGGTCGAAGTTCTGCATCCAGAATATATAACTCAGTTTGCTCGATAGGCCGCCCAATGGGGACGGAGCGTTCTTCGGTTCGTCGCACGCGATACACAGCTGACCAAATCGTGGTCTCGGTCGGGCCGTATAGATTCCATACCTCGCCTGAGCGTTGCACCAACTCTCTCGCGAGTTCCGGTGACAGCGCTTCGCCTCCACAAAAAATCCGAAGGTTGCCGCGACCCTGCCATCCGGACTGAATCAGTAATCGCCAGGTTGCAGGGGTCGCTTGCATCACGGTCGCCCCGCTAGTCTGCAGCAACTCCGCCAGGCGCCGTCCATCCTGCGTAACCTCACGGCTCGCAATCACCAGGCGCGCTCCGGAAATCAGCGGCAGATACATTTCCAGCCCGGCGATGTCGAACGATAAAGTGGTCACTGCCACCAGGACATCCCTTGAATTCATCCCAGGCTGGCGTTGCATTGAGCGCAGAAAGTTCACTACGCTTCCGTGCTCCAACTGCACACCCTTCGGCTTGCCAGTCGATCCCGATGTGTAGATTACGTAGGCAAGGTCGTGGTTTGGAACAACAGATTCAAAGTCAGCGCTGGCGTCCGCTTCGAGCGAGGTTACTGGTTGATCGGCAAGCAGGCTCCAACCTGAATCCAAAATCAGAATCTTGGCATTCGTGGCGGGCAGGGAAGACGCCAACCCCCGTTGAGTTAGCAAAACTGGAACTCGCGAATCTTCCAGCACGTACCGAATTCGATCCGAGGGGTAAGCCGGGTCCAGTGGAACGTAAGCCCCTCCCGCTTTCAGAATACCCAGGAGCGCAACAATCATTTCCAGCGACCGCTCAACGCACAGGCCAACTAAAACCTCGCGCCCCACACCCTCCGCTCGCAGAAGATGAGCAAGCTGGTTGGATCGCCGGTCAAGCTCGCGATAAGTCAGCGATTGTTCCCCGAATACGACCGCTATAGCGTCCGGAGACCGCCGCACTTGGTCTGCAACCAAACCGTGAACGCTCATCGGTACCGTTATGGCAGCTTGGCCGTGAGGGTCGTCCGCCTCACGCCGATGAGGAGTCGGGATGGAATATGAGCTTTTCAAGAAAACCTTGGGTTGAACCCTGCGTTTTTCTTACCGCAACAACTTACTAGTACCGCGCGTTTAAGTTGTTGATTTCTATATGCATTATC
>JANXUC010000023.1 GCA_025352065.1 Acidobacteriaceae bacterium | reverse complement strand
CCATGGCTCATCAGGCTCTGGCTTTTCTTCCAAATGAGCTGTGGATACACGTAGGGGACAGCGTCACCTGGACATCAAATGCAGATGAGATCCACACGGTGACTTTTCTAACCGTCGGGCAGGTACGCCTGCCTTTCCAGGCAGAACATGCGAACAATGCCGCGTTTCTGCACGTTTCGCCTCCCAAACCCGACAGTCTATTTCAGGTGCTCGTCAAACCAGCGCACCGTCTGCTTCGTAACGTCGTACTGATCGGCCGGCTGACTGATTCCGTGTCCTTCGTTTGAGTAAAGAAGTAACTCAGTTTCAACGCCGAGATGTTTCAGCGCACGCCAGAGTTGAAAGGATTGTGGGGCTGGGCAAATAGTATCTTCCTTGCCCACATAAAAAAGCGTAGCCGCCCGGGCATTCTTGACAAACAGAACAGGAGAACTCTTGGCATAGAGCGCAGGATCATCGTAAGCGGAAGTGCCGAAGTACGGGATCAACCACTTTTCTACCTCCGTTTGACCATAGTAGCTCTGCCAATCGGAAATGCCCGGTCCAGCAACCGAGGCCCGGAACATATCCGTTTGAGTGATAGCCCACATTGCCATGTACCCGCCATAACTCCAGCCGGTAATGCCGACCCGGCGCGGATCAACTGGCAAGTTGTTGACGACATACTTCACCCCAGTTTCGATGTCGCGAAAATCGCCATATCCTAGGTTTTTCACATTGCCTTGAGTGAATGACTCGCCCTGGCCCAGACTTCCACGTGGATTTGGATACAGGACAAAGTAGCCCAGACTGGAAAGGACTCCTGCATTGTCGAATGCCGCGGGCCAATGGAGAAGGGCCGCTGCAGCCGGGCCTCCATGCACCGAAACCACCAGAGGATATTTATGGTCAGGCGAAAAATGCTGTGGGTACAGGAGCCAGCCTTGAATCTGCAGTCCGTCGCTTGTCCAGTGGACAGATTCGGCCTTGCCGATGGCCGGTTTAGCATCTTGATTGACTGTGGAAATCTGGCGCCATTGACCAGTCGTCCCAGCCCACACCTCCGGGGCTCGATCAAAGGATTCTCGAACTGCCGCAGAGGTTCGCCCATCCCTGGCGATTGAGAGTGCGAACATCAACCCGCCGCTATAGGGGCCCTCCGCACCCTGCCATAGCGTATCTTGCGTTGCATCGGCCGCGTGGATGACCGCCACCGCGCCCTGGCCGTCAACAATTTCTGTCGTCAATATCTCGTCCCGGCCCGTCCATGCCAGCCATGTCACCGACGCCTTCAATGTAGGTGTCACATTACGTGGTTCTCCGCCACCGGCGGCGATCACGAAAACATCGCCGCCTGGGGCGATGAAGTCGCTCATTAGACCGCCGATGAAGGCTATATGACTGTCGTCTGGAGACCACCGGGGCGAGGCGATCTGTAACCGTGGCTTGAAGATTGAGACCGCGCGGCCTGAGTCTACGTCCAACCGATACAGTTCGGCCGTCCACCAGTTGTCGTCACCGTCTCCACGGACGTCACTGCAACAGGACGCGGCGGTGATCGCCATCTGCCGGCTGTCAGAAGACCAGTCGTATTCGTACACAAACAAATCAGGAGCGGTGAGCACTCGTACACTTCCAGATTTTGCATCCACCAGCGCAAGACGCTGCCGCCGGTAATTCTTACCGATACTCGCCACGCGGGTACTTTCGCTGACAGTCTCGTCCGTTTCTAAAGATAGCAACGCTATGGTCCGCCCATCCGCCGACCAACGCGGCGCTGTAACCATCGCTTTGAAAGTCGCCAGTGATCGCGACTGCATGCCGTCGGCGGAAGCGATCCGCAGTTCGCTCCGTTCGGATGACCCAACTTGCACTACATACACGAACTTTTGGCTGTCGGGCGACCACGTAACGGTGGACATTCCGTTTTGGGCCCGCGGATCACCGGGCCCGACTTTGCTCGGCGGGGTCCCGGGCTTCACATCTGCTACGTAGACAGTGTGCTCATATTCACTGTCGTTCTTGACCCTCGATTCAATCCATACCACGCGCTGACCATCTGGCGAAATCGCTACTTCCGAGAAATGGCGGGTAGCCAGCACGGGACCGAACACAGTGTCAAACTTCGCGGTGAGTGCGGCGCAACTCCCTGCAAGAACTACAGTCAGCAGAATCGTCGTAACTATTGTCGTCAAACCATCGAATTTGGGCTTGCCGCTTCGAAACTCAGCCGCAGTGGCGCAAGTCATGTGTAGCCTCCTCGTCGATCGTATTCTGGTCCGTGATGACTACTTTGTAGTCCCTGACCGCGGTTGCGCGCGACACCACACCGTCGATTACATCGTTTAGCACTGCGGCTGGATCGCGTTTGGCAGGGTCACCATAACCGCCCCCGCACGGGCTGACCGTTCTCAGGGTATCCCCGGCGCGCAGACTAAGATTGCTGATCATGGCAGGAAGCTTTCGGATTTCCGACTGCGGATTGAGAATCAGATCTCCGCAACTTCCCGGGCTGCCGCCGAATACTCCCCAGGGCGCATGACGGTGGCCATCGCCTTCGACCGACGCATGTCCCGACGAAAGGAACATGACCTCGCGAATCGATCCCGCCCCGCCGCGCCAGGTCCCAGGCCCCATACTGTCTTCCCGCATCTCGTAGCGCAACACTCTCAAGGGATAGTGTGACTCGATATCTTCAATAGGATTGTTGCGCGTGTTCGCGTAGAGAGTGTCAACACAGTCCAGACCATCTTTGCAGGATCTCCCACCGTACGACCCCTCCGTGATGTCTATGTAGACCCAATACTTCCCTTGCACCAGCCCAGAATACGCGACCACTTTGAGGTTTCCCACTCCGGCACTGATTTGCTGAGGCGCCGCCTGCGACAAGGCGTGCATAAGAGTGCTGGCCACAATGTTTCCGGGGCAGAAGCGCGCAATCGTCGGCGCGGGAAATGTTGGATTACAAATGGACCCGAGCGGCGCGTGTATGTGAATCGGTCGTGTCAAGCCGGAGTTCTGGGGAATATATTCATGGGTTTCCGTATCGAGCAGGATGGATCTCAGTACCAGATACACCGCGATGGCGACGGTGCCCTCGAAAGGCATGTTCACCGGCCGGTCCGGAATCTGAGGCGACGATCCGGTGAAATCTACGTAGATATCGCCACCCTGCACCTTGGCGCTCACGACAATCTTGAGATCTCGCTTGGTCGGATCGGGATCATTTTCAAATCCGTCGACGAACCCCTCGGCGCTGTAACTCCCATCGGGCAGCCGTTCGATTTCGCTCCGCAGCATTTTCTCCGAGTAATCCATCAGGTATTCGCTGGCCGCGAGGATCGTCTCCAGCCCTTGTTCGCGAACCAGTTCGAGATAACGTTCCGCGCCGGTTCGTGAAGCCGATATCTGCGCTTCCATATCGCCGAGGACCATCTCCGACGCTCGTATGTTGTCCGCAATAAACTGCCACATTTGCTGGTTCTTTATTCCGCGGTCGTACACTTTGATTGCCTTGAACTGCAAACCCTCTGCGTAAGCGTCCACCGCATCGACAATGCCACAACTCCCCGGAACTAGCGCTCCAATGTCAAGATGATGTGCCGTAGTGACCGAAAAACCGATAAGCTTGCTGCCGTCGAACACAGGCACACAGAAAGCCACGTCCGGCCCATGCGAGGCGCCATAGTAGGGTGAGTTGTGCATGATCACATCGCCGGGCTGGAACTCCTCACCACGTTCAGCGAACACACGCTTGATGCCGCGCACATAACCCGGAATCGGCCCCAACTGTAAAGGTGTACTGAACACCGACTCGCACAATTGATTGCAGTCAGGATCGAGCAGCGCAGCTCCAAAATCTTCCGACTCGCGGATGATGCTGGAGTAGGACATGCGAGTAAGCTTGTGTCCCATTTCGATCGCAATATTCTCCAGCGCTCCCCAAATCACTTGCGCCGTAATCGAATCAATCGTGCCCTTAGTCTTGTGTTCTGGATTGGTGAGTTTGCTCATTGAATCTCTCGATTACAAATTCCGTGAAATGACAAGATGGCCCCACTCATCCGCGTGCGCATTCCATTCCGGCGGCAACACTGTCGTTGTGTCTTTCTGGAAAAATACTGCCGGGCCGGCAATCGTTGCCCCTGCCGGAATCCGCGAACGGTCAAAGAATTCGGTGCGTAACCTCTGCAGGCTCCCTTTCACCCGGAAATGAGTCTCGCCCGTTCTCAACCACGCATCGTTCAGTTTTGTCGCCGGGTTGCGCTCAAAGCTCTCCGGCAGGCGAGGCATCACGCCAAGTCCGGTAACCCGAAGATTCACCACCTCGATCGGATTCTTCGGGAAACAGTGATCATATTCGACTCGGTGACGATCGTGGAATGCCGACCAAATGCGGTCACATTCACCCCCGTCAAAATCATTTTCCGTGATCGGAATTCGCAGTTCATAGCCCTGTCCCACGTACCGCAAATCCAGGCCGCGCAAGAAACGGATGCGATTCTCTGGCAAGCCATCTTTCAACAACTGGTCGCGGGCAGCCGCTTCCAGTTCGCGCATGTCCCGTATTAATCTGGAGCCGGGATTTTGGGTCGAGATCAGTAATTCAGTCTTTACGAAGTCATACTTCAGGTCGGTTGTCAGCAAGCCGAATGCGGATGTAATCCCGGGATAAAGCGGCACAATGACTTCGGGAATTCGCAGATGATGCGCAACATCGATCGCGCTCATCGGACCCGCCCCGCCGAACGCAATCAGGCTGAACTGTCGAGGATCGTGCCCTTTCTGAACCGTGCGCGATCGAATCGCATTGGCCATATTGCTGGCAAGAATCGTGCAGATGCCCTCGGCGGTCTCGTAGAGTTCAAGACCCAGGTGACCCGCGAGCTTGGCCACAGCTTCAAACGCCTTCTGTGGATAAATCGGCATCTCGCCGCCCAGAAAATGATGCTCGTCCAGACGGCCTAACACCACATTCGCATCCGTCACCGTGGGCTCTTCTCCACCCTTGCCATAGCAGGCCGGGCCAGGAACCGAGCCAGCGCTACGAGGCCCGACCCGGAACGCGCCTCCGGGATCGACGTAAGCAATGCTCCCGCCGCCTGCGCCGATGGTGTGAACATCTATCATCGGAACCATGACTGGGAACCCGGCTATTCTTGTTTCCCGCGCAGAGGCTTCGGTAATGCCCTGGGAAGTTACAATACCAATGTCGGCACTGGTACCGCCCACATCAAAAGTGATCAGGTTTTCGCGGCCAGCGCGCCGCCCTACCCACTCGCCGCCCAGCACACCCGCCGCCAGTCCCGATAACAATGAGTACACAGGTTTTTCGGCGATGGTCCGGGCGGTGGCGACGCCCCCATTTGAAGTCATGATATGAACGTCGCCCTTCAACCCAATCCCTTCAAGCCGTTCCGTCAACCCAAGTACGAATTTCTTCACCTTAGGCCCGAGAAACGCGTTCATGCACGCTGTAGTAAAACGTTCGAATTCGCGGAATTGAGGCGAGATTTCTGCCGAACTGGTGACAAAAGCCTCAGGAAACTCCTCCGCGACCAGCGCGCACACTCGTTTTTCATGCTCTGGGTTCAGGTAGGAAAAGAGAAAACAGACTGCAATGGCCTCCACGCCTTCAGCTTTGAGTTCGCGAATGCGGGCGCGCACCTCCAGCTCATTCAAGGCCACTAATACTTCTCCATGCGGCGGCACGACGCGCTCGCTGACAGTCTTACGATGGCGCCGCTGTACCAGCGGTCTCGTCTGCCACGGAATGTCCTGCATGATGGAGTAGTTTTGCGGCCGCTGGTGCCGTCCAATATGAAGGATGTCACGATATCCCTCGGTCGTGATCATGCCGGTGCGGGCACCCTTGTGCTCCAGCATGGCGTTGGTAGCCACGGTGGTTCCATGGAAAAGATAGTCAACTTGCCCGGGCCCGATGCCCTCCCGGGAACAAACGCCGAGTATGCCCAACAACACTCCTTCCGAAGGATCCGGCGCTGTGGTTGGCAGCTTGTGAATGGCCAACTTCCGCTTCACCGTGTCGGCCAGAATAATGTCCGTAAATGTGCCACCCACATCAATGCCAACCAAAATCATTCCGCCGCTCCCATGAGCTCTGGCAGTGCTTCGTCCAGACGCAGGATGGATTCCAACAGGACCTGCGCCCCGCGCGCACAGTCTTCTGAGGACGTAAACTCACGCGGCGAGTGACTGATGCCTCCCATGCTCGGAACAAAGATCATACCGATTGGGGCGAGCTTTGCCATCATTTGAGCGTCATGTCCTGCCCCGCTCGGCAACGTTTGAAACTCGAATCCCAGGTCGACGCAGGATTGCTCGATCGTTTTCCGAACCAGTGATGAACAAGGCACGGAATCAATCGGCGTACGAGCCGAGAACTCAATCTGAACACCGGACCGGAGCGCGATTTCCTGTGCACGCTCATGCAGGTGCTTCATCGTCGCCATCGTCTTCTTGCGATCCAGGTCCCTGACTTCAATCGTGAGCGTAACGTTACCCGGAATGATGTTTGTGGAATTCGGGACCACCACCAGTTGTCCGACAGTTGCCACCTGGCATCTCTTATCCAGCGCAGCTCTTTGAACGCAGAGCACAAGTTCCGCGGCGCCGGCCAAAGCATCTTTTCGCAGCTCCATGGCCGTGGTGCCGGAATGATTGGCGCTGCCGAAAATCCGCACATCGGTGTAGCTGATGCCGGAAATTCCCTTCACAATTCCGATCGGGACTCGGGCCTGTTCCAGCGTGCCGCCCTGTTCGATATGAAGCTCCACAAAAACGGCTATGTCTCCTGTCTTGCGCACCGCCGCCGGCAACTGCGCGGGATTTCCACCAACACTCTGGATTGCTTCCGCCAGGGTACGTCCTGTCTCATCCGCGTGCGCCAGATCGTCCGCACCAAGCGCCCCTACCATAGCGCGGCTGCCGCACAGGGCCCCGAACCTTTGGCCCTCTTCGTTGGCAAACACAATGACCTCGATCGGATGCACGGTCTTGTGTCCGGCCTCCTGAAGCGTTGCCACGCATTCGATTGCCGCCATCACTCCCAGAATCCCGTCGTAGTTCCCACCATTTCGAACCGTATCCAAATGGGAGCCGCAAGCAAGTGACGGGAGTTGCTCGTGTCCAGGACGGCGACCCACAATATTTCCCGCCGCATCAATGGACACACGTAAGCCGACTTCCCGCATCATGTCGATTGCTACCGCACGCCCGCGAACGTCTTCTTCACTGTATGCCAACCGCGTCGGCCCTGTGTGACTCATGAGTTGGATCCTGCGATCAAGGCTGGCTCCATCAATTCGTAGTTGCAGTGCCGACGGGCGGACTGGGGTCATGAGTACGCAACGCTCCTGAAGACGCGGTGAATTATAAGCGCACGGGGTACGATCTCCAATTAGGCATATTACGTAGGTAGAACCTTAGGCCAGCATCAGGCGCTATGGGGAGTTCGCCGGATTGTTTTGTTGTTGCCACCACTTATAATTCATCCCCAATATGCCAAGCCCTAAGAATTCGCTTCCTGCAGTCCATGTTTCTGTTGGTTGCCCGCTCCCGCAAGCGTCCGCCGGGCGCAGAATGCTAAGCGTCCGTCTGTGCCTTCTTGCCGCCGCGTTTTCGCTGGCCCATGCTTTGCTGTTGCCACAAACTGCGCCAGCCCAGACCGCCAGCGGAAGCATTATCGGCACCATTGCCGACAGCACCGGTGCGGTAGTGCCGGGCGCCGTCGTGACAGTACAATCGGTGTCCACTGGAACCACCCAGACCCGCACAACCACGGCATCCGGTACCTATTCCATCGTGGCGCTCGATCCTGGGGACTATTCCGTCAAAGTCGAATCAGCCGGATTTCAAGGCATCCACGCAATCGTCCATATTTTTGTTGGCCGGACCCTCAACGGCGACTTCAGCCTCCAGCCTCAACAGGCAAAAACCGAAGTGCTGGTCCAGGCCGACGTCAACGAAGTAAACACCGTGCAAGCCACAATTCAGGACGCGACCACTGCTAAGGAGATCGAGGTCCTGCCCCTTAACGGGCGGAATTTTCTCGACCTCGCTCAGTTGAGCCCGGGCGTTCAAATCCAGGATGGCGGGAATTTCGATCCCACCAAGAACGGCTTCACCGGCATTTCGATCCAGGGCCGCTCCGGCCGCTCCACGCGCATCGAGGTGGATGGAGTGGATATTTCTGACGAGACCGTAGGGACCACTACGCTCAATCTTTCCGAAGACTCGATCCAGGAATTCCAGGTTGCGCAATCGACTCTGGATCCAGCCACCAGCTTGACTTCCACCGGTGCCGTGAACGTAGTCACGCGCAGCGGCAGCAACAGCCTGCATGGTAGCGCGTTCTATCTCTTCCGCAACGATGCCACTGCGGCCAAAGTCGGACCGGTGGCCGCCCCCTTCGAGCGCGACCAGGTAGGTTTGCGACTGGGTGGACCTCTGCACAAGGACAAGTTGTTCTGGTTCCTCAATTACGAACACACGTTGCAGCATGGTACGGTGTTTACAGCGCCTTCCGCACCGTTCACCAGTTTCAGCGCGGCCTTCCCCAATCCTTTTAGCGAGACTGAGGCAACCGCACGCGCCGACTGGAATATCTCTTCGAACTGGCGCGCCTTCTATTCCTTCCACCATGATCAGTTCAATGTCGTCACCGGTTACGGAGGCAACGTCTTCCAACCCTACGGTAACCGCAACCTGACCGATGTCCACACCGCCGCTTTCGACGGCACCACCGGCAATTTCACGCACAGTATCCGTTTTGGTTATCTCACCTTCCGGAACTACATCGTCGACGCCCGGGCCCAGATTCCCGGCTTGCCTGAGCCCTTCCCCGGAAAACAGCAAGCCGCAATCGCCATCGGCAGCGACCCCAGATGCTTGTTCGGAGTAGACCTGCTGTGTCTCGGCCCTTCATGGCTGGCGCCGCAGATCACGTTACAACGGAACTACCAGACTCGCTACGATGGTTCCCATCTGGTCGGCAGCCACACCTTGCGCTACGGCGTGGACTTCGTCCAGATTCCCCAGTTCACCTTCGGCAGCTTTAGCGGCCTGGGTCCTTTCCTTAACTCCAACGGCAACCCAAGCGAGATTGCCATCGCACAGACTGGACCGTTCCCCGGCGGCGCATCGAATCCGTTGAACTATCCGCTTGAGCAATTGGAAGTAGGCAACGGTTTGGGTTACTTCTCGGAAAAACCTGCGTTGGGCTTCCCCCACGGCGGTTTTCACGTGCATCGGACCGGGCTCTACTTCGCAGACTTCTGGAAAGTAAGGCCGAATCTGTCGGTGACGATGGCGCTAAGGTACAACCGCGTGGCTGGACGCTCCGACAGTGACCTGCCGCCCATTCCGCAGTTGAACAGCCTGCTGCCCGGACTTGGCAACCGCACGAAGCAGCCCAATCTCGACTTCGCGCCCCAGGTGGGCTTGGCGTGGGACCCGTTCAAGAACGGCAAGACTTCGATTCGTGCCGGTGCCGGTCTTTTCTATGACGATGTGCTCTTGACCGTCACCCTGTTCGACCGCACACTTCGAATTCCGGCAGGACTTGGCAATTCTTTCCTGATCAGCACGGGCGGCATCCTGCCCGGGACAACAGTAGACGTTACTCCGCTCATCGGACAGCGTATCGGCACGGTGGTCGATCAGGCGGTCGCAGCCCAGCAAGCCTTCATTACCGCGCAAGCAGCCAACACGGCGAACTTCAATCCCAATGGAACGCCGGGGATCATTGATCCCAACGTATTTTCCTATAACAGCTTCGGGGGACTACTCGACCCAAACTACAAAACGCCATACTCCACCCAGGTCAATTTTGGCATTCAGCAGCAGCTCACCAACAGCCTTTTCCTGTCGGTGGATTACGTTCACAACACCAACATCCACAGTGTATTGGTACACGATGCGAATATTGTCGGCGCCGCCAAGACTTTCAATGTTGCGAATGCGCAGGCGGCGGTTGCAGCCACGGAAGCGCAATTTGGCTGCTCCAGCGTAGATTGCACGATTGCCAAGGGTGCGACCATCACCAACTTTGCCAGCCACGGTCTCGGCAGCCCCGCCTCCGGCCTGGCCCAGCAATTTGTGGTACCAGACAGTGGATGGGCCTTCCCCGGTCTGAATCAGACGTTTGGTCAAATGGGAATCATCAGTACGAGCGGACGTTCCGTCTACAACGCTCTGCAGGTTCGATTGAAACAAACCGTCAATGCCCCCGCGCGCGGCGTGAGATCGCTCACCTGGAGTGCCAACTACAGTCTGTCTCGCTTCAATGCCATGTCGTCCGACCAGGACGCGTCCCTGGTGAACGCAGCCGACAACGTTGACCTCCACCGATTTTACGGTCCCAATAATCTCGACCGTACCCACATGTTGGCGTTCTCAGGCTCGGTCCAATTTCGTGGCGGCCTGCAACTGAGCTGGCTGAGCCGAATCTATTCTGCTTTGCCGGCGACTCTGACTGTGCCCATTACATGCGCCTGCCCCGCTGAGGTCTTCCTGACTGACCTCACCGGCGACGGTTCTGGCGGCGATGTTCTGCCCGGAACCAATTTGGGTTCGTTCGGACGCGGCGTCAGTGTCAGCAACTTGAACCGTGTCATCTCCACTTTCAATTCGAATTCCGCAGGAAAACTGACCCCTGCCGCCCAGACGCTGGTCAATGCAGCACTCTTTACTCCCACCCAACTTCAAGCTCTCGGCGCAGTCGTTCCCAGCATCCCGTTGGCGCCCAAAGGTCAGGTGGGCCTCGATAATTTCATAGCCGACGATCTTCGCCTTTCCTGGCCCTTTCACATCGGACGGTTCGAAAGACTCAATCTCGTGCCAAGTATCGACATCTTCAACGTAGTCAACAAAGCGAACTTCGATCCTCCGAACGGGTTGAACACTTCCACCCTGCGCGGGGCACTCTCCGGTACACCCGGCACGCTGAACGGGACAACCTCTGCCGAACGAACGAACCGCTACGGATTGGGTTCAGGCGTGTTCTCGCAGGGAATCGCACGCGCTATCCAGTTCGGGCTAAGGGTGGAGTTCTAGAAGGCTGTGGTTGTCGGAGGCAGATTCACAGTTTGCGGGAAAATGAGGGCTCGAGCTACGGCGATAGCAACTGGTTTCTCACCGCATATCGCACAACTTCCGCAATCGAGTGCAGATTGAGCTTGCGCATGATGTTAATTCGATGGGCCTCCGCAGTTTTCGTGGCAATTTCGAGGGTTGTAGCCACCTGCTTGTTGCTCTTGCCTTCTGCGAGCAAATGGATCACCTCACGCTCCCTCGCTGTCAGCGATCCCGGCTGGCTCCGCCTCTCTGCGGGCTGTCGTTTTCGTTCGAGGTAACCATGAAGGACCATCTCCGCAATGTTTGTGGTGAAGAATGTCTTGTGTTCGCTCACTGCTTCCACGGCCCTTAGCAAATCCTGCCCGGTGTCGGTCTTCGACACATACCCGCGGGCGCCCGCTTCGAGCACTTCCGCAACCAGTTCTTCCGATTCATGCATGGTTAAAATGAGGATCTCAGTGCGTGGCAGGGAGGCGAGGATTTGCCGAGTTGCTTCCAGCCCGCTCAATCCGGGCATGGTGACGTCAAGCACCGCAATTTGCGGCTTGAACTTGATGGCGAGTTCGACGGCTTCACGCCCGTCGGACGCTTCAGCACACACCTCCCACCCGGACCGCGACTCTAACAGTGATTTCAGCCCCCGGCGGACCACGTCATGATCGTCGGCGATGAGGATTGAGACTACCATTATTCTGAAACTCCGGGTTGAGGCTGCAACACTCTGAGCATCGTACCATGCTGGTCAGAGACGATTTCCAGCCTGCCTCCCAACTGCCGGACCCGCTCTCTCATCCCCGCAATACCCACGCCCAGTTGCTCCACCGTGGCGCCTTGCAGGTTCACTGGCATTCCCCGTCCCTGATCACTTAGCTCGAGCACCACCTGCTCGGCGTCCGCAGCCAGATGAATACTGGCGCTGCCGCTGCCGGAATGACGATGTATATTCGTCAGTCCTTCCTGGACCACGCGGAACAGCATGGTTTCCACGTCTCGCGGCAATCTCTCGAAATCGGACGAAAGGTCCAGATTCACCTGTACCCCGCTGCGTTGCGCAAACCCGCGGGCATACCAACTGATGGCAGAGGTCAGACCCATATCATCCAGCGTAGGAGGGTGCAGGAGGTAAGCCAGGGTGCGCAACTCGCGCGCACTTTCTTCCACCAGATCCAGACTGTCGGAGATTGCGGCCTCGGCCTCTGGACCAGTCCCAGCACACAGTGCTTTGAGCTTTGTCAGGTTCATATTAAGAGCTACAAGCTTCTGCGCCGTGGTGTCATGAAGTTCTCGCGCGATCCGGCGTCTCTCTTCATCCTGCAATTTTAGCAATTGCGCGGAGAGCTGGCGCACTTCCATTTCAGCTTCCTTGCGCTGCGAAACATCGTGGTAAATTCCATAAACCCCGATCAGCTTTCGCTTGATGACGAGTGGAATCCCATAAATCTCCACCTCCACGATGGAACCGTCTTTCCTTCTCCGCTTGGTCGAAGCGTAAACCTTCTCTCCGCGCAAAACTCGTTCCCAGATGCCGACTGCCTCAGACGTCAGATCGTTAGTCGTGATGAGGTCTTCCAGGTTGGCATGCATCAGCTCTTCGCGAGCGTACTGGAACAACCTCTCGAACGCCGGGTTGCACATCTGCACATGGTGTTTCGGATCTAGCACCAGAATAGCCACTGGGTTGTTGTCGATCAATTCATTCAAGTACATCGTGAGCTCTTCGAGTGTCATCTCCAGCTTCTGCTTCAATCGGGTTCGCCTCACCCCGACTTTGATCTGCCGGTTTCGTTTCATTCGTGTGCTCCTTTACCCGCTAGATCCGGGAGAACCGTGCGAACCTTCGGACGCCAACGCGGCACGCATTCCACCTCGGTCAGCAGGGTATCTCGCCTCACATCGGGATCGTCAATGGCGCATCTCTTCGCCGTCGCAATCAGTCACCGAGACTGAAACAATCCCGAACCAGCAGGCCCAGTGGTGGCCAGCGGATGACCTGCCCCCTGAATTCGTTCACTTGAGAATACGACAACTTTCTGCTTCTGTCCCCGCATTGCCTTGAGCGGGGATGGGGGTGTGGGGCTGATCGGCACCGGTATTTTTGATCCATTCTGAATGATAGCCCTTGGAACCTCTCCCTGTTTCCCTGTTCCAGACCCTGATCAGGAAAATTAATTCCCTGATACGTTCATAATAATTCCCTGTTCAATTTCAGCCCCACGGACGGCTTTCTCCAGCAGAATGTGCGATTTAGAGTCGTTGCCCTCGATTTTCGGGGCAAAATTTCGCAAATTCCCTGTATTTTTCCCTGTTAGCAGGGAATTCGACGGAGAACGGTTAGCGCCAGACTGCGCCCACCGCCACGCAGTCTGGACGGCAGAGAATCCTTGCAGCACTCCGGGTAAAATACGCGAAAAACGCCGCATATGTGAGCATTTAGCCTCCCAACCCGGGCTGCAGAGAATCTGCCGAATCAGGTTAGGCCGTGGCGTCCCACGTTTTCTCTGGAGCCCTAGTCGGTAGTCCCACTTCCCAGATTCGTCCAGGCGAACACCGAGCGATCACAAACCGATCACTTGGCGAAGGCAGGTTGACTTTGGGAGTGTTGACCAAAGCCGGGCACCTGCCGGTTGGTCGGCCACACGGAAGTGATCCAGAAACGGCGATATGGGAAGTGAAAGGGGGGCCTCCGCCGGATCAATGAGCGCTATGGCCTGTTTACGTCCAACCAAGCTGGACGACAGCATCACACTCCGCTATATGTACGCGATCTCCTGCGCCATCAGGAGCAAGACAAGAATTATCTTGCGAACCCCAAAATTGCGGTTAATTACCGGAACTCGGGATCTGCAAACCTACGAGTTAAGTGCAGAGCGGACAGATGGAGTCGGCCTGCGCCGACCCCCGTGCCAATCAGTCCCTTTTACTGCTGTATAGTTCCTCCAACGACGGTGCCAGTCTTGGTTTCGAGCAGCAGAATCTCCTTTCCGGCGCTGACGACCACAAAATTGAAACTTAACGTACCGAAGTTCGAAACGATGAACTGTGCGGTTCCGGTGCAATCCGCAGCTTCGGTGTAGGTGCCTGTGATCATCGGAGCTGTGTGGTAAATCCCGTTTACGTCGAACGTTCCGGAGCCTCCTGAGACTTTTCCGTTACCCCAAAATCACCTGAGCGACATAAGCGATCAGACCGGTGTTGGGGATTTTCCCGATGAGGTTCACGGCGAAGGTCTGCTTCGTTCCCGTCAGGCCGCAAGTCACAAGTCCCTGCGCGAGGGCAAAGCCACTAGGGGCCGAGCCGCTATCGGTGTTGATGACCTGGAGGCCCTTCTTGCCATTGTCGACAACAAAGTTATTGTGCTCGGTCCCGCCGCCCGTGATGTTGAGGGTCATGCTGCCGGTGCAATTCTTCGCCACCGAATAGGTGCCGGTGAAGGTTTGCGTCAGGATTGCGAAGGATAAAACCCTTAAATGAGCTTTTCAGCGATATCTTATGCCCCGCTCGGAACAAAAGTTGCGAGGTTTCCCGGTACTGAGATCAGTCCCATCACGAAAGGCCGAACGTACCTTTCACATTCGTTATTCAGAAATGCAGAACAAGGTCGTCTCAACGCCAGGTTATTTTGCGTGCTCGGGTGGTGTTCCTCCCGAATATGGATAACCGCTGCCGCCCTGGTTTTATTCCAATGACTGGATATTGCCGGCATGTAATCCCCGCCCCGCTTTGCAGCAGGGTATTCACAGGGGCGCAAGGCGCATGCTCGTCTAGGGTGTGTTCACACTACGGTCGCGTTTTTGTGTAAGATGAGTAAGTGGAGATTACGGAACAGCAGTACGAGCGAATCCGCGAGAGTTTGCCGGTGCAACGGGGCAACGTAAGTCTGACTAACTTGCAAATTCTCAACGCCATTCTGTATGTGGCGGAACAAGGATGCAAGTGGAGAGCCCTTCCCAAGCGCTTTGGGCCTTGGCATACGATCTACATGCGCATGAACCGCTGGTCGAAGAACGGCGTGCTGGATCGCGTGTTTGAGAAGTTGCAACAAGAACAGATTGTGCGCATCAAGATCGAAGCGTTCAGCCTGGACTCGACTTCGGTGAAGGTGCATCCCGACGGCACCGGCGCTTTAAAAAAAACGGACCGCAGGCCATCGGCAAATCGCGAGGCGGATGGAACACCAAGATTCATATGGTTTCCACGAATGCTGGAACGGCTATAATTTTCGCGCTGTCGCCCGGCAACGCGCACGATGCGCCTCCGGGACGCGCCTTACTGGAAGCATTGGGACCGATGCCCGAGGGGCTGCCGTTGTTGATGGACCGGGCCCACGAAGGCAATGAAACCCGGCAATTGGCGCTGGATTTGGGGATGTTCCCGTGGTGCCTCCGAAGTCGAATCGGATCGATCCGTGGGAGTATGATCGTGCTCCATACAAGAAGCGAAATGAGATCGAACGCCTTTTCCGGAGACTCAAAGGCTTCCGCCGTATCTTCTCCCGCTTCGAGAAACTCGATATCGTCTTTCTCGCATTTCTTACTTTCGTCCTCATCGTCGAGGCGCTACGTTAGTGTGAACACGCCATAATTCCGCCCAGTCGCGCATTGGTCGTAAAGTTTGCATTCTTCCCCGACAAGTCAAAGGTAAGACCGCCTACGGCAATCCCGCCGTAGACTTCCGCTTTCACATCGGTAAAAGAAACCTGCCTCGACTCCAACCGTAGTTTCGACTCCAGATTTCTTACCTCGATGGCGCCGAAGCGCAGAAGACCCGCCTTCAGGCTGCCTTGGCCGTCCATCGAGGACGAGGAAGGGTTGATAATTCCGGCTAGGTTCACCTGTTCCAATTCGCAGAAGATCTCATGAGCCTCGAAGAAAATGGGACCCGCGGCGTCGGACGGCAATAGATTCGACGCTATCAGCGCTCCTCGCCTAATTTTCACACTCGGAATGGGGTTGAGAGGAGTGGCATTCTCCGAAACCTTGGATTGAGTACTCTCGAAGTTCCACGGACCGTCGGGGTCCGAAGTCAGATTTAAGATCGGATCTTCAAGTACGAGGGACTTGATGACCACTTGCCGGTGCAGGAGCGCCCCGAAGTTAAGTTCGGCATCGACTCGCGCCACTTGGACAACATAGCCAGCCGGAAATATCCTAGGGTTCTTCACTCCGATCTGATCAATGCGAATGGTTAAAGGAAAAAACGTGAGTGCCAGCCGTCCGATTTCGACCTGCTTTCCAGTTTTTTCCTGGAGATAAGGGATCAAGTGTGGCCGGTTCGCAGTCGAGAGGACTTAGTACAGCGTGTAGCCAGGGGAGTGACGTTGAATCGGGCCCCCGCCCCCAAAAAACTAACAACCCC
>JANXUC010000022.1 GCA_025352065.1 Acidobacteriaceae bacterium | reverse complement strand
ACTCGTGGCCTCGACGAACCTGATCAACTTATTTGCAGGGTTCGGAACCTGCGGCTACAGCGGCGACGGAGGCCTCGCCGTCAACGCCCAACTTTACAATCCTGGCCAGACAGCCCGCGACAGCTTTGGCAACGTCTACATCGCGGACGGTTACAACTGCGCAGTTCGCAAAGTCGATACCGCCGGAAACATCAGCACTTTCGCAGGAAATCCGGGGGGAGTCCAGAGTTGCGGCTACAGCGGCGACGGCGGACCGGCTACCAGCGCCCAGCTCTATTACACCTTTGGCGTATTTGTGGATGCCAACAACAACGTGTTCATCGCCGATACCTACAATCACGTAATTCGCGAGGTGCAGAATGGCACCATCACAACCGTCGCTGGGACCAACGTGGCCGGTTACAGTGGCGACGGCGGCCCCGCTACCGGCGCCGAACTCAACTACCCTAACGGGGTTGCGACGGACGGTGCCGGCAACATCTACATCGCCGATACCTACAACCACCGGATTCGCATCGTCAACGCCCAGACGAAGACGATCAACACATTTGCGGGCAACGGCAATCCTGGCTTCTCGGGCGATGGCCCAGCCACACAGAACAGTATCTACTACCCGCACGTTGTCGCCGTCGACGCCAACGATAACTTGTTCATCGCCGACACCAGCAACCAGCGTATCCGCTGGGTGGACGCAGGTGGCACGATGACGACGATTGCCGGAAACGGAACAGGAGGCTTCTCCGGGGACACGGGTCCGGCATTGAGCGCGATGCTCTATAATCCCAGCGGCATCTTTGAAGACGCCTCCGGCAACCTGCTGGTCTCCGACTCCTACAACTTCCGCGTCCGCAAAATCAATGCTGCGGCGGCTGTCGGACGCTCCACCGGCAGCCTGATGTTCAGCACGACGACCGTCGGCCTCACGGTTGGCCCGTCGATTGTGACGTTGAGCGGAGTTGGACCGGCCTCCATCACCAGCGTCGGTATTACCGGAAACTTTAGTGAAGTGGACGATTGTGGTGGGCCGCTACCGAATGGCACGACCTGCGCGGTGTATGTCTACTTCACGCCCACGGGCAGCGGCACTCGTTATGGCACGCTGACCGTCACCTACAATGGATACTTTGCCACCACGCAGACCGTAAGTCTGCAAGGCAGCGGAGCGGCGATCTCGGTTTCGCCCAGCATTCTGGCGTTCGGGAATCAAATTTCGCACACCAGCGTGACGAAACCGGTCACCGTGAAAAACAACGGCAGCACAGGCATCACGATGGGCACCGTGCGCCTAACCAACACAACCGACTACGCCATCGCCACCAACACTTGCACTGGAGTCCTGGCGGGTCATGCAAGCTGCACCATCGGAGTCACCTTCACGCCGCAATCGATTGGCTCGAAGAAGGGCACGTTGGTCCTTAACGACAGCGATCCCACGACTCCGCAACTGGTGGGCCTGACGGGCGCGGGCACGGGCTTTGTAACGCTCACTCCGACGTCGCTCACGTTCGCAACGACGGTGTTGAACACAACTACCCTGGCGCAGAAGATCACGGTCAAGAATACGGGCACGGCTGCCGTAACCCTGGCCGCGAGCAATGCCGTGGTTGCCACCGCCAACTATGCGATCGCTTCCACGGGCACAACCTGCACCAATGGCTTGGTGCTGGCGCTGAATGCAACTTGCCTCGTCAACGTGACGTTCACGCCAACCGCCACGGGAACGCTAACCGGCACTGTCACAGTTACCGACAGTGACCCCAGCAGTCCGCAAGTCGCCAACCTGACGGGAACCGGGACGCAAACCAAGCTTTCCGTTCCGTCCATTAACTTCGGTACGGTTGCACGCGGCGTAGCGGTCAACAAAACCCTGACGTTAACCAACGTCGGAACGACTACATTGACCATCAACAGCGGCACGTTCAGCGGAACCAATGCCGCCGACTACGGCACCACGTCCGGCAATCCGCCGTGCGCAGGAACCGTAGCTGCCGGAGCGAACTGCGTAATTACGTTGAGCTTTACACCGACCATCGTCGGAGCGGAAAAGGCAACGTACTCGATCAGCGACAACGGCGGCGGAAGTCCGCACAACGTTGCGCTGACCGGGACGGGCAAGTAAGCCGACAACTTTGTGGCGGCGGGATTCGGGGGGAAGACTGGCCGCTGCGTTGGGCCGTCATCGGGGCAACCTGGTGGCGGTCTTTTTTCGTCACGCAGCGTCTTTACTGCGAGTTGGGGGCTCTCGCGGGAACGACTACGCCCAGATGCACGACCTCGGCGCCTGCAGGCTGTTCCAGGGTGAACTTGTCGTCGGCGAGCGCGCCGTTAAGTTGCAGCTTCACGACGCTCAACAATATGTCGTATTCCTCCCGTGGACGCAGGATTTCTATTTGCGCCGGGAACGTGATGCCTTCGTAGTCTTTGTATTTCTCGTAGCGAGCATCGGTGGCGAGATTACCATGGTCGTCGTAGACCAACTGACGGTGCGGCAGGAGATCCGTGCGGCTAAAGATGATTTTGCGCGATAGAAACCAGCCGTGATCGCCTTTGCGGACAATATCCAGATGGTAGGCGGACTGCTCGACCTGCTTCCCGTTCTTGTCGCGGACAAGCTCTTCTTCGTTTTCGAGAACGGCGATCTCTTTTTCGGGATCGACTTCACGCAGCAGTAGAGCGTCGTAGATGTGCTGGGGGCGGAGGTTCTCCAGCGTTTGGTGGCCATCCGGCGTGCGTTCGTTGTTTTTACCCACTATAAAGCGATTCTTGGGGGCGATATAGAGCTTGAAGTCCTCGCCGTCGCTGACCATATCGAAGGCCTGGTTGCGGAGTACCGGCAGCAGGCCGATCATCCTGAGCATGTTGGGCTTACGAGCCAGGACATAGCCCCGAATCTCCTGATAATCGGTGATTTTGCCTTTTTTTGCGCCGCCGACTGTGGTGTCGATGTCGACGGTGGCCTGCATGGTGCGAATCTTGGCCGCTTCGCGGTTGACGTAGTCGATTAAGTCCTGCTGGGTCGCCATCTTGAGCGGCGCAGTGCTGGCCACGCGCTCGACCTTGCGGGCGCGGAAAAGGCAGCCGCTGGAAAGCAAGGCCAAAACAAGAGCCAGAAGCAGACGGATTGGCAAGGGACGCAACATCCTAATGAGTAAAGAGATTCAGTATAACTTGCCGCGATTCAGGTTCTTGGAAGCTAGTGGACAAAGGTAGACTCTTTTGGAGGGGCATTCCGGCATGGCTGAGCAGAAGACGTCTTTTTGGGATCGAGCACGCCCGGTGCTTGACCGTTACGCTCCAACAGAACGATAACGTGTATTTGCGTTCACTCTCGTCACGGGCGCGATTTGCGGGTTAGCGGCGGTGGCATTTCACCTTGGCATTCAGTTTGCAGAACGTCGCATGATTGACCGAGCGTTTGCACCCAACCATTCTTGGATATTTTGGGTCATCGCCACGCCCACGCTAGGCGGACTCGTTGCCGGAATACTCTTGACCTACGTTGTGCCGGGCGCGGCTGGCAGCGGAATCCCTCAAGTGAAGGCCGCCTACGCATTCGGCAGCGAGCGACTGTCGTTTGGCGATGCTGTCGGCAAGTTCTTTCTCAGCATTTTTCAAATCGGCAGTGGCGCCTCTCTGGGCCGCGAAGGGCCGACCGTGCAAATCTGTTCCGGAATTATAAATAAAATTGCGCGCAATCTACCGATCACGGCGCAGAGCAGGCACAGGATGCTGCCGGTTGCGGCGGCAGCGGGAATCGCGGCGGCATTCAACGCCCCGATTTCCGCCATTATTTTCACGGTCGAAGAAGTTGTGGGCGAAATGGACCAGACTCTCTTGACCGGCGTGGTCGTAGCTGCCGCCATCGCGGCGGTAGTGGAGCGCAGCATCCTCGGTCACCACCCGGTTCTCCATGTGGCAGTCACGTACGGATTGGAACACGCTTCGCAATTGTTGGCTTATGGATTGCTTGGTCTAGTTGCAGCGGGAGTTTCCGCTTTGTTTCGCGAAAGCCTGTTGCGCCTTCGCCTTCGTTTCAAGGGATGGCACGCGGTTCCGGCATGGATTCATCCAGCAATTGGCGGGGCGGTGACGGGAGCCATCGCGGTTGCCGCGATGATCAGCCTCAAAACGGGCGGCATCAACGGCGGCGGATACGATGTACTTTCGGAGGCATTGGCGGGAAGTCTGGCGTTGAAGGGAAGTCTGGCGTTGAAGGTAATGCTGGCGCTGAGCTTCTTGAAAATTGCCGCGACCGTTTTTTCTTACGCCAGCGGCGGCGCCGGGGGAATTTTCGCGCCAGCCTTATTCGTTGGCGCCATGCTGGGAGGCGTTTTCGGACATCTGGATCAAGCTGTCTTTGAACACTCCGGCGAATCGATTGGAGTGTTTGCCTTAGTCGGCATGGGAGCGGTGTTCGCGGGGCTGATCCGCGCTCCCATCACTTCCATCTTGATCATTTTTGAAATGACGGGCAATTACGAGCTGATACTGCCGTTGATGATTTCCAACATGTTGGCCTACACTCTGTCCCACCATTGGAGCCCCATGCCTCTCTATGATGCTCTGTTGCTGCAAGATGGCATTGAGTTACAGCATCCCTCGGAACGTCAAGCGTCCGGAAACGTGGTTTCCGCAGTCGGTTAAACCTAGTGATTCCGCAAAGATACCGCGTGACGAAACGCGACCACGTTTTGATTGTGTTCGCGCAGGCTTTTCGCGAAGCGGTGGTGACCTTTACCGTCGCTCACGAAATAGTAATAGTCCGACGTGGCCGGATGCATGGCCGCTTCCAGCGCCAAGCGCCCCGGATTCCCAATCGGACCTGGCGGCAGGCCTGCAAAACGATAGGTGTTGTAGGGAGAATTGATCGACATATCCGAGTGATGCAGTGCGCCGCTATAGGTTCCGTTGAGCAGGTGCGCGTAGATCACGCTGGGGTCGGCATCGAGGGCAATCTTCTTATTGAGGCGGTTGTAGTAGACGCTGGCGACCAGGGGGCGCTCGCCGGACGCTCCAGTTTCTTTTTCAATGATGGAAGCCATGATTACGAGCCTGGGAATGTCGTTGATCGGCACCTCATCCGCAAAATTCAATGCTTCTGCCTCTTTGCGGAAGCGCCGGACCATGGTTTCGACTACATCTTTCATGCTCTGGGTGCGGTTGAATTGATAGGTGTCGGGAAAGAGGTAGCCCTCGAGCGAAACGGCTTTGGGGGCAAAGTCTTCGATGAGGGCGGTTTGGGAGCGCGCTTCGATCAGGAAATCTTCGCTGGAGCCGATGCCGGCTTCTTCCACCGCATCGGCAACGTCGAACATTGTGTAGCCTTCGGGGATAGTAACGGTGCGGACCATGAAATCGCCACGCATAATGCGCTCAATCACTTCCGGGACGTTGGCTGCGTTGACGAAGGCATATTCTCCGGCCTTCAAGGAATGACCGCGATGGAAGTAGTGCCAAACCAGAAAAGCATCTGTGCTGCGGATGACTCCGGCGGATTTCAGTTCGGAGGCGATGCGGCGCACTCCCCAGCCCGGACGCAGCAGGACGGCTTTTTGCTCGGAAGGCTGCGTGGGCAGATAGATTCCTATTGCCAACCAGGCGCCGACACCCAAGGCCGCCAACACCAACAATGCAAACAGTTTTCGCAAGGTAGTTTTAGTTTAGACGAGATCGGCGGGAAGGTCTTGGGACCGTAAGTCTATGCACCTTCGGAGGCAGCGCGAAGGCGTTGGGAGCTACGCGTCTCCATCCAGGATTGCAGGATTAGGACGGCTGCCATACGATCTACAGCTTTGGCACGCTTCTCGATACTAATTTCGGATTCGCGCAGAACACGGTTGGCTTCGGCGGAGGTGAGGCGCTCGTCAAAGAGGTGCACGGGAAGTTGGAATCGCTTTTTGAGATCCTCGGCAAAGAGGGTCATCTTCTCGGCTTGGATTCCAGCTTCTCCACTCAGGCGTAACGGATAGCCGACGACGATCTCCTGAACCTCGTACTGCTGGATGACCGCGTCGAGTTGAGCATAGTCGAGGCGCTTGTTCTGGCGCTGGATGGTGGCCAAGCCTTGGGCAGTAATGCCAAGCGGGTCGGTTACGGCCACACCAATCCGGCGCGCGCCAACGTCGAGGCCAAGGACGCGCCCGAGCGGTCGCGCGACCTCCGAGGCTTGGGAATTCTGCATCATGCTATTGAGGATTCAGAATACCGCGAGAGGAAAACAGATTCCTCAGGCTGAAGCCCTTCGGAATGACAAACTCAAAGTGGCAATCTCGAATTTCAACTAAGCCTCGAACATCTCAGCGCTGGGGAACGGCAGCTTGGCTTTCGAAAGCGCTTCTGAGAGCAAGTCTTCAACTTGCGGCTCATCGCAATTTCTTGACATTGCCAGTTCGCTTACCAGCAGGTAGCGGGCACGCTCCAGCATCTTCTTTTCGCGGAAGGAGAGAGACTTTTGCTGGCTGAGCACGACTAATCCCTTTAGAACTGCGGCTACGTCCAGCAAAGAGCCTGTGCGCATGCGTTCAGAATTCTCTTTGAAGCGGTCTTTCCAGTCGGTGGAGGCGACTACGGCTGCTGTCGTCAAATAGTCCAAAATTTTCTGCACTTCGACGTTGCGAACAACCTTCCGCAGGCCCACATTGTTGACGTTGTGGCACGGAATCATCACTTTCAGGCTGCTGGCCTTGATTTTCAGCAGATAGAAGCGTTCGACGGTTGGGCCAGTGGTGCGGCTGCTGATTTGCTCGATGATGCCCACCCCATGGTTCGGGTAAACAACCTTGTCACCAATGTGGAAAACGGAGTCGCTAGCGATCATGCAGGACACCTGAAGAGCGCGGAAGGAGTGTAGAACGCTCTATTTCTGATTTTAGTCCAAGATCGCAGCAGGGTCAATGGGATGAGTGATTTAGCGACATATTACCTACTTTCGAGGGATGCAGGATTTTGCATATCGCGCACTAAGTCATTGATTACTCAATTATTAGAGTACCGCTGTCGGCTATGGGCTCTCGGCTCGGCTCCGCAGACTGAAAGCCGACAGCGACAGCCGGATCGCAATTTGAACCGGCTGCAACATCCGACGGTTACCCAGCAGGTTTATAATTCACGGAACGATGACTGAACATATCAAGAAAAGGCTCCAGGAAGAGATCGCCATTTTGGAGCACGAGCTGAACTTCGAACTGCCGAAAGAGATTAAGACGGCAGTAGCCATGGGCGATTTGAGCGAGAACGCCGAGTACCACATGGCGAAGCAGCGGCAGGAATTCGTGCAGGCCCGCTTGAGCCAGCTGACGAAGCGGATGTCGGATTTGTCGCTCATTAACATGGCCAACATTCCGCACGATCGGGCCGGGCTGGGATCGACGGTGCGGATTTTTGATGCGGAAAAGAAGATCGAGATTGAATATAAGCTGGTGACGTCGGAAGAGTCGGATATTTCGAAGGGTCAGATATCGACGACCTCGCCGATTGGGCGCGCGTTGATTAATAAGAAAGTTGGCGATACGGCGACCATCGTGACGCCCGGCGGCAATCGCGAGATTGAGATACTGATGCTGGTTACGATGCACGACATTAAGGAATAGAAAGCCTACATGCGTTTTAGCTGGACAAGCGGATTCGGAAGAGCGTGTGGAGTGTTGCTGGACGCCATCGTCAATTGGCTGGCGTTGGCGCGCATTAATCCGAACGCTCTGACGCTGATTGGGCTGGGCGTGAACACGGTCGCCGCCGTTCTGTTTGGCTATGCGAATGCTGAAAATCAGCGTCGCATGTTTTTCTACGCCGGCTTGGTGATTATCGGGTCGGGATTTTTCGATCTGGTGGATGGCCGGGTGGCGCGCGCTTCGAATCAGGTAACGCGTTTTGGAGCGTTTTTTGATTCCGTCGTCGACCGTTATTCGGATGTGTCTCTCTTTTTTGGACTGCTGGTTTACTACGCTCGAGGAAACCGGTTTTTCTATGTCGTGCTAACAGCGCTCGTTATGACCGGCGCGGTGATGGTCAGCTATGCGCGGGCGCGGGCTGAATCTCTGATTGGCTCTTGCCGCGTGGGATTTATGGAACGTCCGGAACGACTGGTGCTGCTGATTATTGGCGCGTTGTTCAATCGTATGGCTCCGGCGTTGTGGGTAATCGCGGTATTGTCGAATATCACCGTGGTGCATCGAATTTTGTATACGTGGCGGCAAACACAAATTCTGGACGCGGCAGAACCTGCTGCGACGCGGGCCGCGTAGGTCCATTTCTCACCAGGCCTCTAGATTTACAACCATCCGCTAGAATCTATTCAGTGTCTTTTCTCGAGAAACTTAATCCGCAACAGCGTGAGGCTGTGGAAACTGCTGACGGGCCGCTGCTGATTCTGGCTGGTGCGGGCAGCGGGAAGACGCGCGTCATCACGTATCGCATTGCGCATTTGATTGATGCGGGCGGCGTGATGCCGGAGTCGATTCTGGCGGTGACCTTTACCAATAAGGCCGCTGCGGAAATGGCTGAGCGCGTGGCAAAACTCACCGGCACGCTGACGATTGCGAAGCCGGTGATTTCAACATTTCATTCTTTTTGCGTGCGGGTGTTGCGGCGCGATATTGAGCATTTGCGGATTCCGTCGGCATCCGGCACGCCGATTGGGCACAGCAAGAGCTTTGTGATTTACGACGAAAATGACCAGCAGTCACTTATTAAGGCTGCGATGCGCCGGCTGGGGCTGGACGACAAGCAACTCACACCGCGCAACGTGCTGTCGCGGATTTCCTGGGCGAAGAATCACATGCTCGATCCGCAAGAGGTCTATCTCAACTCGAACGACCCGAAAACGGAACGCATCGCACATATTTACGAGGTTTACCGCAAAGAGCTATTGAAGGCTAACGCGCTCGACTTCGACGATCTTCTGCTGGAAACCGTGCGCCTGTTGAAGACAGTGCAGGAGGTTCGGGATTACTACAATCGGAAATTTCGTTACGTGCTGGTGGACGAATATCAGGATACGAACCGTCCGCAGTATGAACTGATGCGGATGCTGGGGCAGAGTCACCAAAACGTATGCGCCGTGGGCGATGAGGATCAATCGATTTATTCCTGGCGCGGGGCCGACATTCGCAATATTCTGGAATTCGAACAAGACTTTCCCAACGCGAAGATTATTCGCCTGGAGCAGAATTACCGCTCGACGCAAAACATTCTGGAAGCAGCTTCGGCGGTGGTTTCCAACAACGTTCGACGCAAGGGCAAAAATCTGTGGACAGAGCGGCAGGGCGGCGGCAAGATCGGTTTCTACGAAGCCCCCGATGCCGAGAACGAAGCGCTGTTTGTTGCCGACCGCATGGCACGCTACTTCCGCGAGGCGACTGGGCGCGGCGAAGAAGCGCATGCGGCGATTCTGTATCGGCTGAATTCGCAATCGCGTTTATTTGAAGAAGCTCTGCGGCGCTATCAGCTGAAATACAGCGTCGTTGGCGGGCTTTCGTTCTATGACCGGATGGAGATCAAGGACATGATCTCTTACCTCAAGGTCATTCAGAATCCGGACGATTCGATTTCACTCCTGCGCGTGATTAATACGCCCACGCGCGGTATTGGTAAGACGACTCTGGAAACCCTGGAGCGGTTGGCGCTGGAGACAGGTCTCTCCATGTGGGGCGCTGCTCGGGAAGCGATTCGGCGACAGCTGCTGCCTCCGCGCGCTTTGGCCGCATTGAAGAGTTTTCAGGAATTGATTGAAGATGCGCGCGCCATGCTGGAGGGCAACTACGTCGAACGCATGGAGATGACCGTCGAGAATGCCGACGGCGACGTTCCGACACAAGAAGACTCCACGACGGAATTCGATCCGATGGGGTTCGATCCCATAGCATTCGATTTTGGCGATGCTGCCGACGGCCATAGCATTGCAGCGGAGTCTTCGGCTACGAGTTTCCCGGGCGCGGAGGAATTGGGCGCCAGCGATTCAAATGCGACTGCGGAACCTGCGGCTTCCGGCGCGGACAGCCCGGACGCGATAGTTCCTGCCGTCAGCGCGGCCGAACTGCTGAAGTTTTTAATTGACCGCACCGGCTATATCAAGCAACTTGAAGCAGAAGACACTCCCGAAGCGCAAAGCCGCATCGACAACCTTCGCGAATTGGTGAACGCTGCACTGGATGCGAAAGATCGCGGAGAGACGCTCGATCAATTTTTGGATCATGCAGCGCTGGTTGCCGACGCGGACCAATTCGACGAACGCGCGCAAATCACGCTGATGACATTACATGCGGCAAAAGGCCTGGAATTCCCACTTGTGTTCCTGTGCGGGCTGGAAGAAGGCCTCTTCCCGCACTCGCGGACATTGCTCGCTCCCGATGATATTGAAGAAGAGCGCCGCCTCTGCTACGTCGGAATGACCCGAGCGATGGATACGCTGGTTCTAACGCGTGCGCGCTATCGCCGCCGCTGGGGCACGGATTTGCCCGAAGCGAGTGTGCCATCGAGATTTCTGGAAGAAGTTCCGCCGGGACTGCTGGAGGACATCGGCTCGCCGCGTTCGGCTGCTGGAACGTCGCGCAGCACGCGTACGCGTGAACGCTACGATTCCGGGTCTCCGCATTACTCGTATGAAGACGAAGACCAAAGCGCGGATTCAGTGGGGAATACTGCGGCTGGGTCGAGCAAGAAGACCACGTACACTGGCCCGGCGCACAATTCCATCGGCAACATTGCGGAGTTTTTTGCCTCGCGCGGGAAGAAGTTTCGCGTGCCTTCCATGCCCGCCCCGGCGCCTGTCCCACGAGGTAGTTTCAATCCAGGACAGCGAGTTCGGCACCCCAAATATGGCGAAGGCATCGTCTACCGGCGCGAAGGAGAAGGTGGCGATGCCAAGATTACGGTACAATTTCAAGGCTTCGGTTTGAAAAAGCTGGTAGAGAAGTACGCGCAGCTGGAACGGTCATAGCCGAGGAAATGTGTAATTTGGTAATGTTTAATTTTGTAATTTAGAACATGGATTTTTGATTTTCGAAGAAAGTATTTATTCGCACCACGAGAGGACTATGGCAGACACAAAGAAACTAGCAGACGACGAACGTAAAAAAACAAAGCGCACCGCACGCAAGAAGGCGAAAGCCGACAAGCCGAAGAAACCTCGCGATTATCCGCGCGGCTCGAAGAAACAGAAAATCAAGAAAGCAGCTCGCGGCGCGTCGAAGCGCTAGGAATTTAGTCCCCGCCACATCCAAGTGTGGCGGGGATTGCATTCTTGGCCGGACGCAAGCGCTAACGCCAAGGTCGTGGTAGTCTTGGCGCGGCTGATTTCACGTGCCGGTCAATTCATTTAGGGGAGCGTTTCTCTGGGCAACCAACTTTTTGCCAGGAAGTCCATCGACAAGCTGATCTCGGACTGCGAGGAGCCGGATCGCCAACTGAAGAGGACTTTAGGGCCAGTGTCGCTGACCGCTCTCGGCATCGGCGCGGTGATTGGGTCCGGTATTTTCACGGTGGTCGGCACCGCCATCGCTGGCCAAAAGTTCGACACGTCTTCCATCCTCAATGCCCCTCTGCTCGACTACCTCATCCGGCATTCGGCTACTTTGGGGCGACCTGGTGCGGGTCCCGCACTTGCGATATCCCTGTTATTGGTAGCGGTCGTCTGCGCATTCACGGCCCTGTGTTACGCCGAACTTGCATCCATGATTCCGATTGCGGGCAGCGCCTACACCTATACCTACGCGACTATGGGTGAGCTGATCGCGTGGATTATCGGCTGGGATCTGATTCTGGAATATGCGGTCAGCAACATGGCCGTGAGCGTGGGTTTCGCCGCTCATTTAGTCGACATGTTCGACTGGTTTGGCCTGCATCCGGCGGCGCGTTGGATTTCTCCCGCTTACCTGCCCAGCGGCATGACGGATTTCACAGGCAATACGATCTACACGCCGGGATGGCATTTTGGCTTCAATTTTCCGGCTTTCCTGGTGGTGATGCTGCTTACGATCGTGTTGGTGCGGGGCATTCGCGAGTCTGCGAAGGCCAACAACATCATGGTCATCCTGAAGATTTCGGCGATTCTCGCGTTTGTGATTGCTGGCGCGCATTATGTGAATCCGAATCACTGGCACCCATTTGCGCCCAACGGCTGGTCGGGAATTTTGACGGGCGGCTCGATTATTTTTTTCACCTACATTGGATTTGATTCTGTCTCCACTGCCGCCGAGGAAGCTAAGAATCCGCAGCGTGATTTGCCGATTGGAATTATCGCGACGCTCGTTGTGTGCACGATTCTTTACATTGCCGTTGCGGTCGTGCTCACCGGCTTGGTGCCATGGCAAAGCTTGCTGGACGACGCCGCTCCAGTGGTCAACAGCTTGAAAAAGTTGACGCTCTCGACGGGATCGATTTCTCTGAACTGGATTCGGTTGGCAGTTCTGTTTGGGGCAATGATGGGCATGATTTCATCGTTGCTGGTATTCCAACTAGGACAAGCGCGGGTGTGGTTTGCTATGTCGCGGGATGGGTTGATGCCGAAGCTTTTCGGTAGAGTGCATCCGCGTTTCCGCACGCCAGCGATCGCAACCTGGATTGCGGGGCTCGTAGTAGGCATCCCGGCAGGGATACTGGATATCGGCACGCTCGCCGATCTTTCCAATATAGGAACGTTGTTTGCGTTTGTTTTGGTTTCCATCGGGGTCATGATTTTACGCGTGCGCGAACCGGAACGACGTCGAGGCTTCCGCGCTCCTGGCGGGATCATGGCTCCCGTGTTGAGTATTGCGTTCTGTGTGCTGCTGATGGCTGGACTGCCGATCCTGACATGGATTCGCTTCTTCGTGTGGCTCTTTATCGGGCTGGCGATTTACGCTGTGTACAGCCGCCATCACAGCGAGTTTGCTCAAAAGAATTAGGCCGCTCGACAACACGCGGTATCCAGTAAGATCGCTGTGTGCCGTCTTCCACACCTAACGCATTTCTGCGTTCTCTACCGAAAGCGGAGCTGCATCTCCATTTGGAAGGCTCGGTCGAGCCAACCACGCTTCTTGAGTTGCGCCAGCGCCACGCCATGACGAACGCCAACCTCGCCGCTTGCGAGGCTCTGTATCAATATCAGAACTTCACCGGCTTTCTGATGGCGTTCAAAGCCGTGACGGAACACCTGCGCACGTCGGAAGACTACGAACTGGTTGCCTATCGAATGATGGAGCGGCTGCACGCGGAGAATGTTCTCCACGCGGAAGTATTCGTGTCGGTTGGAATCTGCTTATGGCGCTCACAGGATTTCGCGGCTCTGTTTGAAGGAATGGAACGCGGCCGGGAGCGTGGTACTCGCGACTTTGGCATTTCCGTGCTCTGGATTTTTGATGCGGTGCGCCAGTTTGGCGCGGAGCCAGCTCAGAAAGTCGCAGAGATGGCTGCTCGCTACCAGCATCGCAATGTAGTCGGCTTTGGAATTGGCGGCGACGAGAAACAAGGGCCCCCGGAATTGTTTCGCGACGTTTACACCTATGCCGCGCGGGAGGGTCTTCGCCTGACTGCGCACGCCGGGGAGTCGACAGGCCCGGAATCCATTTGGGGAGCGCTGAACTTGGGCGCGGAGCGCATTGGCCACGGCCTGAATGCGGGACAAGACCCAGAACTGCTGGAAGAGCTGGCGCAGCGTCAAGTGCCCGTAGAAGTCTGCTTGACCAGCAACGTTGTTACCGGGTGCTGCGCGCGAATGGAGGACCACCCCGTACGCCAATATTTCGATCATGGGTTGATGCTGACGCTCAATACCGACGACCCTGCCATGTTTCGTACTTCCCTTTCGCAGGAATACGCCATTGCCCAGAGGCAATTTGGCTTTACCGAAGAGCATCTCCGGGAGCTGGCGCGCAATTCGTTCGAGGCGGCGTTTCTTCCCGCAGAACGGAAAGTGGAGTTGCTGGATCTATTTGACGCCAAGGCGGGAAAGCCATAGCCTGTTGGGAATCCTTTTCTGCCTGAGCTTGGATGCCCATGAATTCCTGCAGATGGCTGGTGATCGTTGTCCTGTCGTTAGTCCAGGTTACGCCGTCATTCTCCGCCCCCAAGCACCCCAAGGCTTTCTTGATCTTCACCAATGTGAATATAGTGAACGTTCGCACTGGCAAGATCGTGCCCAACATGACGGTGGTCGCGATCGACGGCAAGATTGAAGGTATCGCCAAGGTCGCCTTGATCGGTCGCGGGCGGAACATGCAGGTCATCAACGCCAGTGGCAAGTATTTGATGCCGGGCCTTTGGGACATGCACGCGCACAGCGCCGGTGGACCTGCCAAGCCTTGGAGTGAAAAAGTAATTCTTCCGCTTTACATTGCCAACGGAATCACGGGCATTCGAGATATGGGTGGCGATCTTGAGTTGCTGGAAGATCGTCGTTCGCGAATCGAGTCGGGAGGACTGGTCGGTCCCAATATCGTCCTTGGCGGACCGTTTTTGGATGGCGGTAAGCCGCAGGACTACACCATTCCTGTGAATACTCCCGAGGAAGGGCGAAAAACGGTCGACGAACTGAAATCGCGGGGTGTGGACTTCATCAAAGTGTTGTCGGGAATCCCGCGGGAAGCGTATTTCGCAGTGGCCGAGGAAGCGCGAAGGCAGAAAATCCCTTTCGCGGGCCATGTGCCACGCGAGGTTAGCGCCGGGGAAGCTTCGGCGGCTGGCCAGCACAGTATTGACCATGCCGCCGACGTGATGCTCGCATGTTCTTCGAAGGAAACAGAGTTGCGGAGCAAGCTGATCGATGCTGTGGCCAAGGACGATGCCGCGGCCTATACCGCTGCGGGCCTCGATATTCTGGCCACTTACGATCCAGCGAAAGCCCGCTCTCTTTTCACCCAGTTTGCAAGGAATGGAACATGGCAAGTGCCGACGCTGGTTTGGTGGGACACGACAGCGCGTTTACGAAGTCCGGAACTGGCCACCGACCCGCGTCTCCGATATTTGCCGTCGGCGGCGCGCAAGAGCTGGAATCAAGGTACATTTCAGGAACAGATAACTCCAGAGCATGCGGCCGCACTGCAGAAAACTGCCGCTCGCTATAGTGAGCTGGCACGAGATATGCACGCGGCAGGCGTTCCATTTCTGGTTGGAACGGACAGTCCGAACCCCTTCGTATTTCCTGGCTTCAGCCTGCACGAGGAGTTGCAGTCTCTGGTCAAATCAGGTTTCACGCCTGCGGAAGCGCTGTACGCTGCGACTCTCGCGCCAATGGAATTCCTGCGGCGCAGTGATCGGGGTGTAGTCGAAAAGGGCCACGTCGCCGATCTTGTACTGCTGAATGCGAATCCACTGGAGGATATTCGCAACACGGAGAAGATTGCGGGTGTAGCCTTACGCGGACGGTACTTCTCACGCGAAGACCTTGATAAGATGCTGGCGCAAGCGGAAGCTGCAGCGCAGGCGGAACCAAGCGGCGCAAAATAGAAGACAGCGCGAGTGAACGAAATGGCTCAACACATCGGAATCGTTGCCTGTAGCGCGGAAGGCGCGGCACTTTGCTACCGGACAATTTGTCTGGAAGGCTCGGCTCGCATGGGTCCGCACAACCACCCGGAAGTTTCTCTGCACACGCATCCTCTTGCCGATTACATGCGTTTTATCGCAGAGAACGATTGGGCAGGCGTGGCCGAGCTGATGATGTCATCAGCGGAAAAACTGGCGCGGGCGGGTGCGGATTTTCTCGTCTGCCCAGACAACACGATTCACCAAGCCTTTGATCTTGTAGCGCACCGTTCGCCGCGCCCGTGGCTGCACATTGCGCAGGAAGCAGCCGTGGAGGCTCACCGCAAAGGCTACAAACGAATTGGCGTTCTAGGAACGAAATGTTTAATGGAAGGTCCAGTCTATCCGGAACGACTCAAAGCAGAGGGAATCCAGCATCGCATTCCAAGCTTGGCGGAACGCGAACGCATCAACCAAATCATCTTCGACGAATTGGTGTACGCCAAGTTCTTGCCGCAGTCGCTAGCCTATTTCATCGAAGTGGTACGGCGACTGAAAGATGAAGGCTGCGATGCGGTGGTTCTCGGATGCACGGAGATCCCTCTGTTGGTAACGCCGGAGACGTCGTCCTTGCCTACGCTGGACTCCACGCGACTGCTGGCGCGAGCTGCGTTACGAAAAGCAATTGAAGACTAGGAGACCGCCGTGGATTCGGAGCGTGAGAGGCGAAAAATCCGCTACTCGGTTTTGGAAGGAACCTTCGCTGTTTGCCGTCTGGCTCCCACAGTGCCCGTACGAGAATGGGCGTTGCGGCCTGGCTTCTTTTCTATCACGCGCACCGCCGAGGAACTCTCTCTGGTTTGCGCTGAAGCACACGTTCCGGCTGGCATTCCAGCCGAGTTCGGATGGTCGTGCCTTCAGCTGGAGGGACCGTTCCCCTTCGCAATGTCCGGCGTGTTGGCCGCGTTCATCAACCCGCTGGCCGAAGCAGGAATTGGAATCTTCGCGGTTTCTACCTTCGACACCGACTACATACTCGTAAAAGCCGACAGCCTGCGCACGACCATCGCAAAACTCGAAGAAGCGGGCCACACGCGAATTGGCTAGCGTCCTTCCACATTAGAGCGGCTTCGGCGAAGTCATCCGCGCATTCGTCACATTTGCGGGTGTATCGGAGAACGACTTACCTGGCTCGTAAGCGAATTTCTCGTGCTTCGTGCCTACCTTACGGATGGCATCGTGCCAACCGTCGTCCCAGGAGATGCGAGCTTCCTGGTCAACGACCACCCAGGTACCGTGGTGGGCTCCAAGGGTTTTTTCGGCTTCGCCATTGGCGTTCAGGGTGATAAAGAAGTGGCCGCCGTCGCCTTCGCCAACCTCCCACTTACCTAGAAAGTGATCCCGACCTGGCGTAACGGCTGGCGCGCTCAGAGCGTTCGCAGGGGCCGTGCTGGCAGGAACAGCCTCAAACTCAATGCGCGCGATGTCCAACATGGAAAAACTCTGTTTGTGGCCGTCTTTGAAAACAATCACAATCGAGCTTTGACCGTCCAACGGCGTGGCTGCCGCCTTCTTCGCGGCTCCATGAGCTCCAGCTACAAGAACTCCAACAAGTGCCATAACTGCCAATTGGTTGCGCATGGTTCTCCTCGCAAAACTACAAAGAATATCGATCCTGCTTCCACTAACAAATACGCAACGCCGAGGAGAATTGTTCCCTGCCAGTTTGGCCTCTACTTCCCGCCCGTAACCGCCTTCAGCAACTGGTAGAAGAAATCTACGCCTTTGTAGAACGATTCCACGCCAATGCGCTCGTCTTTGCCGTGGGCGCGGGTGTCGTTGTGCTCAATGGCAATACCCGAGATCGCGTAGGTCGGCATGCCAGCGGCGTTGGTGTAGACGCCGTCTGAAGCGCCCGTAGCCATGGTTGGAATTACCGGAGCACCCGGCCACATGGCGGCAACGATTTTTCCCAACGGCTCGAACACATCAGGCCGCAGGGGCGGCGGAGCATAACCTTTTCGGTCATTACCTTGTTCCAGAACCTCACCGTTGTTGTTGACGTAGCGCACTTCAATCTTCGGGTCGGCGAACACCCGCACGAGTTCCTGGCGAGTTTCTTCGGAGGAATGGCCGGGAAGAATTCGGCAGTTCACATTGGCTTGCGCGCGCTGCGGAAGGGCATTGTTAGCGTGCCCCGCTTCGAGACGCGTTGCAACGCAGGTGGTGTGCAGCGTGGAATTGTCTTTCGCATCTTCGGACAGCCGTGCAATTGCGGCCTGGTCCGGAGGCGTATGCAAGATAGCCTTCCTATCTTCCGCACGCTGCCCGGTGGTGGTCTGCGACATCCTCTCGTAGTAGGCGCGAGTCACGTTGTTGAGCTCGAATGGAAACTGATAGCGCACCAGACGTGCCAGCCCATCGACCAAGTGATAGATCGCGTTATCCGGAATCGGCAGCGAGCTGTGACCGCCGTGATTGGTAACCAGTAGCTGGTAATCCGCATACACCTTTTCCGTGGCATCCACCGACATCATGATCGGCTTGCCCTGATCGGTTCGAATGCCGCCGCCATCTGGATTTAGAACAAATTCCGCATCCACCAGGTCACGATGATTCTTGAGTAGCCAATCCACGCCGTTGGATTTGCCCCCCTCTTCGTCGGCGGTAAGGGCGAGAATGATATCGCGGTCCGGCTGGAAGCCATCTTTCTTCATCCTGATCAGCGTCGTGACGGCGATCGCGTCGTCCCCCTTCATGTCTTGCGTGCCGCGCCCGTAGTAGAAGCCGTCTTTCTCGACAAACTGGAACGGGTCGGTCGTCCAGTCTTCGCGGCGAGCTTCGACCACATCGAGGTGGCCGATGATCAGGATAGGTTTGTGTTTGCCGGTGCCGTGCAGACGGACGACCAGATTCCTCTTGCGATCGTTCGGACCGCCCAGAAACATATCCGCTGGTGAGAATCCCGCATCAAGGAAGCGTCGCTGCATCGCCGCGGAGGCCGCCGTCACGCTGCCCACTGAATCCGTGCTATTGATCTCGATGAGCTGCTTGAAAATGTCGTGCGCCAGCTGCCGGGTGGCGTTGTCGATTTGCGAATGAGCAGCGACGGAAAGAAAGAGGGCGGGTATAAGCAAGAATACAGCGCGAGTTTTCAAATCAGGCTCCTGGAAGTTTCTTTCGACGAATATGAGATATCCACAGTAAACTTAGCCGCAGCCAGAGGCAAGCGGCTCGACGAGCTCCCGGCAACCCGCGAATCCCCATTCACCCGCCAATTCCAACCAGCCAACGTTGCCAATCTTGCACTTCCCTGCGTTGTGTGTTGCCATAGTAGTTAGCGAAAAACATGTCCTCTACATCCACTAAACTACGCAGACGCATGAAGGGTCTGGTCCGCGGCGCTCGCGGCTTGCGCGCTGTCACCAAGGCGGTGCTGTCGACTGATCACCCGTTGCTGGCGCACATCATTCCCATGCGGCGCTGCAATCTTTCCTGCACCTACTGCAATGAGTATGACGACGTGTCGAAGCCGGTCCCGTTAGACGAAATGTTCCGGCGCGTCGACAAACTCGGCGAATTGGGCACTTCAGTGATTACGATCAGCGGCGGTGAGCCGTTGCTGCATCCAGAGCTGGATGACGTGATCCAGCGCATCCGCAAGAACGGAGCGATTGCTGGAATGATCACCAACGGGTATCTACTGGTCGCAGAGCGTATTCAGCGGCTCAACGCCGCTGGTCTTGAGTGGCTCCAGATCAGCATCGATAACGTCATGCCGGATGATGTTTCAAAAAAGAGTTTGAAAGTTCTCGACAAGAAGCTGCAATTACTGGCCGAATACGCCGATTTCCACGTAAACATCAATTCCGTAGTTGGCGGAGGGGTGAACAATCCGCAGGATGCGTTAACCATCGGCAAGCGCGCTCTTGAACTCGGCTTCACGTCTACGGTGGGAATTATTCACGATGGCAGCGGACAGTTACAGCCGCTGCGCGACGAAGAAAAACGCGTCTACCACGAGATGAAAGCGCTGGAGAAGAGCAGTTTCACACGCGTGAATTCCTTCCAGGACAACATTGCGCTGGGCAAAGCGAACACATGGCGTTGTCGGGCCGGATCGCGGTATCTCTACATCTGCGAAAGCGGCCTGGTGCATTACTGTTCGCAGCAGCGCGGCTATCCGGGCGTTCCACTTGAAGAATACACAAAAGAAGACATGCGCCGCGAGTATATGACCGAGAAGGGCTGCGCACCGCACTGCACGGTCTCTTGCGTGCATCAGGTGTCGATCTTTGATCGCTGGCGCGACCCACAAACACCGTCCCCAGCCGCAGCGGAAAACCGAGAACTAGTCCAGATCAAGTAAACAGCGAGGAAATCATGTACGAGACACCGCAAGAATACACGCAGCGAATCTTAGCGACCCTTGGCGGCAAACCGGCTTTGAGTGTGCAGAAGTCCACGCCGGAAAAACTCGCCACTCTAATTAAGCGCGTGGATCGCAAACGGATTATGAAGCGGCCAGCTCCAGGCAAGTGGTCAGCAGCGGAAATCCTGGCTCACTTGGCTGACGCTGAACTGGCCATCGGGTGGCGGCTGCGCGTGATGCTGAGTTCAAATGGCGCGTCCATCCAGGGCTACGATCAGGATGTCTGGGCTTCGACGTTCAACTATGCCAAGCGCGATCCAAAGGTCTCGCTGGAAACATTTCGTGTGCTGCGAGAAAACAATCTTGCTGTGTTGAAAACCGTCCCGAAGAGTCTTCTGGAAAACTACTACATGCACTCGGAACGCGGCAAAGAAACCGTGGCGCACTTCACCAATATGGTCGCCGGTCACGATCGGAATCATCTGCGGCAGATTGAGCAAATCGTAAAACCAACAGGCCCGGCCAAACGCTGAGCAGGGGCCGGGGCCTTTGATTTAGCTAGGAGCTAAGAGCTAGCGGCTGGAAGGTCGCTTTACTTCTTCGCGGTCGGCGGCAGCATCCCATTCAATCGCAAATACATCGCAGCGGCCGCGTAGTGGTCCGCCCAGTCGTTGGTCAGAGCGATCGCAGCCCATGCGCGCGGAGCAGGCTCGCCGCCATGACCTTTTACCGTGTCGCCTAATTTCGAATCATCCATCTTCTCGACCGCCTTGGCGCAATAATCGAAGGATTCCTGCAACTCTGCGGCCAGCTTTTCTTTGGCATCCGTTTCTTTCAGCTCGGACGCCTTAGGCGCAGCTCCATCTCCGAGCAGCGAACACAGATGATTGTTGGACTCGGTGATATGCATCACCAGATGCGCAAACGTCATCTGCTCCGGGGTCGGCTTGTAAGAGAACTTTGCAGCGGGCATTTCGCCGACTGCCGCGATCAGCTTCTTCTGCTGGCGAGGAAGCACGTCGCGAAGTACCGTGCTGACGGGGTTCTTGGTTTGAGCGAGCGCGGCGTTCGCAGTCAGGATGAGTGCGATACAGACAACTTTCTTCATGGTGTAGGTCTCCTGAGAGAAAGAATACAGGATGGGCTGGAAGAGCGGATTCTTCGCCTTGCTTCGGAATGACAAATTCGTTGGGGCGCTATTGAAAAAGTTACGCTTGTCATTCCGAACAGCTCTATCGTGAGGAATCTGCTACTTTCTTTGATCTATTGCCAAAAGATCCATTTTCAGAACGGAATAACCTTCTTCAGGCCTTTCTTTTTCTTGCCCTTGCTGGACGACATTGTATCGGGACTCTGGCTCGTCGCACTCGCTGGCGGAGCACCTGCAGGGGCAGCTTGAATTTCATTCGTCTGCGGCGGAGCGGGCGGCGGTGCATCCGTAGCCGGAGTCGCGGCGAGTGCATCCGCAGCTGGCGCGGCCGATGTATCAGGCTTCAATTCTCCGTACGGAGTTGCAGCCGGAGCCGCCGAGCCGCCGGTTGCGGGCGTTGTCGCGGGCGAAGCACCCGGAGCAGCATCGGGAGTTGGCGTATTCGGTGGCGCGTCCGAGCGCGGCGGCGCCTCATTCTTCACCGTCCCTGAAATCGCTTCAGTAGAGACTTTGGAGCTCGTATCCGCAACCGGAGTCATGGCGCGGACCGTCTCCTGCGCGATCTGCGTAGCACTCACAATCTGCGGATCCACCAAAGTGGGGTCGCCAACTTTGGCTGCCTGCCGAGCGTCAGGATGGCGTTTGAAGTTACCCATGAACTGGCCAACCATGCCCGTCTGTTCGCGACCTTCCATTTCTTTTTTGTTGCGGGCAATGGCTTCCGGGGCGGGGGTTGGAATCAGATGATGCAACTCCTCAAGCCGCAATTTGGCGGCATCAACCCGTAAGCCCATCGGATAGCGCTCTACAATGTGCGCATAGGCAGCGGCGGCGCTGTTGGAAAATTCCTTGATACCCTTGGCCTTTGCCGCTTCGCCTGCCGTATTACTTGGCGGAATGGCGCGGACGCGGGCCACTTGCGCTTCGTAGGACTGACCCAGCAGATAGTAAGCTTCATCGGCTTTGCTATAGAGCGGATACTTTTCAGCCATGGAACGAAGGCGCGCAATCGCCGCCGGATAGGATTCCCGCAGATAGTAGAAGCGGCCCACGCGGAATTCGCGCTCTCCCAGGACCTCCTGCACTTCCATTAAACGCAGCTTGGCCTGCGGCAAGAGCTTGCTGTCTGGGTATTGCAGAATCATCTGGCGGTATTCGTCTTCCGCGCGCAGGGCATGGGTAAAGTCGCGATCCGGTTTTTCCATTTCCTGGTAGTGGATGTTGGCGATCTTGTACTGCGCCTCGGCCGCCTCCGGCATGTTCGGGAAGAAGGTCTGAAAATCTTTGTACTCGATTTCCGCCTGGGTATAAGCGGCGGTGCCACCTTCGGCGTACCAGGAATCCGCGACGCCCAGTTTGGCCCGCGCAATGTATTCGGAATCGGGATATGTATTGATCAGCGTCTGCAATGAGAGGCGTGCCACTTCAAACTTGTTGTGCTTGAGGGCGTCGAGCGCGCGGTCAAACAACACTTTATCCGGCTGCTTGGAATTCACGTCCGCGAGCGGGTTGACTACTTTCTTATTGGTACACGCGGTCGCGAAAGCAAACACAGCGCACAGGACAAGGACAACGGGCAGACGACGTTTCATGACAGCCTCAATTCAAACTTGCAACTTGAAATTATGCTCTTTGCAGATTCGCTTTGGTGGCAACCTTCAGCAGCTTCTCCACGTTCTTCTTGGGATCGCCGCTGCCAAACACGGCGCTGCCAGCCACCAGAATCTCTACGCCCGCTCGAACGATCTCTGGAATGGTGTCGAGCGCGACACCACCGTCAATTTCGATGCGGTAGTCAAGGCGGCGCGTTGTGCGTAAGTCCACAAGTTTACGGACTTTATTCAAAACCTCTGGGATGAACTTCTGCCCCCCAAAGCCGGGATTCACCGACATCACCAGCACATAGTCGACAATATCCAGCACTTCGGACAACGTTTCCACCGGAGTGGCGGGATTGATCACAACGCCCGCCTTCAAATCATGGCTCTTAATCAGATCCAGCGTCCGGTTCAGGTGGCGACAGGCTTCCTGGTGGACGGAAATCCAGTCCGCCCCGGCATCCGCGAATTCAGGAATGTACTGGTCCGGATTCTCGATCATCAGGTGGCAATCCAGCACCGATTTCGTGGCCTTGCGCAACGACTTTACGATCGGCGGGCCGAGCGTGATGTTAGGCACAAAATGGCCATCCATCACATCCACATGGACGACGGAGCCTCCGCCAGCGACGGCGCTCAGCACCTGTTCGGCGAGGCGCGCAAAATCGGCGGACAAAATCGAGGGAGCCAGTTCAATCACTGTGGAAATTCTACCATTCCACACACACATGAGGCGGCGATATTCAGGGCACGCAGCATGATAAGCTCGGTCGTTTGGCCCCCACGAATGGCACAGTCGATACAACTCGTTCCCACCGGTTTTGGCGTGGCGGCCGTCTTGGCTTGGGGGACATCGGATTTCCTCGGCGGATACGCTTCCAAGCGTGCCAACGCGTTCTTTTTGACGGCAATCTCGCATGCTGGCGCTTTGGTACTGGCAATCGCATTAGCGTTGGGAACCAACGCGATCGTTCCGCCTAAGGCCAGCGTTCTCTGGGCTTTGGCAGCAGGCGCATGTGGAGGTGCCGCGCTGTCGTTGTTTTATGGAGCTCTGGCCTCCGGCCAAATGGGTCTGACTGCTCCGGTAGCGGCGTTAGTGGGCGCGGCGATACCAGCCGTCGTCGGGATAGCCACCGATGGCTGGCCGAGCAAGCTGGCGCTGACCGGATTTGCTCTGGCGGCAATCGGAATCTGGCTGATCGCGAAACCTGAAAATGGCAAGTTGCATACCGAGGAGCTCGCCAAGGCCATTCTCGCCGGAGTCGGGTTCGCGCTCTTCTATATCTTGATCAAGCGTGCAGGGGATGCGTCGGCATTCTGGTCGGCTGTCTCGTCGCGATTCGCGGCGCTGGTCATGGTGAGTGGAATCGTCCTGGTCGGGCGGCACGTGCGGAAGATGGATGCGTCTCACGTAGGAATGGGAATCGCGGCGGGCATCCTCGACGTTTCCGGGACCATGCTTTTTATCCGAGCAACGCAAACAGGCCGCCTGGATGCGGCGGTAATGTTAACGTCTATGTATCCGGCGATTACAGTTTTGCTGGCTCGCTTCTTCCTGGCCGAACGGCTTACAGGCTGGAAGCTGCTAGGCATGCTAGCGGCGTTAGCGGCAGTGCCGTTGATCGCGATGCGATAGGCTTGCAGAACATGGCACTAGTTGAAATCCGCGATTTGACGAAAACGTATTCCGGCGGCTCCATATTCGGAGGCGGCGCGCAGCGGGAAGTTCGCGCCGTGGACGGAGTCTCTCTCGACATTCACGCCGGAGAAACCTTGGGCTTGGTCGGCGAATCTGGGTCGGGCAAGAGCACGCTGGGACGCCTTGCACTGCGCTTGATCGAGCCGACTTCGGGCAGCGTTCGTTTTGATGGCACGGACTTGATGGCCGCCAGTAGCGGGGACTTGCGGCGAATACGCCGCAACATGCAGATTATCTTTCAAGACCCGTTCGGCTCGCTCGATCCAAGATTCTGCGTGGAACAAATTATTGCTGAGCCGCTGGTGATTCACGAAGCCTTGAGCAAGCAAGCTCGGCGCGTTCGTGTTGTGGAACTATTGCGCGCAGTGGGTTTGGATGAGTCGGCATTGCCTCGCTATCCACACGAATTCAGCGGAGGTCAGCGGCAGCGTATCGGCATCGCTCGAGCGTTAGCGTTGCGGCCCAAGTTCATTGTCGCGGACGAGCCGGTGTCGGCACTGGATGTCAGCGTAGGCGCGCAGGTGGTAAATCTACTCGCACAACTGCAGCACGAGTTTGGATTGACCTACCTCTTTATCTCGCACTCCATGCCAGTGGTGCGTTACCTGGCAACGAGGATCGCAGTAATGTATCGCGGTAAGATTGTGGAACAAGGAACGACGGAGCAGATCACGGAGCGACCGCAGCATACCTACACGCAGAGCCTGCTGGCCGCGACCCCGGAAATGGTTGGGTAACCTGCCGGATCGCTAGTACGCAGGGCGATTACGGTTCGCTGCCAGATAGCGACGCATCATGCGCAGTGAAGTCCAGCACAACAACAACTTCTTTTCGCTACCCACCTTCAAAGAGAGTTTGTCGCGATGCTTGTCACAGTAAGGCAGGCCTTTGACCGAACCCCGAATAATTTGCAGGTGTCCCACCAACGCTGGAAGTGCACCCACGGTCGTCTTGGAGAGATCGTCAAATCGCACGGGAGGTTCACCACAGGCAACGCAGGCCTTCGGCCACAACGAATTCTTGAACACGGGGCTCTCAAACTTTGGCGTTTCAGAAGTCGTAGCTGGGTCAAGCGCGCGCAGAAGGCTGACATTCCTCTGCGAATACTCATGACATTTCTCGCACTGAATTTGCGTTCCTTCTTTGTGGTAGGACTGGATGTCAATGCTGGCTCCACAGTAGGGGCAGGCAGCTTTGTTTTTCGCCCCGCCAAAAGCTGCGAAGATACTGAGTACGCCAAGGCCACCTGACACGACTCCGTACAACAAATAGCCGTAGCTCAGCAGCAACCAGGAGCCAACGCAAAGTATCGAGCTTAACCCGAGCACGTGAGCAATGTGTTTCAGGTTCTCAGCCAAAGATTTTTTCTGGACAGGGGTGGTGCGGCTCGGCACGGGTGGGTCCGCGATCTCCACAAGATAGCTGGCGGCTGCAGGACTAGCCATAAAGTATCCTCCTTTCGACGAATTCTTCTGCCAGCGTACAACGATTCCTGCGAGTTCTAGAACTTACGAAAGTAATTGGGGTCGAGGACCAAAACTGCTTTACGGCAGTTGGGTAACATCTATCCCATTGCAGCAAGGTGAGCTGCTACTCCTAGTGCTTGGAAGTTGGCCAACCTCACGAGGTGCGATCCATGCATAAGCCTTTTGTTGTTTCTCTGATGCTCGGCATTTCGGTAGCGGCTTCGGCTGTTTGTAGCGAGCCGCAACCTCGCATGGTATGCGCCGAGTATTTCCAGAGTCAGGCGGTGGTTGTCGCGAAATTGATTCAAACTACCCACCATGTGCCCAAGGACGAGCGAGATTCCTACGCGTGTGAGCTGCGATTGGAAAAGGCAATTCGTGTTACGGTTCCTCCAACGTTCAAGATCTGAGAAGAAAACAGCAGCGCTCGGGCTACTTTCGATTGGAAACGCGGGCGATCCTATTTGCTCTTTCTGTATCATTTTCAAGATAGCGACGAATCAGGCATTGACGGCTGTGGCAACTTTGAACCCTTGCAAAGAGCAGGTTCCGTCCTGAAGACGATAAAAAAGATTCAAGCAAACTCGAAAGATGGTCTGATTCAGGGACAGGTTCAAGGTTTAGACGGTGCAAGGACTGGCAGAGGGAAATGGCCAGCAATATCGAACCGTCTCAAAGAATGGCTTCCGCATGCGCGTTCCAGCGGTGCAATACCGCCTCTCTTTCACAAAGCCCAGGTGGTCATTTGAAACGAACTTGTTTAGTTACGAGGATCCAGGGGATCTGCGGATTCAAAATGGCGGTTGTGCGCAGGTATCTGCCGAGCCGAAACCGAAAGAGCTACTTGCACATGTTCCTCGTCGCTGGCATGCCATGAGCCCTGCGCGTGACAGAATACAGAATATGGGTAACGTCTCTTTCCTCGCCGTACCCTACTGTTACTTCTGCTCCGTCTGCGGTTTCTGCTCGGCAGGCGCTTTCGTCTTGACCAACGACCGGACATAGTTCACCAAATCCCAACCTTCTTCCGTCTTGATGCGCTGGCCCTCAGCGGGCATCGCCTGGTGACCGTTCTTGATGATGTAGAACAGTTCGCCGTCGGTACGATCTTTTAGCGCAGCGGGATCGGTAAAATCCGGGATCGTGAGTTTCGTATCTACCGCGGTTTCGCCTTTGCCGTCGCCAGTTTTGCCATGGCAGGTGGCACAGTCCATGTTCCACCACTTCTTACCACGCTCAAGGGATTCTGGCGTTGCCTTGACCGGGTTGGGCTGCTTGGCAGCCTCGACTGGAATCACAGTCGCGGTCGTAGGTCTCTGAGGTGGCGGCGCTTGGGCTGAGACTGCGGCAATAAAGAGAAACAGGGCGGTAAAAAGTAACGCAAATCTAGGCATGGGAGCCTCCTTCTGGATCGATGAATGGTTCTGACAGAAAATTGTAGCACCGCGCTTACAGCCATGCTTATCCGGCGCGGATGTGGCACTCATACGGTGAAAGGTTACTCGCTGGAATCTTGCTTACGACGATGGTCGTCGGGAGCACGGTACATTTTTTCGGTACCCGCGATCAGAGACTGTGATTGTCATCAACGGTGCGCAAGTCGGCGAAGTATGCGTTATTTTTTGGAACATGGAAGCCTCCGGCAACTCGTTACTTAATTGGAACTTTGGCCCGTGGCCCGATGTTTTAGATCGGGGAGAAGTGTATGACGGGTGGCGGGAGGTTGGGACGTTCTGAAAAGAAAAAAATGAAGAAGTCGCGTGGAAAATCAGGGCGGAATTCTGGGCGCCGCTGGACACCGGACTGGGATGTTAGAAAGTGACTGAAACCCGCGCTGTTGCTGGGCGCGTTGGGGTTGCTGGTTTTGGGGTCTAGTGACGGAAGTAACCTCGCCCCTCCCCTCCCCTCATTGACTAAAGACGTGGCACAAGATAACTTCGGTCAGCCCCTAACTCTAGTGCGTCTGAAGGACTGTCCGAGTGTCGCGAAAGATACTGCTTGCCGATGACAGCGTAACTGCCCAAAATATGGGCAAGAAGATCCTGTCGGACGCGGGCTATGAAGTGATTACCGTCAGCAATGGCTCGGCAGCTCTGAAGAAGATTGCGGAGCTGAAGCCGGATATCGCCGTGCTTGATGTCTACATGCCCGGGCACAGCGGTTTAGAAGTCTGCAAGCAACTCAAAGCGAATCCGGAGACCGTGAATATTCCGGTTCTGTTGACGGTTGGGAAACTCGAACCCTTCAAATCGGATGAGGCGCTGAAGGCGAAGGCCAACGCGTTTATCATCAAGCCGTTCGAAGCAAGTGAATTGCTCGCAGTGATTCGAAAGATAGAGGACGCGAATCCGAAACCCGCTGCGAAATCGACTTCGAAGAGCACGCTTGCGAAGGCATTTGCCGCAAACGCAGTGGCCGAAGAACCAAACCCGGATGCGGAGATTGAAGTCACAGGATGGAAGAATCGCATCTCGATGCCGGGGAAGAAAAAAGAAGAGCCTGACTTGCCGGAAGAAGATTTTCCGGGAATGGGAACAGGATTTCGCGATATCGCGGCCGTTCCGGAAGAAGCGTCTGGCTTGCGCCGCGACAGCTCATTCACAGCCGATGCTCTGGCGGAGAATAAAGCGGTCGAGAGGCCTAAGGTCGAATCCGCTGCGGCGGAACACCCGCTGCGAGCGGCTAACAAGGAAGCCCTTGTTTCGAAAGTCGAGGCTGTGGCGCCACCTGCGGAAGGATCTTCCGCAGACCTTGCGCTGGACATCACCCCGGCTGAAATTGCGGCAATCAAAGCGGCCGTGAAAGTATTGAGCGGCGAAGGCGACAACGCCCCGGTATTGCACGTGGCTGCGGCAGCCCTCGAAGGAATCAAGCTATCTCACCGGGAGTTAGCCCCGGAGCCGGAATACCCTGCTGAGATCCTCGCGGATCCCGAAGCCCTGACTCGGAATAGTGACATTTCCGAAACAAGGGACATTTCCGAATCAGAAGCTACGAAAGTCGCAACCGGTCCCTTTGAGTCTCCTGTCGAAGCTACAGCGGTCGAAGAAACAGCATCTGTAGCTGTCACAGAGCAAGAAATCGTGCAGGAGCTGGCGGCGGAACCTGTCGTAACGGTGCCGCCCGTCACTCGGTGGTGTGCTGAGGTCGCAGAATTGACGCCTGCGGAGGCATCCGCCTCCTTGGAACAAGAAATGCGAGCAGCCATCCGTGCCAGCGTGCCCGAAACTGATGCCCACACTTACAATCTGGCGCAATTCGCAGAGCCCGATATTCCGTCACCTGTAGATGACGAGCCGGCGCTGTCGGACATACCCGGACTTGCTACACTAGCGGCTGAATCGGAGCCCGAGACCCTAGCCGTTGCAGCAGCGGCTTCGGGCACAAACAATACGGTATCGAACGTGGGGAGCACGTCAACACCTGAGGATCGGGCGTCGGCTGACAAACCCTTCACCCAGAATTTTGCGGCGGTTCGATCCCTGGCTCCGGATGCTGCGCCTGCCATTGCTCCATTGCCTGCTCCGCAAGTCTCGACTGGTTTTCAGGATCTGCGTCCACATCATCCGGAGGCTCCAGGCGGGACAACGGCGAGCACCGCAACAGGGCAATCTGCGCAAGTGGATGGCTTCGTGGAAATGGCTTCCCTTGCCGCGCCCGCGCCGAGCGTAGACCGCTCCGCTCCGGAGGACGAGATTGATTCACGCACTAAAGCACAGATGGATGCAGCGTGGTCGAACTGGCACGATATCCGGAATACCATCGTAAAGCCGGAACTAACCGACCAGATTGCCGAAGTGGCCGAAGCCAGCGCCAAGGCAGAGGCGCAGGCTACATCCGAGGCTAGCCGCGATACGTCAGATATCGCCAACATTGTGGACAATATGCTGGCTGAAATGCGCCCGAAGCTGCTGGAAGAGATCGCTCGCAAACTCGCCGCGAATAAGAAGGAATAGTCGCGGTCGAACCTCGGCCAAGACTCAGCTCAAAACAACCGCGTTGTAGACCATGTGCAGGACGACTGCCGGCGCCAGGCGACCGGTTTTCTTCAACAAGAGTGCGTTCGCCATGCCCAGCATCGCAACCGGCAGCCATGAAAGCGCCGGATGGTAGATGGCAAAGAAAGCGGCGCTGCCAGCTACGGCGCGCCAACCTCCCCATTGCGTCTCGAATTGGCGTATCGCGCTGGCACGCCATTCGCATTCGCCAAGGCTGCGTACCGCATCCAAGGCACTGGCAGGCTTTGGCACAGCTCGTCGGCATCCCCGCCGAATCATCGAACTCAAGAATTGGCTAATGAGTGCAATTGTGCAATTGCGATGTCTCGCCAACAAAAGAACAAGCTGGAAATTCGTGGCGAAAGAACATGCGTCTTAGCTGCGCCGTTTTGCTTGCCGGTCGAAGGCCTCCATCCTGCGGTAGCATACGATCCTTACGATCCCCGTTATTATGTTGTGGAGGGGCTGAAGTAATCCTGTTTTTAGACCAGTCAATGAGTCCTGCACCGATCTCAGGTTAAGACCGGTGCAGGCTTTAGTGGTGCTGACTTGTGAAGCGTTAGGGAAGAACTATCACTTCACCCTTCATGCCCAAGCCGTCATGCAGCATGCAAATGTAGGGAAATACTCCAGGATGGATAAACGTCACCCGGAACCGGGTAACGCTCAGAGGGGGCGTAGGCTGAAACAGATTATCCTGCGGTGCCGCAATGATCAGCCCCGAGTGTACGCTGTCAGCGCTCGAATTGATGATGCCGTGCAGGGCTCCATCTGCATCAAGGGTTGTGTTGACGGGTGGGACGGGATCAGGAGGCTCGACTCCGAACGTGATCGTATGCGGTGTTGCCGGGTCTAGATTGGTCCATTCCACGGTTCCCCCGGCATGGATTATCTTAGTCGGCTCCATGAAGCGTAAGTTGGACAGAGTCTGAAAACCTCCGCCGTTGGCCACAACTTCGCCGATGCCGGCAGTCACGCCGTGATCGCCCGAGTGCGCAGCCATGTCGTGTTGCTGGAGACTGTCAGCGAGCAGCGCAGCGCTCTCCTTAGCTGCTTGAACATCGTAAAATCTCTGCGAATGGGGAAGAGAGTGTGAGAGATCGAGAACATGGACCACCCCGGTCATGTTCTGATGGACCAGGCAGACCAGCTTAAAGTTGCCTGCAGTAGGGAAATTAACGGTGAAGGTTTGCCCTTTTACCAGGGGCGGAGTTGTGACGCAGGTCGAGCCGTCAACAGTAGCAAATCCGGTTACAAACCCTGGGCATCCTACCTGGAAAGGCAGGCGTACCTGCCCGACGGTTAGAAAAGTCACCGTGTGGATCTCATCTGCATTTGATGTCCAGGTGACGCTGTCCCCTACGTGTATCCACAGCTCATTTGGAAGAAAAGCCAGAGCCTGATGAGCCATGG
>JANXUC010000158.1 GCA_025352065.1 Acidobacteriaceae bacterium | reverse complement strand
AGCGACTCCGAGTTCCCGTAATCCACCACTTTTCGGCGAACCTTTATAATCAAGAGATGTTCTTAGCCTCTTGGCGCGACCCTGCGCACCAAGCTAGCAGCTAATAGCTAGAAGCTTCTTTATGGATTTCCGTCTCATCAGCGACTACGAACCTTGCGGCGACCAGGCTACCGCCATCCCCGCCCTCACCAAAGGTGTGCTCGACGGCGAGCAGCATCAGGTTTTACTCGGAGTCACCGGCTCGGGCAAGACCTTCACCATGGCCAAGGTGATTGAGAAGCTCAACCGCCCGGCGCTGGTTCTGGCTCACAACAAGACTCTCGCCGCACAGCTTTATAGCGAATTCAAAGCGTTTTTTCCGCAAAATCCGGTCGAATATTTTGTATCGTATTACGACTATTACCAGCCGGAAGCCTACGTCCCCTCCGCCGATCTCTACATCGAAAAAGAGTCCACCATCAACGACGAGCTCGACAAGCTGCGCCTTGCCGCTACAAAAGCGCTATTCGAAAATCGCGACTGTCTGATCGTTGCCTCCGTCAGCTGCATCTACGGCCTCGGCTCTCCGGAGGCCTACTACGGAATGATGCTGTTCCTGGAAAAAGGCCAGAAGATTTCCCGCCAGGACATCACCAAAAAGCTGGTCGAAATTCTCTACGAACGTACCGACGCGGATTTCCGCCGTGGCACTTTCCGCGTGCGCGGCGATGTCATCGAAGTCTTCCCCACCTACGATGATCTCGCCTATCGTATCGAGCTTTTTGGCGATGAAGTTGAATCACTGGCGCAGATCGATCCGCTTTTCGGAACCGTCAAACAGAAATACGTTCGCCTGCCGATTTACCCGAAAACGCACTATGTGATGAAGCCCGAAACCAAGAGCCACGCTGTCGATTCCATCAAAGAAGAACTGATCTGGTGGGAAGCCGAACTCGAGAAGCAGGGCCGCGTGGTCGAAGCACAGCGCATTCATCAACGCGTAATGTTCGATCTCGAAATGATTCGAGAAATGGGCTATTGCCACGGCATCGAAAACTATTCGCGCCACTTCACGGGACGCATGCCGGGCGAGCCGCCGCCGACGCTACTCGACTATTTCCCGCGCGACTTTTTGCTGTTCCTCGACGAGTCGCACCAGACCGTCCCGCAACTACGCGCCATGTATAAGGGCGACCGCTCGCGCAAGGAAACCCTCGTCGAATATGGCTTCCGCCTGCCCTCGGCCTTGGACAACCGTCCTCTGACGTTCGAGGAATTCGAGCGCCGCATCAACCAGTCAATTTATGTTTCCGCCACGCCCGGCCCTTACGAGTTGACGAAATCTTCCGGCGTCGTCGTTGAACAAATCATTCGCCCCACCGGATAAGTCGATCCCCCCGTTGAGATTCGCCCAGTGAAAGGTCAGATCGACGACCTCCTGCACGAAATTCGAGAACGCGTGAAGCTGAACGAACGCGTTCTCGTCACAACTCTCACCAAGCGCATGTCCGAAGATCTAGCGGAGTATTACGCTGAGGTTGGCGTGAAGTGCCGCTACATGCATTCTGAAATCGAAACGCTGGAACGGGTTAAGATTCTACGCGACCTTCGCAAGGGCGAGTTTGATGCGCTCATCGGAATCAATCTATTGCGCGAAGGCCTCGATCTGCCCGAAGTCTCCCTCGTCGCAATCCTCGACGCCGACAAAGAAGGTTTCCTGCGCTCGACGGGATCGCTAATCCAGACCATCGGTCGCTGCGCCCGCAACCTCAACGGCCGCGCCATTCTCTACGCCGACCGCATGACCGACTCCATGAAGCGCGCCATCGACGAAACCGACCGCCGCCGCGCAATTCAAGTCGCCTACAACGAAGAAAACGGCATCACGCCACTGTCAATTATTCGCTCGGTCGATATGGCGCTGGCGAGGGTCGTGCAAGCCGACTACACGGATTTCGTAGACGCCGACAAAGACATGCCAGAATTCAAGAATCAGATGGAACTGGATGCCTACATCGCCAAGCTGGAAAACGAAATGCGCGACTGCGCCAAGAAATTCGAATTCGAAAAAGCCGCCAAACTGCGCGATACGGTAAAAGAAATGCGGACCAAAGAGTTCTTGTTCGCTTGAATCACGCAGGCCCAGGCGCCCTCGCCTGTGGCTTCGGACGAAGCCCGAAACATTACAAAACCTAGATCCAGGTCAACCGGCACTTTGTCATTCTGAGCGCAGCGAAGAATGACAATGTTATGGAGGTACGAGCGTCCTTGCCTACCGAGCCACCAAAACTACCCCGCCGCGCTAGCCTGCTTCCTTCGTTCGTGGTCTTTCTCCTTTTCCACCCACTTCGTTTCCGATTCCAAAGACGACAGTCTCTGCATAATTTCGTGAATGCGAACTGACATCGTACGAATGGTTTCAATCTGGCTGAGCTGGTGAGCGGACAGGTTCGCGCCGTCAAACGCCAGCAGTTCCGAGTTCCCCATCACCGAGGTCAACGCGTTATTGATGGCGTGGCGCTGTTCCGTAATGTAGCGGCCTAGCATGGCGTTACTCTCGCTGGCCGCTAAATCTTGCGCGGCACGGCGTGCGCGGCTCTCGGCTTCCAGACGGCGCACAGTCTCCGCCGCCACTAGAAGAAATCCAGTCAACCATTCATCAATCTGTTCTAAAACCAGGCATCGCGGCGCAATGGCGCGCGCG
>JANXUC010000140.1 GCA_025352065.1 Acidobacteriaceae bacterium | reverse complement strand
AAAATCTGTATGGCCTGATGCAAGTTCCCATTATTAATGCGCTTCGCGAGCACCACTTGTCGGAGTCGCTGGTCTATTTGAACCCGATTGAGCCGTTTAATCTTTACGTAAAGATCAGCGCAATGGCGGGGATATTTGTCGCGTCTCCCGTGATTCTCTATCAAATCTGGTCGTTCATTTCGCCTGGGCTGTATAGACATGAGAAGAAGTATGTTGGCCCGTTCATGGTATCGACGGTGGGACTGTTTCTGGCGGGTGGGCTTTTTGGCTACAAGGTAGCATTTCCGACTGCACTGCATTTTCTTCTAGATTTCAGCAAGCAATTCACGCCCATGATTACGATCAAGGAATATACGGATCTCTTTCTGACGATTGTGATTGGGTTGGGCGCGATCTTTGAAATGCCGATTCTGATATTTTTTCTGGCGCTGATGGGCATTGTTAGTGCGAAGTGGATGATCGAGAATTTCAGGTACGCGATTTTGGTGATCTTCATCATCGCTGCAATTGTGGCGCCGGCGGATGTGTGGAGTATGTGCATTTTTGCCGCGCCGATGTTGGGTTTGTATGTTTTGAGTATTGGAGTGGCTTGGTTGGTGCACCCGGAACGACGGAATCGGGCGAAAAAGGCGGCGCAGCGATGAAGCGATTGGCTTTAGGGATATTTCTAACGTGTAGCCTTTGCGCGTGTGCTCATGATAAGGGCACTTCGTCGGCAGCGCATGCTGAGCCACAAAGGAACGCGCCTGCGAAAGAAGCTCCGGCCCCGCCTGCGTCGGAGTTCAAGCGCGTTGCGAAGCCCGTGGTCGATGGTACTCGAACGATGCAGTATGTGAAAGATGTGGTTGCGTTTGGCCCGCGATTCCTTGGCAGCCCCGGTCACCAGAAATTGGAAAGCTATTTGCGAACGCGTTTGAAGGGTGATGTGCTGGAAGAGGATGCTTTTACGGTGGATAGTGTGGAAGGCAAATTTCCTGGGAAGAACTTGATTGCGAAGTTTCCGGGAACGAAAGACGGCATTATCGTAATTGCCGGACACTACGATACAAATTATCCGCTGCGGAATACGAAGTATGTTGGGGCGAACGATGGCGGGTCGAGTACAGCGATTTTGCTGGAACTGGCGAACCATCTTCGGGAAGCGGAAAAGGGCGGGAAGCGCGACGGCTACAGCGTGTGGCTGGTATGGACGGATGCGGAAGAGGCCATGCGGCAGTGGTCGGAGACCGATAGCCTTTACGGCAGCCGCCATTTGGCGGAAACGTGGGAGAAGGACGGGACGCTGAAGAAAGTAAAAGCGTTTTTATTGGCCGATATGATTGGCGATGCGGATCTGAATGTTGATCGTGACGTAAATTCCGCCAAGTGGCTGGAAGATTTGGTGCTAGGAGCGGCGACGCGTTTGGGCGTACAGTCTCATTTCTTTGCGCGGGAGATTGGCGTGGAAGACGATCACATGCCTTTCGTGAAGCGCGGGGTGCCGTCCGCTGATTTGATTGATCTGGATTACGGATACAACAATGTGTTTCATCATTCGCCGCAGGACACGGTGGACAAGCTGAGTCCGCGGAGCCTGGAAATTGCGGGCGATGTGATTTACGAGACGGTGCGGTTGGTGGACGAACGGAAGTAGCATTTTCTTTTCTAGCAGTTTCAGTTTTAATCTCCGATTTTGAAAGTTGAGTCCATGAAGAATAAGAAGAGCTTGATTGTGGTGCTTGGCGCGTGCGTGTTTGCGGCGGGTTTGGGGTTGTGGTCGAGCCATCGTTCAGTTGTAGCGGCGGATCATGCGGATGTTTCGGCATTGATGGTGGAGGCGGAAAAAGCTCCCACGCTGCGCGCGAATCTGCGAGAACTTACGGATGAAATTGGCGGGCGTGTGCCGGGAACTCCTGCAATGGATGAGGCCGTGCAGTGGGGCGTGGAGAAATTTAAGGCCGCTGGGGCGGATGAAGTGCACACGGAAGAGTTCACCATTGAGCACGGTTGGTCGGAAGGCGAAACTAGCCTGATTGTGCAAACTCCTGTTTTTGGCGAGGGCCATCCGAAGGTATTTTCCGCGCGCGCGGTTTCGTTTGGTTGGGGGCCTGCGGCGAGTGTGTCCGGGGCAGTGGTTGATCTTGGTGAAGGCTCTCGCGAGGATTTTGCGCGCGTGGCGAAACTGCCGGGCGGCATCAAGGGCAAGGCGATCTTAGTGCATTCCGAAACGATGAAGACTTGGGAAGACTTGTTCGCGGAGTACATGCGCACGCCTGTCGTCATAGAGGAGGCATTGAAAGGCGGCGCCAGCGTTGTTTTGGTGCAGTCCACGCGTCCGCAGGATTTGCTGTATCGGCACACCAACGCGGATCACGGAGAGATTGAAAGGATTCCAATTGTGTTGGTGGCGCGAGAAGATGCGGAGCGCATTGGCCGCTTGGCGGCCACGAGACAGGTTTTAGTGAACGCTTCGATTCCCAACAAGATCACTGGTCCGATTCGCGCGGCGAATGTGATCGCGGAAATTCATGGCAGCGAGAAGCCCGATGAATACGTTGTACTCGGCGCGCATCTGGATTCATGGGAGCTCGGCACCGGAGCACTCGACAACGGTTGCAATGCGGCACTGGTGGTGGAAGCGCTCAGGGCGATCAAAGCTTCTGGCATGAAACCGCGAAGGAGTATTCGGTTCATTCTTTTCTCTGGCGAAGAGGAAGGTTTGATGGGTTCCAGGGCGTATGTGCATCAGCATCGCGCGGAAATGGATCGCTACGTGGCTGCGGTGAACTTCGATTCTGGAACGGGGCGCGTGACCGGCTTCTCCCTTGGAGGACGCAAGGATCTGGCACAGGCTGCGGCGGAGATTGTGGCACCGCTGAAGGCTTGGGATGCCGCGAAGCTGACCACGGATGCGGATTCTGGATCTGACCATATGGATTTTCTGCTAGAAGGCGTACCGACATTTGATGCCAGCCAGGAAGAAGCCAACTACCTGGTGAACTACCATGCCAGCTCCGATACGTTCGACAAAATTGATTTTGCGAATCTGCAACGACATGTGGCCGAGGCCGCAGTGGTCGCGTTTCGTCTGGCGGATTCTCCGGAGAGAGTTGGTACGCGGCTTTCGCGCAAGGAAATTGAGCAGACTCTTCATGAGACTGGGCTGGATGCTCAGATGAAAGGGTTCGGGCAGTGGGAGGCATGGGAGAGTGGAGCGCGCGGGCGCGAGAAGTAGGCGGCGCGGCGTGTTGGCGGAAGTGTCTACAATCGCGACAGGATAACGACGACAGGATAACCCGTTGAACCGACCCATATTCTGGATTGCCTTCAATCTATTTGTGCTGGCGATGCTGGCGCTCGATCTGGGCGTGTTTGGGCGCCGAGCGCGTACGGTTTCGTTTCGCCAGGCCGCGTTCCGGAGTGCGATTTGGATAGCGCTGGCCCTGTCTTTCTCAGGTGTGTTGTTTCATTTTCAGGGTAAAACACCAGCCCTTGAGTTCGTCACCGGCTATGTGATCGAGCTTTCTCTCAGCGTCGATAACCTCTTCATCTTTCTTCTCATTTTTCGCTATTTTCAGGTGGATGAGGAGCACCAGCACAAGGTGTTGCTGTGGGGGATTCTGGGTGCGTTTGTGCTGCGGGCGGCGTTTATTTTTGCGGGAGTTAGTCTGCTGCACCGATTCCACTTCCTGACCTATCTATTCGGCGCGCTGCTCGTGTATAGCGGATTTAAGCTGTTTCGGCAGGGAGAGTCGGAGATTCATCCAGAGAAGAATCCGGTGTTGCGGTTGTTTCGCAAGATCATGCCGGTGACGAAAGAGTACGTCGGCGACAGGTTCTTTGTGCGAAAGGCTGGGCTCTGCGCCACTCCGCTTTTTGTCGTTTTGCTTGTGGTGGAAACGACGGACGTTCTGTTTGCCGTGGATTCCATTCCGGCCATTCTGGCAATTACGTCGAATGCGTTCATTGTCTATACCTCCAACGTTTTCGCTATTATTGGGCTGCGGTCTATGTATTTTGCTTTAGCTGGCATGCTGGATGTGTTCCATTATCTGCACTATGGGCTAGCCGTGATTCTGATGTTTGTTGGCGCGAAGATGCTGGCATCCGGGTATGTTGAGATACCCACACTGGCGGCACTGGGATTTGTTGCGGTTGTGCTGGCGGCGTCGGTGGGAGCGTCGATGGTTCATCCCAAGAAGGCGTGAAGGCATCTGCCAGTCTGGTTGGAGAGTTGGTTCGCTCGAATATGATGGATTGATATGAAACGTATAAAGGTGCAAGTTGCACCGCGGCACTATGACGTGATGATGGAGAGAGGCCTGATCGATCACGCAGGCCGCGAGCTGGTGCGTCTGCTGGGAAAAGGGCGGCGGTGCTTCGTGGTGACGGTGCTGCAGGTTCGGAAGTTGTGGGGCGGAAAGCTGGAAGCGTCTTTGACGAAGGCGGGGCTGCGCGTTGAGTTTTTGGAGATGGGGGACGGCGAGACGCATAAGAATTTCCGAACGTTGGAGAGTCTGGCGGAGCGGATGGTTGCACTGGGTGCGGATCGCAATTGCGCGGTGATCGCGCTGGGCGGCGGCGTAGTGGGAGATGTAGCAGGATTTTTGGCGGCTTGCTATATGCGCGGCGTTGATTTCGTACAGATTCCGACTACGTTGCTGGCGCAGGTGGACGCTTCGGTCGGCGGAAAGACTGGAGTGAATCTGAAGGCTGGGAAGAATTTGGCGGGGGCATTTCATCAACCTCTCGCGGTGCTGATTGATTCGGATGTATTGGCGACGCTCCCGGAGAGGGAGTTTCGGGCGGGGCTTTACGAGTCTGTGAAGTGCGGAGTGATTGGCGATGCCGCGCTGTTTCGATTTATGGAAGCGAACTCGGAGAAGGTTCTTCGGCGGGATGGTGCGGCGCTGGATCGTGTGATCGCGGCGTCGGTTAAGCTGAAGGCGAGAGTGGTTGCTGCGGATGAGCGCGAGGGTGGGCTGCGGCGCATCCTGAATTTTGGGCATACGCTGGGTCATGCGCTGGAAGCGGAGACTGGGTACAAACACTTTCTGCACGGGGAAGCTGTGGCATGGGGCATGATTGGCGCGGTACGGATTGCGCAGGCGACGAAGCGGATTACCGATGTTGAGGCGGAGAGGATTGTGCGCGCGGTTTTTAGTTTTGGAGGGCTGCCGGAGGTTAAGGTATCGCCGAAGAAAGTGCTGGCGCGATTGGTGTCGGATAAGAAGTCGCAGGCTGGCGTGGTGCATTTTATTTTGCCGAAGTCGAAAATTGGGGCGGTTGAGGTTGTCACTGGAATTCCAGATAGCGTTGTTTTGGATGCCATAGATGCATTGCGGCGATTGTCGGCGGGTTAGCCATCGAGATTATGAAAAGTAGTTTGCAAGACGTGGAGCCGACGGATCGACCGACCGGCGTGGTCGGTGCGGCTCCGGCTGGCGCGACCGATCAGCAGACGGCGGCGCGCGCCGTGCAGGAAATGTTTGGTGCGATCGCGCCAAGGTATGACCTGCTGAATCATGTGCTGTCCATGAATGTGGATCGGTTGTGGTGGTGGCGGACGACGCGAAAATTTGATGCAATCTTGAAGAATCCCGCCGAACGCGTTCTCGATTTGTGTTGCGGCACTGGGGAGATGGCGTTTGCCTTGGAGCGTCAGGCGCAGGGGAACGCGAAGATTGTCGGTGCGGATTTTGCCCACCCTATGCTGTTTCGTGCGGCTGCGAAATCAGCGAAGCGGGGAAAGGTTTTGAGTTGGATTGAGGCGGATGCTTTGCAATTGCCGTTTGCTGGTGAAAGCTTCGGCTTAGTGACATCTGCGTTTGGGTTTCGGAATCTGGCGGACTACGATGCTGGGTTGTGGGAGATTTTGCGCGTGTTACGTCCCGGTGGCGAGTGCGGGATTCTGGAATGCAGCGAGCCGGAAGGCGTTTTCGGGAAGGTGTACGGATTCTACTTCCGGCAAGTACTGCCGAAGATTGGGACGGCGCTTTCAGGCGTTCAAGGTCCGTATTCGTATTTGCCGGCGTCGGTGGAGAGGTTTCCCAAGCCTCCTGAGATGCTGGAGCGCATGCGGGCGGCGGGGTTTCGCGAGGCTACTTGGACGCCGTATACGTTTGGGATTGCTAGTTTGTATTGGGGAAAGAAATAGCGGATTCCTCACGATAGAACTGTTCGGAATGGCAAACTTAGACAGGGGCAATCGAGTTCTACGCGACTGTCTCGCGGAAGGCGTCTTCGATTGTGTATTGGATCACTTCGGAATACTTGCTTCCCAGCCACTTCTGCAGACGGGTGGTGTCCATGATGTATTCACCGGTCATATAGGGAAGGGCTTCGGGTGGGATGGCTGAGATGCCTGATTTCCATAGCGCTTCCAGGACCATGCGGCTGGCCCATTTCCCGGGCATGCGGATGAGCTTGTTGTGAGCGAGTTCCACGCAACGGGCGAACGTAATAGGTTCACCGCGGCCCGCCACGTTGAAGATGGTGAGCCGCTGGGTCGCTGGTTCTTGAAGATTGGCGATGTGCGCGATGAGGCGAGCCATGTCGTCGACGTGAATGAACTGAATTTTGTTGTCGAGGTAGCGCTGGCCACGCGGCAGCATGCAGGGGAGTCGCCTGCCCTTGTCGCGAAGGCGATCCGCCCAGCGACCTGTACCGTTGACCGTGCCTCGAAACGCGCCTACCAGATAGTTTTCCATGCTGGCACCGGCAAAAATGTGCGGACGCAGCAGGTAGATGCTGGACTGCGCAAGTTGCGGCGCCCAAGTCTGAACAACCTCGTCGGATTCCTTCTTATGCAGCGCGTAAGGCAGAGTGTGACCGCCTAGCTTGGATTCCTCGGTGGCCGGGCGTTCTAGATCGGAGCCGTAGGAGGCTACGCTGCTTAAGTGAACGAAAGTGCGGATTGTGTTTTCACCGTTGCGGTTGGTTTCCGAGATGGCTTCCAGCAGGCGAGCAGTGCCCGCCACGTTAATCTGCCACATGCGATCCACATCGAGAACGCCGCTGCGGACTGGGTCGATGACAAAGGCGAGATGGATTACCGCCACCGGACGCACTTCCTGGAACAGATGAAAAAGCTCGCGACAGCATTCCTCGCGGCCAAGGTCGAGACGTACGTACTGATCGGCAGAGCCAGCATCGGGCGGGTGAACATCAATCGCGGTGACGGAAAAATTCGAGAGCAGGGGTAGCAGCCGGCGACCTAGATTGCCAGCTGCTCCTGTGACAACAATTGCAGGTTTTGAATCGGTCATTCCTTCTCGGGAGCCTTTTGAGGGGACGAGGGGTGCCCGGCCATTCCGCCCGGACCACGCGGTGCTGCAGCTTCCGCCGGACCGAAGTACGCATCGTTCAACTCGGGCGCGCCCATCTTGGAAATTGCTTCCATGGCCTGTTGCATCCGCTCGCCCTTAAGGGCGGTGCGAATTTCATTCTTCGCATCGTCGAGAGGCTGCGTGCTCTTGGCACCCATCTTGTAGATGTAGTAGCCGTTGCCTTCGGGGATGATCTCGGAAACATCGCCTGTTTTCAAATCGAAAGCAGCGCGATGGTTTGGAGGCAGGGTGGCGCGAGTAACTTTGGCCATCTTGGTGTCGGGCGCGGCCGCTTTGATGCTGGCTGCGGTGAACGCCTCAACCTGTAGTTTGGCGAAATCGGCGCCTGTGACCGCGCGGGCGCGCAACTTAGTAGCGAGCGCCTTCATCGTGGCTTCCGTGGCGACCGGCTTCGCAACAGTCGTTTTAGCTGCGGTTCCGGCCTTGGCGGCTGCACCTGCCTTGGTACCAGCTTTGGTACCCATCGCCGTGACTTTGCGATCTCCCTTTTCTTCTGGTTGCGGCGCATTAGGGACGAACAAGCGCTGCATCTCAGCCTGCTCGTAGTTGCTCTTGTGATCGTTGTAATACTTTTCAACGTCAGCGTCGGAGATCTTGCCGGCTGCTTCCTGAACGGTTTCCACCAGTTCGCGTTGCAGGGCTTGCATCACGGCAATCTTGGCGCGTTCCTGCACACGGGGGGAATTTTCCAGGCCGCGCTTCTTGGCTTCGATCGACATGGAAAGAAGCTGTGAATAGCCGGTAGCTACTTGGCGCTGCATTTTGAAAGGCATTTGCGGCTGGACAACCTGGATGATTTTCTCAAAGTCGCTGCGAGAAACGACGGTTGAACAACCTACGGCCGCCGGGTAGCAAACACCCTTCAGAGTGATGACGGCGCTATCCAGTGGTACTTGTGCAGTAGAGGGAGCGGCGGCTGCGGCCGAGCCCGGTTGGGCTTGCGGCGGCATTGGGGCAGCTGCTTGGCCAAAGGCCATTGAGCAGCAAACGAGCACGGCAGAAAGATGACGTAAATACACGGTTAGTGGATCCTCCAGGAAGAAATTCGGACTCCATCGTAGCATACAGCCTCTTTCTCCTCGATAGCTATGCTTGGTCGGTAGCCAGGCTTAGTCGGATGTTCCACGCTTGCAGCTTGGCGGGGAGGCGGGGAGCGGCGATAATCGATGTATGCCTTCCTTGGAAGCCCCGCCGCTAGAAAGCAGTATGCGTACCGAGAAGCGCTCGGTAGCGGGAAACTCCGTGTTGGCTGCGGTTGCGATTACGGCTTTGAAAGTGATTGTGGGCTTTGCCACCGGGTCGTTAGGCATTCTTTCCGAGGCAGCGCACTCAGGCCTGGATCTGGTTGCCGCATTGGTGACTTACTTTTCCGTTTCCGTGTCGGACAAGCCAGCGGATGCCGACCACCAATATGGGCATGGCAAAGTTGAGAATTTTTCGGCCTTTATTGAGACCGGCTTGCTACTCCTGACCTGCGTTTGGATTATCTACGAAGCCATAGAGAGGCTATTTTTCAAGCGAGTGGAGATTGAGCCATCGATATTTGCTTTTGTCGTGATGCTGCTGTCGATTGGAATCGATTTTTGGCGGTCGCGCGCACTGGGTCGCATTGCGGTGAAATACGACAGCCAGGCGCTGGAAGCGGACGCTCTGCATTTCAGCACGGATATCTGGTCGAGCTCAGTTGTGATTCTGGGATTGTCGTTGGTCGCCTGGGGACGCCATTCCGGGGTAGCCTGGCTTGGAATGGCCGATCCGATAGCTGCGTTGTGTGTGGCGGCCGTGGTGATTTGGGTGAGTTGGCGGTTGGCGCGTCGGACTATTGACGGGCTCATGGATGCGGCGCCAGCGGGCGTCCGGGCGGGGATTATCGCCGAGGTTTCCAAGTTGGAGGGCGTGGTGGAAGTGGATCGCGCGCGCATTCGGCGAGCTGGGAATCGCTATTTCGCCGACCTCAACGTGGCGCTACCGCGGGCCGTTACGTTTCAGAGATCGGAGCAGATTGTGCGCGCAGTCACATCCACCGTGCAGCGGTTGTTGCCTAATGCAGATGTGACGGTGCACTCGCTGGCGCGCCCACAAATTGACGAAAGCATTTTTGACCAAGTGCGAGCGGTGGCAACACGGCACAACGTGAATGTACACGATGTGAGCGTGCAGCACATGAACGGGCGGTTGCATGTTGAGCAGCATTTGGAGCTGAACGAGAGTCTGTTGCTGATTGAAGCGCATGACCGGGTTACTCAACTGGAAGCGGAGATTCGCGCTGAAGTTCCGAAGATTTCGTCGATTCTGACGCATATTGAAAGTGAGCCCGCGACCATCGAACCGGGCGATGAGCAGGTGGAAGACGCGGTTCTGGAGAAGAGGCTGAAGTCGATTGCAGAGGAATTCCCCGAAATTATTGACATGCACGACGTGCATTTTCGGCGGGTGCGTGATCGGCTTTATCTTTCCTGCCATTGCACGATGCCGGACGGGTTGCAGCTCTCGCGCGTGCATGATGTGCAAACCGAGTTAGAGATTCGCTTTAAGCAGACGGCACCGCAATTGTTTCGTGTGCTGATTCATCCGGAACCAGTGACGGACAATCGAAGATAGTATCTCTATTTTTTAATAGGAGTTTTGCCATGATGAAGGCAAGTGCAGTGTGGGTGGACCATGCAAGATTTGTGGGAATCGCGGCTAGCGGTCATGCTGTAGTAACAGACGGAGCTTCGACGGATAAGACGGCAAACAGTCCGATGGAGTTGGTTTTGATTGGGTTGTGCGGGTGTACGGCGACCGATGTGGCGAACATCCTGCAAAAGAAGCGTGAGCCGTTTACTAGCCTTGAGGTTCGTGCAGAGGGGGAGCAGGCGGCGGAGCCTCCGAAGGTCTATACTTCGATCCGGTTGGTTTACAAGGTGCGCGGGAATGTCGCCAAGAAATCGATGGAAGACGCGGTGAATCTCTCTAAAGATAAATATTGTTCGGTATCCGCCATGTTGGAAAAGACGGCTAAGATTACGTTTGAGATTGAGTACGAATAAGAAAGTGCGTCGTGCGGTCAAGACAGAGAATCTGAGTTTGCATGATCCAATTTGAAGCTGAACAACCCAAAGTCGTGATTTTCACGCAACCGGATTGACCGCCCTGCCATGTGGTTATGGCATTCCTCTCGGAGAGAGGGATTGAGTTTGAAGAGCGGGACGTCGCCAGCGATCCGTCGGCGGTACAGGATTTGGTGGAGAAATACAAGAGCCATTCCACTCCAACCCTCTTGATTGGGGATGAAGTGATGATCGGATTCGATCCCGATCGACTGGATCAACTGCTGGGTCGGTAGAGCGCAATTTCCTGAATTCCATTTGAGAAACATCATGGTAACGGAACGGCATCCAATTCGTGGATTCGTCTATGTTGGCCTGGCCACTTTGCAGTGGGGTATTGCCGCGTGCCTGGGCCGAGCTGTTTTCACGGGAAAGTTGCGGATTGGCGGAGAGATTGTCGGCAACATTGATGCGCTTGCCATCGCGCAAGGTAGGGTGACATTTTCGTGCTTAGCGCTGCTAGCGATTTTGGTGGCTCGACGCGGAGTTCGTTCGCTGTACCTGCCCGGGAAAGATGTTGTAAAGCTTGTGCTGATCGGCATTCTGGGCATGGCTGCATCGAATTATTTTTACTACCTCGCGATTCAGCGGACGAATGTGGCGACGGCGATTATAGTGCAATACACGGCGCCGGTTTGGGTGTTGCTGTATATGGTTGGGCGCGGATTGCAGAAGCCGACTCTGAAGCGGATCGGCGGAGTAGGGCTGGCGGTGATCGGTATTGCGCTGGTGATTGATCTGGTGCACGAGAGTGGCCTACGGCTGGATCGTATTGGCGTGGTAGCGGCGCTGCTGGCGGCGTTGTCGTTCAGTTACTACAACATTGCGGCGCATGGTGTTTTGGCGCGCTACGACCGCTGGAAAGTTCTGGCATGGACGGTGACGGTGGCCACGCTGTTTTGGGCCGTGGTGAATCCTCCGTGGAAGGTGGTAGCAGCCCACTATTCGAGGCCGCAGTGGATATTTCTGGCGGGGTTCTCTCTGATCTCGATGTTGGGGCCATTTTCGTTCTATTTCGCTGGCCTGCAGCATCTGGAGCCCACGCGCGCGGTGATTGCCAGTTGCCTGGAGCCAGCATTCTCGATTCTGATAGCGGCGGCGGCGTTAGGAGAGCGGGTGAATGCTACGCAGGTTGCGGGGATTACCCTGGTGCTGTTGGCGATTATTCTGGCGCAATTGCCTGAGCGTGGAGAGCGGGAAGTACTGGTTGTGGAAGCGATTGAGTAGATTCTTACAACGTTGATTTTCGAGCGGCCAATCTAAGGTAGCGCGCAGCTTTCTTTACGTCTTGCCCAATTTGCTCTCGAAGGGCCTCCGGGGATGAGAACTTGATCTCACCGCGCAGGCGGCGCAGGAAGAAAACTTCTATTTCCGTATCCTCGCCGAGATCGATGGGATGAAAGTTGAGGAGATGGGTTTCGATGGCGAAAGAGTCCGTGCCGAATGTCGGACGGTTGCCAACGTTTGTGACGGAATCGAAACATTCGGCACCGACGCGAGTCTGGGTTATGTAGACGCCGTTTTGCGGGATGAGTTCGTCGTAGGCCGCCAGGTTGATGGTTGGCACGGTGTACTGGCTGCCGTAGCCGCGACCGCGGGCTGGCGACGAAAGAATGCTGAAGGTGCGGCCGAGTAGATGTCGGGCGCGGTGCGGCCGGCCTTCTTGCAGGACGTTTCGAATAGCGCTGCTGGAAACTTCGAGTCCACGCAGCCGCATTGCTGGGTAGGAAAATACTTGAAAACCGAAATCTTGACCTAGTTTGGTCAGGGTTTGGATATCTCCGGCACCTTTGTTCCCAAAGCGGAAGTTAAACCCTTCGTGAATTTCTTTGGTACCCAACGCACCTCGTAAGATGTTTTGTGCGAAATCGCGAGCCGATGTCATTCGTAGCGATTCGTCGAAGGGCAGCAGCAGAACGGCGTCCAGTCCGGTGGATTCAAACAGGTGTAACTTCTCGGATTCCGGGGTTAGGAGCTTGAGCGAGGAATCGTGTCGCAAATAGCGAGCCGGATGAGGATTAAACGTAACAGCGACCGACTTGCTTCCTTGCTCTTGGGCGCGGCTAACGATTTCAGCCAGCATTTTGCGATGGGCGCGGTGGATTCCGTCGAAATTGCCTACGCTGACAATCGACAGGCCGAAGTCAGAGGGAACGGCGCTAAGCTGGCGGAAGACTTGCATGGCTAGACTTCAAACTCCAGCTTGAGGCCGTCGTAAGCCAACTGCACTTCAGGAGGAAGGTTGCGATTAGTTTCCTCGTGCGGCAAATCGTGACAAATATGCGTGAAGAACGTGCGCTTCGCTTGCAAGCGCCCTGCGATCTGCAGAGAGTTTGCGACCGTCGAATGGGTAGGGTGTGGTTTGTGCCGAAGAGCGTCCAGGAAAATAATGTCGAGGCCGCGCAACTTTTCTAAAGAGCTTTCGGGAATCTCGCTAAAGTCGGTCAGGTAGGCGGCGGAGCCAAAACGGAATCCCCAGACTTCCGTATCTCCATGTATGACGGGAATGGGTTGAAAAGTTAGGCCAAATAAGTCGAGTGGGCCTTGCAAGAGATGAAGCTCAACCTGTGGCAAGCCGCCAAATTTGTAAACTGCGTCGAAGGCATAACTGAACATGCTACGAATTACGGCGGCGTGATCTGCCCGCGCGTAGAGCGGAATCTTGTTGCGCCGGTGGTAGCTGAGCGGACGAAGATCATCCAATCCGAGAATATGATCGGCGTGGGCGTGGGTGTAGAGGACAGCGTCGACTTTGCGGACATTTTCTCGCAATGCCTGCTCGCGGAAATCGGGAGTGGTGTCGATGAGGACGACGTTGCCTTCGTATTCAATCAGCACAGACGGCCGCGAGCGGCGGTCGCGCGGGTCAGAGGAGCGGCAGACCTGGCAATCACAGCCGATGGTAGGTACGCCCATGGATGTGCCGCTGCCGAGAACGGTGAGGGTAGCTTTCATGCGGAGGTTTTTCGTTCCACTTTTGCGGCTGGCTACTTCAGGGGCCCGACTGTTTGCCGACTATTTAATGACAGGCCCGGCTGCTCCTGGCTGCGGACCGCGCGCTAACGCGTTGGTTACTTCCAGATACGCCATGCGAAGTTCATAGAGCGCGTTTTGCAGAAAAGTCTGCTCGCCTGACGTGAGATTGCCCTTGGTCTTCTCAGCCAGCAGTCCCAGCGTATCGATGGTTTGGCGTGCGCCCAGGATGTCGAGGCGTGGCTGGCCACCGGGCTCGTGTGCCATACCCATTTGCATGAGAGCCGTCATATAGATCGAGCCGAGAAAGCGCTCGAATGTGATTTCAAGATCGGCTGCGGTGGAGCCAAGTTCCTTGCTGATGGCTTCGTCCATGGAACGATTGGTCTTGCGGTAAGCGTCGGCCTGCTCGGTTTGTTCCGCGAGAGTGGGCATTGGAGGAGCGTCGGCAGGTGGAGCTGCTTCTGTGGCAGGAGCCTCGACTTCGGGCGTGGCTTCTTTGGTTGGAACGAACTCTTCTACCACGTCCGAGCGCAAATCTCCCTCACTCGAAAACAGCCTTCGGTCCGATACTTTAAAACCTTCATCTTTGTATTTTTCAGGCATAGGGAACTCTTAGGAAGTACGGTCTAGATTGCCTTGCAGGATATCTCCAAATGGGAGCGGGTGCAGCTTGAGGGGAATGCCATCGACGCTGAGAGGCTGGCTGAATGCTTCGCGACGGAGGTATCCCAGCGCAATAACTTTGTCTGTAGTTCCCGTAACTGACGCTACGCTCGTGATCTCTCCGACTTCTTTGGCTGCTCCAGCGATTTCAGCAGTAATTTTCGATCCAGCCGCGCAAGATGCGGTGAGTTCAAAGCCCGAGAACATACGATGGACCTGGCCGCGTGATCGAATACGCTCTACGATCTCCTGGCCGACGTAGCAGCCTTTTGCGAAATGCAGGGCCCGTTCCTGGCCAGTTTCCTGAGGCAGGTCGCGTTCGCGAATGTCGTCTCCATAGACCGGAATGCCTGCGGCGATGCGGTAAAGGCGTTGCGCATTCTTGCCGGCCTCGGTTACACCCGATTGCTGAAGCGCATGGGCTAAGGCAGGGAAGTGATGGGGCTCGATCCAGACTTCGTAGGCGTCGCGCTTCCAAGCTTCTGCGCGCACCAGAGTTATTTCGATGTCTTGCCATCTGACTTGTGTCAGTTGCAGAGGCTGGAGATCCGGAACTTGGATTCCTGCAGTCTGTAATACTTCGCGAGATTTCGGACCTTGGACGCCGATGGCTGCGAACTCGTTGCAGGCGTTGTTGACCAGGACGTCGTCCATGATGATGTAGTGGTCGAAAATCGGGAGCAGTTGTTCGACTTGGGTGCTTTCCAAGTCGAGAACAATGTCGAACCCGCGATTGTAGGCGTAAAAATCACCTTGGATCTTGCCTTGCGGGTTGAGCAGGAACGTATAAAGGCCCTGGCCTGTGGCGAGGTCCCGCACGTTGTTCGTCGCCATGCCATTGAGCCATCGGGTGCGATCTTCGCCGGTAAGCGGAATTTTGACGCGGTTCGCGAGTGGGTAGACGCCGCAGCCGTGGGTCAGGGCGCGAAATTCGGCGAGCCGATTGCCATCGTCGACGGGCTGATCTGCTGGCAAACTCGTTACGTCTTCCGGCGCTCTGCTTTCAAGATCGGGTAACATCGTTGAGATCGATTATAGCTGAGTTGTAAACGCCTGAACGGGTTCGAGAATCGTACTTGTAGTCGCGGGTTGAAGCGCTGCATGAGAGGCCGATGAGCGGAACCAAAGATTTGCGAAGATTGATTGGTGGCCTTGCCCTTTGCGGCGTGATGGCTGCCTTGGGTAATGCTTGGGCGCGTGAAATCGTTTCTACGCCGAGGTCGGAGGCGTCAGCGGCGGAAACACAGAAGGCCGCGACCCCGCCTCCCGAGCACAAAATCTCCGGGGCAGAAGCCAAAGAGCTCTTTCGATCCGTCGACGAAATTTTGAAGTTTGCCAGCAAGGAAACCGGGCTTCCGCAGCACAGCCGGGTCAAGCGGCGACTGGTCAGTCGCGACGAGGTAGTGGACTATATCGAAAAGCACATGGAGGAAGATGACGACGCACGACGCATGCAGAGAAATTCGCTGGTGCTGAAGAAGTTCGGGTTGCTGCCGCGTGATTTTGATTTGAAGACTTTTCTGGTTGCGATGCTACGCGAGCAGGTAGCTGGATATTACGATCCGAAAACGAAGACGGTAAATCTGTTGAACTGGGTCAATGCCGACCAGCAAAAGCCGGTGCTGGCGCATGAACTGACTCACGCGTTGCAGGATCAGAACTTCGATCTTCGAAAGTGGATGAAGGCTGGAGATGGAAAAGATTTACTGACCGTGGATAATCCGACGCCCGCTGAATTGGCCGACGATGAAGCGGGTGAGGCGCGGCAAGCTGTGGTGGAAGGGCAGGCAACCGTGGCGCTGATTGATTATGGCTTAGCGCCGTTTGGCCAGTCGATGACGAGTTCTCCGAAGCTGGTTGAAGCTATGCGGGAAGGCATGCGCGTGGGGACTGCGGATTCACCTCTATTCAAGAGTGCGCCCCTGTTCTTGAAAGAGGCGCTTACTTTTCCTTACAACTATGGGTTGGATTTCGTAGGGCAGGTTGTGGCGAAGCGGGGCAATGCTGGCGCGGTCGATTTGTTCCAGAATCCTCCAACCACTACGCGGCAGATCATGGAGCCTGCAACTTATCTTGCAGGAGAGAAGCTGCCACCACTGCCGGTGCCGGATTTCAAGAGCCTGTTTAAAGATTTCGAAAAAATTGATGTCGGCGGTTTTGGAGAGTTTGATACGGCGATGTTGGTGGATCAGTTCGCCGGAACCGAGGCTGGGCACAAGATTTATCCGGAGTGGAGAGGCGGATACTACTTTGCGGTGAAGCCTAAGGCGAATCCTGCGGCGCCGCTCCGATTATTGTACGTCTCGCGCTGGTCGACCGCAGAGAAGGCTTCGGAGTTTGCTGCGATTTATGCAAAGTCGATGGCGAAACGTTATCAACATGCTGACTTGGCGCAATCGGACGGAAAACCGCTGGGGTCACCCGACCTGGAGAACCTGACCGCGAGTCATATTGTGACCGGCAGTCAAATTTGGAATACCGAAGAAGGCCCCGTGTTGATCGATGTGCGAGGCGATACGATTGTGGTGGCTGAGAGTTTCGCCGATCCGATGCGATTCAGCGAGGCCGTCTTTGCAGCTATGAAGAGCGCTGGTCCGAAGTAGCCACGCCCCACCCGCTATAATTACAGTTCATTAGGAGGAGTTTTGGCGCAAGTAGAAATCGGAATTATTGGGGGTAGCGGACTGTATAGCATGCCGGATTTGACGGAAGTGCAGGAGGTTCGTCAGACGACTCCATTCGGTAACCCATCGGATGCGTACATCACGGGTGTACTCGAAGGCCGCAAGGTTGCATTCCTTGCGCGGCACGGGCGCGGCCACAGGTTATTGCCGACGGAACTGAATTTTCGGGCCAATATCTACGGTTTCAAGCAACTTGGCGTGGAGCGCATTGTTTCTGTTTCCGCAGTAGGGTCGCTGAAAGAAGAACACAAGCCGATGGAGTTTGTGATCCCGGAACAGTTTGTAGATCGCACGACGCAACGCGTGTCAACGTTTTTTGGTGGCGGGATTGTGGCGCACGTCGGATTTGGCGATCCCGTTTGCGGGGAGATGACAGGGGTGGTGAATGCTGCCTGTAAAGCGGCCGAGGTGGTCGGAAAACTTGGCGGCACCTATGTCTGCATGGAAGGGCCGCAGTTTTCTACCAAGGCTGAATCGAATCTTTATCGCAGTTGGGGCATGGACGTAATTGGCATGACCAACCTGCAAGAAGCGAAGCTCGCGCGGGAAGCGGAAATTTGTTACGTAACCATTGCGATGGTCACGGACTATGACTGCTGGCATGCGTCGCACAATGCAGTTACCGTCGATCAAATTGTGGCGGTGCTACATAAAAATGCGGAGAACGCAGCGAGGGTAGTACGGCAATCTGTAGCAACGATGCCGGCGACGCGTTCGTGTAAGTGCGGCTCGGCATTGGCGCACGCGATTCTAACGGACCGAAGCAAGATTCCAGCAGAAGCTCGGCAAAAGTTAAGTTTACTTCTTGATAAATATCTTAATTAGAAAGAGACAAATGAGCATTCTTGCTGTTGGTTCGGTTGCATTTGATACGATCACGACTCCCTCGGGGAAAGTCGAAAATGAGTTGGGCGGCTCGGCAACATTCTTTGCATTGGCTGCAAGCTATTTCACAAATGTTCGGATTGTTGCCGTGGTTGGCGATGACTTCACAGCGGAGCATGACGGTGTATTGAAGGCGCGCGGAGTGGACACTCGGGGCATTGAGCGCGCTGCAGGGAAGACGTTTCGTTGGGGTGGCCATTACACGGAAAATCTGAACGAAGCCAAAACGGACTTCACCGAGCTGAATGTGTTTGAGAAGTTTCAGCCCAGGATTCCGGCGGAGTATCGGGACTCGAAGTTTTTGTTTCTTGGGAACATTCAGCCGACGCTGCAGGCCGCGGTATGCCGTGACATGAAGGGCGCGAGTTTTGTGGGCGGCGACACCATGAATTTCTGGATCCAAGGTGCGCCCAAGGAATTGCGTGAGACGGTCGCGCTGATCGATGTGCTACTGATTAACGACGGAGAGGCTAAGATGCTGGGTGGCGATAGCAACTTGCAGCGCGCCGCACAAAAAGTTCTGGCCATGGGTCCGCAGGCTCTTGTGATCAAGCATGGCGAATATGGAGCGACGATCTTTTTCCGCGAAGGTGCTTTTGGCATTGGACGGCATCCGTTTCGCGCTCCAACCTTGCCCTTGGAGGAAGTGAAAGACCCTACGGGCGCGGGCGATTCTTTTGCAGGCGGGTTCATGGGCTACATTGCGTCGCAGGAGGAACTGAACCGCGAAGTGCTCAAGCGCGCTCTGTTTTATGGCGGCGTTATGGGATCTTTCGCTGTGGAAGATTTCGGTACGCGCCGACTGCGCAATCTGAAGCGTGAACAGATTGAAGAGAGATTCGAGATCTTCCGCGAACTCACTCACATCGAGTAATGCTGCAACCACGCCGCTGGGACCGTGAAAGCTGGGCTGTTGCGGTCCTCGCGGCATGTGCCTCTTTGCTGGCGTTCCTCTACTACTTTCACCACAATCAAATACTTCTGTACGGAGATGCGGAGGGGCACATTAATATTGCCCGCCGCGTTTTCGATTCGCGCACGCCAGGAATCTTGCAGCTGGGTACCGTGTGGCTGCCGCTGCCGCACTTGCTGATGATTCCATTCCTTATGTGGAACTGGGCCTGGCGGACGGCGGTGGGCGGGTCGATTCCATCCATGATCGCGTACGTAGCGTCTGCGGTCGGCATATTTCGATTGGTGCGATCAAGCTTGCCGGTACGGAAGAGCGTATCGGGTGCTTCGGCGTTTGCAACGAAGTTTGCGCCTTGGTTTGCTGTGCTGGTCTTTGCGGGCAATCCGAGCTTGATCTATTTGCAGGCAACCGCCATGACGGAGCCGCTGTATCTGGCTTTGTTCGTATGGGTTGCCGTGCATCTGGTGGAGTTCTCACAGGCGGTAAATTCGGGCGTTGCTACAGCTCAAAAATCCCTGCGCTGGTGCGCTTGGTGCCTGGCGGGATGCACGATGACGCGCTACGACGGGTGGTTCGCGGTGGGCGCTGCGACGCTCGTCGTGCTGCTGGCTGTAGCGCGTAAACGAAACGCGATGGAAGGCCGATTGTTGCTGAAGCCCACGCTAAGATTTCTTCTGGTATGCGCAGCCGGGCCTGTTTTGTGGCTTGCTTACAACACGGCCGTTTACAAGAACCCTCTGGAATTTGCAAATGGTCCTTATTCCGCCAAAGCGATTGAACGTCGCATTGTGCAGGCCCCTCATCCCGGAACAGGCGACGTAGTTGTGGCGGAACTATACTTTGTGCGAGCGGCGGAGATGAATCTTGCGTCGAGTATTTCTGGTGCAAAGTTTTGGTTGTTGCTGGCAACTGCGGGTACGCTATTGGTGGTTGCGCGGCGATGGAATTGCTGGCCTCTCGTTCTACTCTGGATCCCCCTGCCGTTTTATGCGCTTTCAGTGGCGTACAGCGGCGTTCCGATTTTCGTACCTTCTTGGTGGCCGTTCGGACAATACAACTTGCGTTACGGCCTGCAGGTACTGCCAGCGGTGGCCGTCTTCAGTGCGCTTGCTGTGAGCTGGATTTTGGGGCGAGTTTCGGTTAAGCGTGTTCCCATGACTCTTGCCGCAGTTGCGATTGGCCTGTGGTTCTGGGGAGCAGTCGCAGATTCAAAAGAGCCCGCGAGCCTTCTGGAAGCTACGCACAATATGCAATCGCGAGTGCAATTGCAGGAGCGCCTGGCGGTGGAACTCTCTCGGTTGCCGCGCGAAACATCCATACTGATGGCTTTGCGAGACTACCCCGGTGCACCGCAGCGAGCAGGTTTCGAATTGAAGCGAGTCATCAACGAGAACGATCAGCGGCTTTGGATACGGCCTGTCGATCCAGAAGGCTTGTGGCCACGCGCACTGCAGAATCCTGTGGCATTCGCCAACTATGTTGTCGGTTTTGCGGGCGATCCGGTGGATGCATCTGCTCGACAACACAACCTTCCTACCGTCTTATTTGTTGAGGTCGAGGGGCAGCCTCGTGCCACGATCTACCGAGCGCGGTAATCAGTTCCGTCAATGGCTGCGACGCAATAGTCCATCTCAGAGTGATACATTTCAGTTGGGGTAGCGCACCGAACTCGCGCGGGAGTTTCCGTATGCCCGATTTCTTACAGCAAGCATTCTCGACTGTCCCCGCTCACGCGCTGGCGCGCTTGATGCTGGCCGCGCTGTTGGGTGGCGTGATTGGGTTGGAGAGGGAACTGAAACACCGTCCGGCGGGGTTGCGCACGACCATGTTTATTTGTTTTGGCGCAGCCATGTTTACTCTGCTTTCGATCGCGCTCTCCCAAGGGACCGACGCAACGCGCATTGCATCCCAAATTATTCCGGGCATTGGATTTATTGGTGCTGGGTCCATTCTGCATGCGCGCGGGCTGGTTAGCGGCCTTACGACTGCGGCTACCCTTTTTGTAGTCGCATCAGTCGGGATGGCCGTTGGCGGAGGGCTTTATGTGACTGCAATTTTCGCTACGCTGGTGGTGCTGCTGGTGTTATTCACGCTGGGACGGATTGAAGATATTTTCAACTTGAAGATCATGGTTTTTGCCTATGAGGCTGCGGGGGCCAGCTCCGACGACGTGATCGCCGAGATCAATCATCTTCTTGAAGCTGAACATCGCATGATGGACAACGTCCAGATTGCTCGCACCCCGCAGCATTATCGCGTGCAGTTCACCGTGAATGGAACTTATCGTGAGCAAAAACGCCTGGTTGAGGGAATGCAGAAGTCAAAAGTGATCGAAAGCGTTTACAGCGGCGGGCCGACGGACCATGAATAAGGGGCCGCAATGAACGTGGTGAGTGCGCAGCGGATTCCTTTTGTGAAGGCAACGGCTTGCGGGAACGACTTCTTGATCATCGAGTCGGCGCAAGTTGATGGCGATCAAGCTGAGTTCACGCGGAAGATTTGCGATCGGCATTTCGGTGTGGGCGCGGATGGAGTGGAATGGATTTCGCTCACCGCGAATGCCACTGCGGATATCCAGATTCAGTTGATCAATGCCGATGGAAGTGCGGCGGAGATTTCAGGGAATGGGACACGCTGTGTCGCGGCGCATTGGTTCGCAGAACATGCTGGACGGACAGACCAGCGAGATCGAGTCGCGATTGAGACAGACGCCGGGATTAAGGTTTGCGTCCTGACGCGCGATGGCGGCACTGAGTTTGAATTTGAGACGCGGATGGGGCAGGCGTCGGTCGGAGATCTACTCACGCTTCGCTTGGGTGGCGGCGATGTAACGGGGATTCCGGTATCGACAGGGAATCCGCATTTCGTTGTATTTGTGGAAGGCTTTCCGCCGAAGTGGCAGGAGCAGGGAGCCGAGATCGGCTCGCACGCTCATTTCAAACATGGCGTGAATGTCGAATTTGTGAAAGCAGTCGATCCTGAAAATATTGAGATTCGAATTTTCGAGCGGGGCGCTGGAGAGACGCAGTCATCTGGCACGGGATCGTGTGCCTCAGCTGTGGCAGCGATTACGAGTGGACGAGCGAAGTCTCCGGTACAAGTTCACGCGCCCGGCGGTATTCAAACGGTTCGCTGGGAAAGCGGTGAGATGCTTTTGGGTGGGCTTGCGAAGCTTATCTGCAAGGGAGAGTTCTTGTGGCAGGCGTAAAAGTACATGCTCCAATTAGAGAACGCATCAAGCCGCCTGCGTTGCGGCGCGGAGATACGGTCGGCATTGTCGCGCCCGCGAGCAATATCAAGCGGGAGGCATTACTCGCCGGGTGTGAGAGCCTGCAGCGCATGGGATTTCAGCCATTCTATTTCGATTCGATCATTGATCAGGACTTGTACTTTGCGGGGTCGGTGGAGCGTCGAACGCGCGAGTTGCATGGGATGTTCGAGCGCGAGGATGTGCGGGCCATTGTCTGCGCGCGCGGTGGTTATGGGTGCAATTATCTTGTTCCGCAAATCGACATCGACAAGGTTCGGCGACATCCCAAGATATTTGTCGGGTATAGTGACGTCACAACTTTGATGACGCTGCTTTGCGATGAGGCCGGACTGGTAGTTTTCCACGGGCCGATGGCGGCTAAAGATTTTACTCTGGATGATGGCGTAGATGTGGCGTCGTGGGAAGCTGCGCTGGGCGGGATCGGTTTTTGGGATGTTGCGGATAATGGTGCTCGTGGACTGAAAGAAGGAAGCGGCGACGGAATGTTCTACGGCGGTTGTCTTCCGATGCTCGTTGCGACGCTCGGCACTCCGCATGAAATCCAGACGACTGGCACAATTCTTCTCCTCGAAGACATTGCTTCGAAGCCCTATCAGATTGATCGCATGTTGATGCATCTGAAACTGGCAGGCAAGTTCGATGGAGTTCAAGGCATTGTTTTCGGCGAGATGAATGACTGTGTGCAGCACCCGCAACAAGGCTACACGCTGGAGGACATTGTCCTTCGCGTGATTGGGGACTTGAATATTCCTGTCGCATTTGGTTTGCGCTCAGGACATGTTGCGCGCCGAAACATTACACTGCCCATAGGCATTCGGGCGTCACTTGAAGTGACAGCGCAGCAAGTACAACTAAGATTTCTGGAGTCGGCGACCACCGCATGAGTCAGACTAAACACATTCACTTGATCGGGATCTGTGGCACCGCGATGGCATCTTTGGCCGGGTTGTTGCAGACGCGAGGGCATCGCGTCACAGGTTCGGATACAGCCGCTTATCCGCCGATGTCAAATTTTCTGCTTTCGCTGGGAATCCGTGTTGCACAACCGTTCTCGTCCGCGAATCTTGAGCCGCCGCCGGACTTGGTCGTAGTGGGCAACGTTGTTTCGCGCGGTAACGTGGAGTTGGAACATGTGCTGGACCAACGCATTCCGTTCTGCTCGCTGCCGCAGATTCTACACGACGAATTCCTGCGGGATCGGGAAGTGCTGGCCGTTGCGGGCACTCATGGCAAAACGACCACTACTTCCATGCTGTCGTGGATCTTTCATTGCGCGGGAAGGAATCCCTCGTTCTTGATCGGCGGCATTGCGGAAAATTTTGGTAGCAGTTTCGCAGTCGGATCGGGCAAGAACTTCATCATCGAAGGCGATGAATACGACACCGCGTTTTTTGATAAGGGGCCGAAGTTTCTGCACTATTTCCCGGATGGCGTGATTCTTACCTCGGTCGAGTTTGATCACGCGGATATTTACGATGACTTGCGGGCGGTAGAGACGGCATTTCAGCGGCTGGTGAACCTGGTTCCGCGCCGCGGCAAAATCATTGCGCACGATACCGGCGAAAGTGTGGACCGTTGTCTCGCAAAAGCGTTTTGCCCGATTGAACGCTATGGATTCAAAGAATCCTCCATGTGGCGGGTTACCGATCTGCAGATGACCCCATCGACGACAACTTGGAAAGTTCTGCGTTCCGGCAGGGAGTGGGCAACCTTCGAGTTCTCGCTGGCTGGCGAATACAACGTGATGAACGCCACGGCTGCTGCTGCAATGGCGGCGAGCTGCGGTATCACTGTTCCGGAAATCGCTGCTGCGCTGAAGACCTTCAAAAGCGTTAAGCGCCGTCTAGAGGTCAAGGCTGAAGTCAACGGCGTGACCATCGTCGACGATTTCGCGCATCACCCGACGGCAATCGCGGGCACTTTGGCCGCGTTGCGAGGGCGTTATCCGAGTGGCAGACTATGGGTGATTCTTGAGCCGCGTTCCAATACATTGCGACGACGGGTACTGCAAGATGCTTTGGCGGAGAGTCTCTGTAGTGCGGATGAAATTGTCGTGGCCCAGGTATTCAAAATGGATGCGATACCCGAAGCCGAACGCCTGGATGTGAATGCCCTGGCTGCGCAGATTGCCCAAGCGGGGTGCCATGTTCGTATTCTGGAAGACGCGGACCGCATCGTCGATTTGGTAGCACCCGAAACGCGCCCGGGCGACGTGATCGCGATTCTGTCCAACGGTGAGTTTGGCGGAATCTACGAGAAATTGCCGCAACGCCTGCGCGATCTAGCTGCGAACAACGCATTGAAGCACGGCACGGCGAAGGGATGAAAAACGTTTTCAGGTGGTTCGTGTGGGCTTTGTTATTAGCGCCTGGGCTTTGCGCGGATTGCTCCGAGGCCAGGAGCGGACTCCCGGCGACCCACTACACAATTATTCTGGAAAACCCTGTGCAGCATCTGGTCCGCGTTGAAGTCCAAGTTCCGACTGGTAGCGCCCAGCGTGATTTTCAGTTACCTGTGTGGAACGCCACGTATCAGGTGCGAGATTTCTCCCAGTATGTGCTCTGGCTTCGCGCAAAGGCCATGGACGGTTCTTCGCTCGGCGTAACTAAAATCAACAAGAGTCTTTGGCGCGTAAGCGGCCTTGATCGCGGAGGAGTGATTGAATATCAGGTTCTCGCGGATCAGTCCGGTCCGTTCGGCACGGAACTTACGTCCGAGCATGGATTCTTCAACTTTGCACAGATCCTAGTTTACCCGCTAGATGCGCGGTCCGTGCCGATGAGTGTGCAGTTTGAGCGCGTCCCCGAAGGCTGGCGCATGGCGTGTGCCCTTTCTCCTGACAGCGAAAAAGCGAGCGAAGTTCATGCTGCTGATTACGACGAGCTCGTGGATTCGCCAGTCGAGCTTGGAAAGTTTCAAGAATCTTCGTTTCTGGATACGGGGGGCAAATACCGTATCGTTGTCGATGCCGCTGCGGCGGACTACGATATTGCACGCCTGCAAGAATTGGTCCGCAAGATCGTGCACTCCGAGACTGCGTGGATGCAAGATCGTCCGTTCCAGAACTATCTTTTTATCTATCACTTTCCATCGGATCACGGCGGCGGCGGGATGGAGCACGCGTATTCGGCTGCCATCGAGTTGAGCGCTCATTCATTACGCGAGAGTCCTGACGATTTCGCCTCAGTCACAGCACACGAGTTCTTTCACTTGTGGAATATAAAGAGAATCCGTCCACAGGCGCTCGCTCCTGTTGACTACACAAAAGAGAACTACACTCGCTCGTTGTGGTTCAGCGAAGGTGTCACGAGCACGGTTGGAGAATATGTCCTGGTGCAAGCTGGACTTTTGAATGAAAAGGAATATCTGCGGAAACTGTCGAATGAAATCACTACGCTCCAAACCCGGCCCGCCCACCTGACGCAATCAGCGGAAGAATCCAGTCTGGACGCCTGGCTGGAAAAATATCCCTCCTACCGGCAAGCGGAGCACAGTGTTTCTTATTACAACAAGGGGCTCTTGCTCGGCGTGATACTGGATTTGGCGATACGGAAGGCCAGCCATGACGGCGCATCCCTGCGGGAGTTGTTTCTTTATTTGAATCAGACCTACGCGAAGAAGGGGAAGTATTTCGACGAGTCCGAAGGCATACGGGACGCGCTGGAAGCATTGAGCGGCGGGGACTTCGGAGCTTTCTTCCATAAGTATGTCGCTGGCACAGAGGAGATTCCCTACGACGAATTTCTTTCGTGGGTTGGGCTTCGTGTTGTGGTGCACGAGAAAGCTGTCCCAGATTCCGGATTTCGAGCATCGCGAAATTTTGACGCGGCGCCGGTCGTCATATCGATAGCACCCGCAACAGAAACGGAGAAGAGTGGCCTCACTGTTGGCGACACGATTTTGTTAGTAGACGGCGCTGCTCCGGTTCCAAGCGTGGAGGCAAAGATCCGCGGTCGCGCTCCAGGCGACCTTCTACGTGTACGCGTTCGCACAGCCGATGGAAGCGAGCGCGAACTGAACTGGAAGCTGGGATCGCGCAAGACGCTGCAGTACGAGGTTGTTAACGTAGAAGCTTTAACGCCTGAACAGACGGCGCACCGCAAGTTGTGGTTGACTTCGCCACCGCAAGGAGCGGCGAATTGATTCGTGCCTGGATCATGCTTGCGTTTTGGGCCGCGTCGTTGCTTTTGGCTGCGGTGGTATGCATTCCACACACACTCATTACCGGTGACGTCAGTTTGTTATATCGTGTCGCGATGTGGTGTGCCGCTGCTGGTGTCAAACTGGTTGGCGTGCGGATTGAGGCCGTTGGCCGAGAGAAGGTTCCTGCTGCCCGGCGGTTTATTTTTATGGCGAACCACACTTCGAATATTGATCCATCGGTGTTCTTGCCGTTGATCCCAGGACGCACGGCTGTGATGGTTAAGAAGGAATTGTTCGGCTATCCGATTCTGAGCAAGGCCATGCGCCTGGGGTCGTTCATCCCGGTCGACCGCGCGAATCGCGATGCTGGAATCGCATCTGTTCGAGAAGCAAAGAAGGTCATCGAGAGCGGCGTGAGCATGTCAATCTTTCCAGAAGGGAAGCGTTCTTTCGATGGCAAGTTGTTGCCGTTCAAGCGCGGCCCGTTTTATCTGGCCATGGAGTGTGGCGTACCAATCGTGCCGGTTACGATCGTGGGAGCGCACGAGGCAATGCCGAAAGGAACGTTCCGATTGCGACCGGGCAGAGTCACGGTGACATTTCACGAAGCCATCGATCCGAAAGAGTTCACGGATCGAGATGCCTTAGCTTCGGCTGTTCGCCAAAGCATTGAGTCCGGTTTGCCGCTCGAATATCGTGAGGCTACCTCCGAAGCAGCCGCCACTTCCGCTGCAAGAACGAATTCTACCGTCCCAACCGCAGGGCTTTAGCCAGTTCCGGCAGGCGGTGGAAGATCGCCACGCAGCGCAACCAGAGCTGGTTGTCCATGGCAGGATAGCCGCTCACTATCTTCCCCGCGGGAACGTCATTGGGAATTCCAGTTTGTGCCGTGGCGACGACTCCGTCGCCGATTTTGCAGTGTCCTGCAACTCCGACCTGGCCTGCCAGAATCACGTTCTTGCCAACTTCGGTGGAACCCGCCAGTCCAGTTTGCGCACAAAGCAAAGTATTTTCGCCGACGCGCGATCCGTGCCCAACCTGCACTAGGTTGTCGATCTTTGCGCCGCGAGCAATGCGCGTTTCGCCAACGCTGGCGCGGTCGACGCAGGCGTTAGCCTGAACTTCCACCGCATCTTCTAAAACCGTCGGGCCAGACTGCACAATCTTGTACCAGCTCCCAGAATCATCTTTGGCAAAGCCGAAACCATCGGCTCCGATGACCACTCCATTCTGCAGAATCACGTTGTCTCCGAGTCGGCAATTCTCCCGAACCACGGCGTGGGCGTGCGCAAAGAAATTGCTTCCGATACGTGCGCCGGAATAAATGACGGTGTGAGCCAATAACGTCGCATTGTTTCCAATCACAACATTGGCGTCAACAACGGCATACGGTCCTACATGCGCCCCTTCGCCAAGCTTGGATGACGGATGAATCGCCGCCGTGCGATGAATCCCGGGTGCATACTGCGGCGGCTGGTAAAAGAGTTCAATCGTTCGCGCAAACGCCAGATACGGATTCTTGACGCGCAGCGTAGGAACTTCAACCGCCGGAAAACTCTCATCCACAATGATGGCCGACGCCTTCGTCGTCTTGGCGCGCGCAGAATATTTGGGATTCGCAACGAACGTGATCTCGCCGGACTGGGCGTCTTCGATGCCAGCTACACCGGTGATCCCAATACCCGGGGATCCGCCTTCAATGCGTGCGCCAAGTGCAGCGGCAATTTGTCCCAGTTTCATAAGAGTCCTGTGAGCTATTGAAAGAAGGATTGTATAGCAGACGTCGTGCCGGGTGCCCCATCCTTCTTCGCGTACTTTGCGAAGAGGGTGGGGTGTCTTGTCCCCGAAGCAGCTACTTAGCATTTAAAAAACAACACCAATTCCGTATAATCCGTGGCGGAGGATTGGATATGTTCATTTCTCAGGTCAGGAACAGGTACACCCCTTTGCACGACCTAAAATGGTCCGCTGCGGAAAAAGTTATCGCGCGCAAGGCCTTTGACCGGGCACTCAAGCAGGAGTTGGATGCGGTGATCGAGAAGACCAAGAGTATGGCACAAAAAATCCAGCAACCTGCCTGCGTGTGGAAGTTGGAAAGTTTTCTGACCAAGCGGCGCAACGAGATCGACTGCGAGTACGACTACAGGTATTCTATTCTTCCTTTCGTATTCAGCGCGCTCATTCGGAAGGGTCGTCTCAGCGAAGAAGATCTGCAGGGCTTGCGGGAAGACAAGATGCGCTATATCCGCAAATTCGCAGCATAGCGAGCTTGGCGGAGCCGCACGGGTGGCGTTCCAAAAATTAAAGTTCACCAGCCCACCCACGCTCTTTCTTGGTTGAGCAGGAGAGATCAAAGGCTGGGCCGCCCGTCGTTTCCAAAACTTGATCTTCCCACGCTTCGAGCTGTAGGGGTCTCGGAAGACAACAATCAAAGCATGACCTCTTTTCTCACTGCGCCCCAGAAGTACAGTTATTTTGCTCTTCGAGAAAACCAACCTCGAGGTTAAGGTATTTCCCTGAGTCAGATACTTCTGCCCTCACATCCTTAGGTCGTTAGTTAAAAAATGTTTACCGGTAAGATAAAGGAGCGTGCCCGTGGAGCAACTTAGTTTTGCGCAGTACAGCCTCGTCTACAACAGCTTCTCGTTCGTGATCGCCGCGATGGGAGCTGCAACGATCTTTCTTTTCCTCAACAGGTCGCAGGTGGCACCCCCGTATAAGACGGCCGTGACCATCTCGGGCATCGTCACCATAATTGCGCTCTATCACTACTTTAGAATCTTCCAAAGCTGGGAGGGGGCTTACGCGGTTGTCAACGGCGCTGTGACGGCAACCGGCAGGCCTTTCAACGATGCCTACCGCTATGTTGACTGGCTCTTGACCGTGCCGCTCCTTGTGACCGAACTCATTCTGGTTATGCGTCTCCCGGGCAGCGAAGGAACCAAGAAAGCCACAAAACTGGCAGTTCTCGCGGTCATCATGATTTTGCTAGGGTATCCGGGAGAAATCGCCACCGAAGCCTCCACACGTTGGTTGTGGTGGGGCCTGTCGATGATCCCATTCGTGATCATTCAATATGAACTGTTTGTGGGATTGCGTGCATCCATTGAAGCGCAGCCCGCTGCGGCGCGTGGATTGGTCAGCGCGGGACGCTATATCACCGTAGGCACATGGTTTTTCTACCCGCTCGTGTTCGTTCTTCCCATGATTGGATTGGGCGGAACAACCGCGGCACATGTGAGTGTGCAGGTCGGTTACAGCATAGCCGACGTACTGGCCAAGGCTGCCTTCGGCATCTTCATCTACAGCATTGCACTGAAAAAGTCGCAGTTTGAAGGGGCAGTCGCCCACTAAAAACCGAGGCCGTAGCAGTTCATTAGCTGGACGGCCAGACTGAGGAAGCTGTGTTGACTGCGGACTACGAGAAGAGCACAGTGACAGTTTATTTTTTGTCACTGACGGAAAGAGTGGAGGCCAGCATGCTTGCCGCATGCGTGGCCTCCCGCTCGGGCTCAAACCCAGCTCTGGATGCTGTGGTCCAGCACTTGAAGGCGGGCGGGAGCCGACTGCGCTCTCGCCTGTGCCTGAGTGCGAGCTTGCGGTTGGGCTTGGTAGAGGCAGATGCTGTCTGTCTCGCCTCCACATGCGAACTTCTTCACAACGCATCCCTGGTCCAGGATGACCTCATGGATCGGGCGCCGATGAGACGCGGTCAGACTAGCGCCTGGGCATTTTTCGGGCAGGAGACCGCAGTTCTTGCCGGAGACTTGATGCTCTCTGCCGCTTACGCATCGCTCGTGGCATTCTCAGACGCTCGACGGCTCCCCGAGTTGCTTCGCCTTGTCCATAACCGGACCAGCGAGGTGATTCTAGGACAAGCCTCTGAAAAAGCGAGTGACAACAAAGAAATCCGAACCCTGACCGAGTACGAGATTCTCGCCCGAGGGAAATCCTTCTCTCTGCTCGCTCTGCCGTTGGAGCTTCCGTTGAGTGCTTCTGGCCTCCATCATTATCTGGAAGCAGCGCAGGAAATCGCTGGTGCGTTTTCCGTCGCTTACCAAATTGCCGACGATTTGGAAGATGTCCAAGAAGATGCGGCCTCGGGGACGCTTAACATCGTGGGCGTGCTCTCATGCGATGGTTTGCAGTCTTTGGGAAGCGCCCGCACGGTCGCTCGAGCACGAGCTTGCGAGTTACTCCGGACCGCGGTAGCCCGAGCTGCCCCCCTGCCCAATGCTTGCGCGTCGGTGATGATTTCGCACGCCAGAT
>JANXUC010000128.1 GCA_025352065.1 Acidobacteriaceae bacterium | reverse complement strand
CCAAGCCAAAAATCCTTCTGGCAAACTGGATGGCCAGCCGGACCGTCCCCTGCCGCCACGGGGAGGCGACAGATTACGGAACAGACTTAATCGTCGAACACTCTATATGAGGGGGGGGCGTTGTCCAGTGATTCTTTGGTTAATTTATAGCTATTTGCCGGGAAAAATTGGAAGCGGATGCAAAATTTTGCATCCGGAAACGCGTACCGGGCACTGATATTTCATTTACACTCTGTCTTCAGGTGTTCCAGTGAACTTGGCGCTCACAACTCCCCTATGAATCGTCTCGTCATCTCGAACCTCGTCCATCGCCCCCTGCGCTCCATGATCAGCATCTTCGCGATTGCCATGGAGGTCACTCTCATCCTGCTGATCGCTGGGTTTTCCTACGGGATGCTCAACGATTCCAAGACGCGGCAGGCTGGCATTGGCGCCGACTTGCTGGTGCAGCCGCCGGGATCGAGCAACATAGTAGGCCTTACCAGCGCTCCCATGCCCGTCAAGGTCGGGCAAAAGGTTGCGGCGCTGCCCCACGTCGAAGTGGTCTCGCCTGTCTTCTGGCAAATGATCAACAATGGCGGATCCCTGGAAATTATTTACGGTATTGACCTGCCCAGCTATGAAAAGCTTGGCAGCGGCTTTACTTATTTGCAGGGCGGCGGATTTCAAGGGCCTGACGACGTAATGGTCGATGACAAATACGCCAGCGACAAGCACGCCAAGATTGGCGATACGGTGGAGCTGCTCAACCACAAATTCCGCATCTGCGGCATTGTGGACCATGGTAAGGGTGCGCGGCGTTTCCTGCCGCTATCTACCATGCAGGATCTCATCGGCGCGGAAGGCAAGGCGTCGCTGTTTTATGTGCGCTTAGACGATCCGAAAAACGCCGATGCCGTCGTGCAATCCGTAAAGGCCGTGCCAGGTATGGAAAGCTACTCCGTCCACTCCACGGCGGAGTTCCTCAGCCTGATGACGCCCGACCACTTGCCCGGCTTCAATCTGTTCATCAAGATCGTGGTCGGAATCTCCATGGTGATTGGTTTCATGGTGATCTTCCAGTCCATGTACACGGCCGTGATGGAGCGTACGCGCGAGATTGGCATCCTGAAGTCGATGGGAGCGTCGCGCACGTACATTTTACGTGTAATTTTGCGCGAGACGCTGCTGCTGGCTGTAGGCGGGATTGTTTTGGGTATTGGAATCAGCTACTTAGCGAAGTTCGCGCTAGTGCACCGATTTCACCTCGTACCCATGCTGCTGACGGGAGACTGGGTGCTGCGTGCGAGCGCAATCGCGCTTTTGGGGGCGCTGCTGGGGGCAATTTATCCGGCGATCAAGGCGGCGCGGAAAGATCCTATCGAGGCGCTGGCCTACGAATAATGGGTGTTTTTCGACCTATTGTTGACATAAGGCTGTTTTGTCCGCTATTCTTAAACTTTTGAAAGCCAACAGTGGTCCGCCTGAGTACCCCGTGCTCTTCCGCTAGGGGCAACTCCGCGGTCTTCTTTCGTTTTCTTTCACAGGAGAATCTGATGTCTACCTATTTCCCGAAAGCTGGGGAAATCTCGCGCAAGTGGCTTGTCGTGGATGCTGAAGGGCAGACGCTGGGGCGTCTGGCTTCGCGTATCGCCCTCATTTTGATGGGCAAAGAGAACCCGCAATACACGCCGTTCATTGACGTGGGCGATTTCGTTGTGGTCATTAACGCGGGCAAAATTCGCGTCACCGGGACCAAGGCCGAGCAAAAAACCTATCACCATTACACCGGTTATCCGGGCGGCATCAAGTCGGAAGATTTTAAAGACCGCCTGAATCGCAAGCCGGAACTGATCATGAAGGACGCCGTCATTCGCATGCTGCCAAAGACGAAGCTCGGGGAACAGATGATTCAGAAGTTGAAGGTGTACCGCGACGACAAGCATCCGCACGAGGCGCAGAAGCCTGTGCCGACGATGCTGGTGGAAAAGCTTCCGGGCGCGGCAAATCGCGTTAGCGCAAGCTAGTTTCGAGATCGATTAAGCGAAGTTCGATCAAACGAAGATCGATCAAATTTTGAAACGCCGTTTTTGCAACGGCTGAAGGCGAACAGATCACATGGCTCAATTGGTTCAATATTACGGAACGGGGCGCCGCAAGACGGCAGTCGCCCGCGTATTTTTGCGTCCTGGCACCGGCGAGGTCAAGGTGAACGGTCGCGCTTTCGAAGAATATTTTGTGACCAACGCGCAGCGCGGCGCGGCGAAAAGTCCACTGGCCACCAGCGAAACCGAAGCGACGTTCAACGTGGTCGCAACGGTCTCCGGCGGCGGCGTGAACGGTCAAGCGGACGCTCTGAAAATGGGCATTGCTCGCGCGCTGATGGTTTTCAACGGCGAACTGCGCAAGAAGCTGAAAGCGGAAGGCATGATCTCCCGCGATTCGCGTGGCAAAGAACGTAAGAAATACGGGCAGAAGGGCGCTCGTAAGCGGTTCCAGTTCAGCAAGAGGTAAGAACTGGCTTTCGGCCGACAGCTTTCGGCTTTCAAAAGCTGACAGCCGAAAGCCGACAGCAGGTTTTCGAGGAGTTCAATTCATCCTGTGCCTCACGGCGCGGGTGCGGGAATGGCAATCCGGGGCGGCTGGCAAACAGCGTTCCAGATGCAGATCAACATAGGAGGTTGATTTGGCGAATATCACTATGAAGGAATTGCTCGAAGCGGGTGTTCACTTCGGGCATCAAACCAAGCGCTGGAATCCCAAGATGAAGGAATACATCTTTGGAGAACGCAACGGAATTTACATCATCGACCTGCAAAAGACGCTAAAGATGTTTAAGGAAGCGTCGAAGTATGTGCAGGAACTGGCGGCTGCGGGCAAGACGATTATGTTCGTCGGAACCAAGCGCCAAGCCCAGGACGCGATCACCGAAGAGGCGACGCGCTGCAACATGTTTTACGTCAACAACCGTTGGCTGGGCGGACTGCTCACCAACTGGGTCACCGTGCAGAAGTCGGTGAAGCGGCTAAAGGAACTCGACGAAATGGCCACCGATGGCCGTTACGAGTTGCTGCCCAAGAAGGAAGTTATCGTTCTGGAACGTGCGCGTAAGCACTTGCAGGCGAACCTGGCGGGCATCAAGAACATGAGCCGCGTGCCCGACGCGATTTTCGTAGTCGATTCCAACAAGGAACAGATTGCGGTCCGCGAAGCTCGCAAGTTGGGCATTCCGGTTGTCGCAGTCGTCGACACGAATTGCGATCCCAGCGAAGTCGATTACGTGATTCCAGGCAACGACGACGCGTTGCGCGCAATTCGCTTGTTCACGTCGAAGATTTCTGAGTCGATTGTGGAAGGCCAGCAAATGCGAATGGCCGCTCAGACCGACGAGCCAGTGGCGGAAGCCGCTGCCGAGCCAGTTGCCGAAGGCATTGAGATTCACGCCAGCGACAACATGCCGAGCATGGGCGACACTTCGGTGGACGACGAAGAAATCAGCATGGAGGAAGTTTTGGGGCGCGGTAAGCGCAAAGCGGCGGCGGAACATGCCGCGGCGGCGTTGCCGGTGGAAACTCCAGCGGTATAACCGACGCGTTTTGGTTGGGCGGTTTGGACCCGCGTGCGTCCCCTCGCCGCGGGTCAAATTTTGCGTACTGCAATACTAGAACGAAGAGTACTTTTCATATGAGCACAACTATGAGCGAAGAGAACGTAAATATTTCCGCCGCACAAGTGAAGGAACTCCGCGAAAAGAGCGGCGCTCCCATGATGGATTGCAAGAAAGCCCTGGTCGAAGCTAAGGGCGACATTGAGGCCGCCATTGTCCTGCTGCGTAAGCGTGGCGTGAGCCTGGCTGGCAAAAAAGCGGCTCGCGTGACCAGCGAAGGTTCGGTGGGCCACTACATTCACGCTGGTGGCAAAATCGGCGTGTTGCTGGAAGTGAACTGCGAAAGCGATTTCGTAGCCCGTACCGACGACTTCAAAGAGCTACTGCACGATATCTCCATGCATATCGCCGCCAGCGATCCGAAGTTTGTCCGGCGTGAAGATGTGACACCTGCGGACTTCGAGCGCGAAAAAGATATTGCCATGGCCCAGGCCGTTGCAGCCGGCAAACCGCCCGCCATCGCGGAGAAGATGGTGATCGGCAAGATGGGCAAGTTCTATGAGGAGGTCTGTTTACTGGAGCAGCCTTTCATCAAGGACCAGACAACAACCATCGGCCAACTGATTGCGACGAAGATTGGTAAGCTCGGCGAAAATATTGCCGTCCGCCGCTTCGCCCGCTTCAAGGTTGGCGACGCGAACGCTACCATCGCCTTCACGACCTACAAGACCGAAGGCGAAGCCGAAGCGGTGGCCAGCTAAATCAGTAGCGATTTGCGAGTACCGATTTTATAAGCTTTAATTTGTCATGCTGAGAGCCTGTGACTTTATTGTTTGTTCCAAAAACTAACGCTGAAAACAAACAACTTACGCGCCTAAAAACCGCGTAATTTGAATAAAGTCACAGCCTCCGAGCGTAGCGAAGCATCCCTTTCGCTGCCAGAGTGTTGCTAGCGAAAGGGCTTCCTCGCTACGCTCGGAAGGACAAGACCTCAATATCGTTTCACTGGCTACTCGCGATTAGAAACTCGGCACTCGCAACTCGGTACTCGTAGACTCCACTTATGCCCAAGCCTGCCTTCCATCGCATCCTCCTCAAACTCTCCGGTGAAGCTTTAGCTGGAACGCAGGGCTTCGGTCTCGAATCGAAGCGCGTTCAGGAAATTGCCGAAGAGCTCGCCGAGGCGCAAAAGCTGGGCGCGCAGATTGCCATCGTTGTCGGCGGCGGCAACATTTTTCGCGGAGTCGCGCAACAGGCCAAAGAGATGGATCGTGTTTCCGCCGATCACATGGGCATGCTGGCCACGGTCATCAACGCTCTCGCTTTGCAGGATGCGCTGGAGAAGCAAGGCGCTCACACCCGCGTGCAATCGGCCATTGTGATGAATCAGGTAGCCGAGCCGTTCATTCGCCGCCGCGCCATCCGGCATCTTGAAAAAGGCCGCATCATAATTTTCGCGGGTGGAACAGGTAATCCATATTTCTCCACCGACACCGCCGCCGCTCTTCGCGCCATGGAAATCAAAGCGGACGTAATCCTGAAAGCCACGCAGGTCGATGGCGTTTACGATGCCGACCCCAAACTCGTCGCCGATGCCGTGCGTTTCACCGAAATCAGCTACATGGAAGTTCTGAAGCGCGGCCTCAAGGTCATGGACTCCACGGCCATCTCGCTCTGTAAAGACAACAATCTTCCCATCATCGTGTTCAAGCTCGCCGAACGCGGCAACATTCGCCGAGTAATTATGGGAGAAAAGATTGGCTCGCGGGTCGGGGCGTAGCTTTACTGGCCACTCTTAACTGACCGCTGGCAACTGCTCTAGGTTTATAATCTTCCGTTCTGCTCATCATATTTTCAGGAGTCCACAATGGCGCAATCCGTTATGGCGACAATCCCCGCGCTGCGGGAATTGCAAGGCCAGCTCAAAATCCGCATGGATAAGGCAGTCGAAGCCTTTCGCAAGGAAATGTCCGCGACGCGCACCGGCCGCGCTTCCGTGCACATGTTGGATGGCGTCGTTGTCGACGCTTACGGCAGCAACATGCCGCTCAATCAGGTCGCCCAGTTGAATGCACCCGAGCCGCAGCTCATCATGGTTACTCCGTTCGATCCCACGTTGCTGCCCAGCATTGAAAAGGCCATCCGCTCCGGCGATCTCGGGCTCAATCCCATGAACGACGGCAAAGTCGTTCGCGTGCCCATCCCGTCGATGACCGAAGAGCGTCGCAAGGAAATGGCAAAGCATCTGCACAAAATTCTTGAAGAACACCGCACCGCCGTCCGCAACATTCGTCGCGACGGCAACGACGCCATCAAGAAGGCAATGAAAGATAAAAAGATCAGCGAAGACGAAGAAAAGCGTTCCCTCGACGAAATCCAGAAGCTGACCGATGAAGAAATCCGCAAGATGGAAGAGATGAGCCAGACGAAAGAGAAGGAAGTTCTGGAGCTGAAATAGCGTAAAACATTCAGGTTGATTCGGAGTGTAAAAACCGGCCCCTTGCGGGGCCGGTGCAGTCAGGGTTGTAATCGTTTTAGCGGACTTTATGCCGAACAGGAGCAGTTGGTGTGGCTGAAGCTGTAGGTTCCGTAGGTGCGAGTGCCGTCGGTATTGTGGCTGCTGGCAAGCGCATGGCCTCATATCCCTTGCGGTGCCCTACGATGCGGTAGTCGAACGCCACATTGGATTGACCGCCGTTCAGTTCGCGCACCTCGAAGCCAGAGTTGGTTTGGTTGGTTACGTACAGACCGTTGCAGTCTCCCTTGGGAGTCACGAACACGTGGTATCCCTTGGCCAAGCCCACCGTCTGCACAAAAGACCGGTCCAATGCAACGGTTGTGATTCCGCCGCCCAATTGCCCAGCTCCGAAATCTTCAAACCAGACCTCGGGCGATTCCATGGAGAACACTTTGACCATGTTGCCGCTAGCCAACGGGACCGCCGCCGATTTCGTTCCGATGGCTGTCGTATTGCCGAAACTATCGGTGAAAAAGGTTGCGGTGCCGTTTCCGTTAAACTGCGCTTCGATGAAGCCTCCGATGGGGTTGCTGAAGTTCTGAATCTGTAGCGTTTGGGTACCTCCAGTGTTTTTAATAAACAGGGATTGTCCAGTCGTAAGGGAGTTTCCCATAAATCCCTGGGCGGCCACCGAGATGTTGCTGAACGAGTTTCCTGTCGCTTGGACATTGCCGCTGGCAAACACTGTGCCGCCAAGCGACACAAACCCAGCCGCGTTTACATTATTGACGTTCGCATCCCCGCTGGCGTCCAGGCTGCCAGCCGCCGAAATGCTGTTGCTGAAGAATTGGTCGGGTCCGAATACATTGGACACTCCCAACTGAGCATAGCGACCGTCGGTGAACCCCGTGTTGAGATTCAGCGTGACCACACCGCTGGTTCCGCCGCCCGTCAGGCCCGTTCCCGCAGTGACACCCTTGATGGTGCCCGTTCCCGGAAAGGTCTGACCGGCTACGAAGTGAAGATGACCTGTGTTATCCACGCTAAACGTCGTGCCCGAGACACCGAGCGCGGTCGTCGTGGTCGGGAACAAAGTGACGGCTCCTCTGAGGAAGGACGTGCCTTTCACGTCGAGTTTGGCGCCTGGGGTGGTAGTACTGAGGCCTACGTTCCCAGCTGCCGATTGGAACACGATGGAATTTCCGAGGGCCGCTCCACTAGTCCACTTCGGTATGAAGTTTGTGGTCCCGGTTCCCGAAAGCGCCTGTTGGGCCAGAGCGGAGAGGTTAGAAAACACACAGAGGAGCGCTACGGCAAGAACAAATTTCTTCATAAAATTCTCCTGGGTTGCGACGGTAGTTGTGGTGACGGACCGGTATGCGGTCCAACGGTTTCCCCGGAAGACTGGGGACGCGATCACCAATGCATTTCTCCCGCCGAACCTTCGCACCGTAATTTCTCAGGCTGCCGCAAATCGAATTGCGATGCAGCGAAAAGGGTTATCTGACGACTTGCCGATGTGGCGAGCCGCGCGAAGGCCACCCATTTCCTGTCCGATGGGATAGGCGCGCTATCTGATGGGATAGGCGCGCTATCTGATGATGGTCCCTCAGCGTGTCGCGCGCGCTTCGTTTATATTCAAAAGAAGCCATGAAATCCGTCGTCCATGCCGCCTGCCCGCACGACTGTCCCGACGCCTGCGGTGTGCTCATTACGGTTGAGGATGGTCGCGCTACCAAAATTCAGGGCGACCCGTCGCATCCCGTGACGCGAGGATTCCTCTGCGGCAAGGTTGCCAAGTATCTGGACCGCGTGTATGCGCCGGATCGCGTGCTCTATCCGATGCGTCGTGTGGCGGAGAAGGGAACCGGCCACCGCGATGGCCGCGACTTTGTACGCATTTCCTGGGACGAAGCTCTGACTGAAATCGCCGAACGCCTCAAGAGCGTCACCGCGGAGTTCGGCCCGGAATCGGTTCTTCCATATTCCTACGGCGGGTCTTTGGGCGTGCTGAACTTTGGATCGATGGATCGGCGCTTTTTCCATCGCATGGGCGCATCACAATTGGAGAGGGCAATCTGTTCAGCGGCTGGCGGAGCTGGTCTGGAATCCGTCTACGGCGTCAAGATCGGCACCGAGCCGGAGCAATTCCGCGAATCGAAATACATCATCGCCTGGGCCAGCAACATTCACGGCAATAACATTCATCTTTGGCCCTTCATTGAAGAGGCGCGACGCAAAGGTGCGAAGCTGGTTGTCATCGATCCCTACCGCACCCGCACCGCGGCGTTGGCGGACTGGCATCTGCCCATCAACGCCGGGACTGACGCCGCACTTGCGCTAGCCATGATGCACGTCATCATCAATGAAAATCTGCACGATGCCGACTATGTGTCCCGCTACACGCTGGGCTTTGATCAGCTCAAAGCGAAAGTCCAGGAGTATTCGCCCGAGCGCGCGGCTCAGTGGACCGGCATTTCCGCCGACGACATTCGTAAGCTCGCGCGCGAATATGCCACTACTCGTCCCGCAGTAATTCGCTTGAACTATGGTGTTCAACGTTCGGAACGTGGGGGAATGGCTACTCGGACGGTTGCCATGCTGCCTTGCATCACGGGTTCATGGAAAGAAGTTGGCGGCGGCCTGCAAATGTCCTTGAGCGGCTCCTTCGGATTGAACAAAGACGTGCTCGAGCGGACAGATTTGATGACCAGCGCCAGTCCCCTGGGCCGTCCCGCGCGCGTCATCAACATGAATCGCCTCGGCAAGGCGCTGACCGAATTGAACGATCCCCCTGTCAAGGCGATGATCGTTTATTCCTGCAACCCAGCTGCGGTGACGCCGAATCACAATTTAGTGATTCAAGGTCTGGAACGAAAAGACTTATACACCGTCGTCCACGAGCAATTCTTCACCGACACCACCGACTATGCCGACATTGTTCTGCCTGCGACCACGTTTTTCGAACATAAAGATTTGCAGACGTCCTACGGGCACTATTTTCTACAAGTCTCCAAGCAGGCGATCGCGCCGCTGGGAGAATGCAAGTCCAACGTCGAGCTCTTCCGCGAACTCGCCCGCTACATGGGCTACACGGAAGCCTACTTCTCGGATTCGGAAGACACTATGATCGACGCCGCGCTAGCCAGTGGCAGCCCAAGACTGATAGGCATTGATCGAGCGCGGCTGGAGAAAGAGGGCCATGTGCAAGTGAATTTGTCGCCGCCCGATTCATATCAGAACGATCGTTCTGTTATAAAAAACACCACTGCGAAAAACGGCGATTTTGTGCCGTTTCTCCCCTTCGCGCACGGCAACTTCAAAACCGCCAGCGGCAAGGCCGAGCTTTACAACGAGCAGCTGAAAGCATTGGGGTTAGATCCGGTTGCGTCGTTCGAGCCGCCGGAGGAGTCGCGTCACGGCGCGGCAGCGAAAAGATTTCCTCTCGAACTGCTGTCGCGGAAGGCGGACAACTTTCTCAACTCTTCTTTTTGCAATATTGCATCGGTGCAGGCGATTCAAGAGGTCGGTTTCCTGGAGATGGCGCCCGCCGATGCGTCTCTCCGTGGCGTGCGGGATGGCGATTCGGTCCGCGTTTTCAACGATCGCGGCGAGGTCGAGCTAAAAGCGCGCGTAAACGGTTCGGTGCAGCCCGGGACAGTGGCCTCTCACTTGCAATGGGCCAAACTTTCGCTCGGCGGAAAAAATATTAATGCCCTTACATCAGAAAAATTAACCGACCTAGGCAACTCGGCGACGTTTTACTCCGTCTTGGTTGAGGTGGAGTCAACGCGTCCGACCGTCTGAACTAAAATTCAGCCCGACCCGGCAAATTACCACGAAATTTTTAGCCAGCGAAGATTGGCCAAGTAAGATTGCGTGGTTCCGCGACCTGTACCGTATAATCAAAGTTTTGCTCATCGCCAAGGACTGAGGTTAGCGCCATCGTTTTTCATAAGGATAGCCCTGTGCCAGCGCCAACAGGCTGGCGACCCCGCTGCGATACGTCGGAAGGCATCCAGGCTGGCTCGCCAGAAGGCCTCGCCGTGGCGCTGCAGCGCCTCCTAAGCGGTCGTTGGCTCCGCTTGGGTGTCATGGGAGTCCTTTTGCTCCTGGCCGCCCCCTGGGCTCTCTGCCAGCAGGATGTCCTGACCGACATTAAAGTCACCGGCAACCGCAAAATCCCAGCCGAAACCATCAAGGCGCGCGTATTTTCTCGCCCGGGCGACAGTTACGACGCCGCAGCGCTCGAGCGCGACTTCAGTTCACTGTGGAATACAGGCTATTTCGAAGACATTCGCTTCGAACGCCAGCAGACGCCCAAGGGCTGGGTACTGCACATCTATGTCAAAGAGCGTCCCGTCATCCGCGATATTCAGTACCTGGGTATCGGTTCGGTCACAACCAGCGATATTCTGGAGCGTTTCAAGCTGGCCAAGGTAGGTCTCTCCAAGGAAAACTCGTTTGATCCCACAGTTGTGAAGAAGGCGGAAGTGGTTCTAAAGCAGTTACTGTCCGAGCATGGGCGCCAATTCGCCAATGTGCGGACGGAAGTGCGTCCCATTCCTCCGGCGGCGGTCGGCGTCACCTTTGTGGTGAAAGAGGGTCCCAAGGTCAAGGTTGGGCGCATCAAGTTTGAGGGCAACAAAAACGTCAACTCGCGGACCCTGCGCATGGCCATGAAAAATCTGAAGCCGGTGGGCATACCGCATTCGATCTTCCTGGAAGGTCTGTTTCCAAAGACTTACGACGCCAGCAAGCTGGATGAAGACACCGAACGCGTCCGCGCGGAATACCAGGCCCGCGGCTATTTCACGGTGGTCGTGCAGGATCCTAAGACCAACATTCGCGATACTGGCAGTCAAAACGGGCTCAAGATTCCGTTCCTGCACGGTGGTCCAGGCAAGTCGGTGGATATCACCATGCCGATTGAAGAGGGCGAACTCTATCACCTTGGTTCCATTAGCTTTAAGGGCAACAAGGCGGTGACGAATACCAAGGCGTTGCGGTCGCTGTTCGCCATGAAGGATGGCGATATCTTCAATCGCGAGAAGGTAAGCAAGGGCCTGGAATCGCTGCGCAAGGCGTACGGCGAACTCGGCTACATCAACTTCACGCCACTGCCCGATACCAAGATTAACGACCAGAAGAAGCTCATCGACTTGACCATTGATGTGGACGAAGGCAAGCAATATTTCGTGCGCCGCATTGAGTTTGCCGGCAACACGACCACGCGGGACAAGGTTATTCGCCGCGAGGTTGTGCTGGAAGAAGGTCAGGCCTATAACTCGCGCCTGTGGGAGTTGAGCATCCTGCGCCTGAATCAGTTGGGCTACTTCGAACAGCTGAAGGCCGACGATCCCAACGTTACGGATCGCAAGTTGAGCGACAAAGAGGGCACGGTCGATCTCACGCTGAAGGTGAAAGAAAAAGGTAAGAACAGTATTGGGTTGACGGGCGGCGTGAGTGGCCTTTCGGGCGCGTTTATTGGGTTGAACTACTCCACCAACAACCTGTTTGGATTGGGTGAGACGCTGGACGTGCAAGCGTCGGTCGGTAACCAGCAGCGCAATATCAGCTTGGGCTTCACGGAGCCGTATTTGTTTGATCGGCAACTGCAGGCGGGCATCCGCGTTTTCAGCAGCAAATACAACTACAACCAGGCGAAAAATTATCAACTGCAAACTGGGCAGCGGCTGCAACTGTCGCAGGAACAGTTGCAGAACATTCTGAACTACACCACGAACAGCACGGGCATCCAGCTATCGATCAGCCATCCGCTGCACCATTCGCTGAAGCGTGTAGGCATCAGCTACTTGCTGGACCGTTCGTCGACGCAGACCTTCAATACGAGCTCGACCACGCTGTTCCAAAATCTGCAATTCCGTAATTTTTCAGGGCCGAACGCGCTGAATGGAATTATTACCAGCCAGATTACGCCGAGCTTCAGCTTCAGCACGCTGGATAGCTCGTACGCTCCGCATCACGGCAAGAGCGTGTCCATAGCGGCGGAAATTACCGGCATCGGCGGCAACGTCCGGTACATTCGTCCGCTCATCAGCTACAAGCAGTTCATCCCCATGAACAAGGGGCGCAACGCGCTGGGCTTTAATTTGCAGGCTTCTTATCTGACCGGATTCGGCGGCTTGGTGGCTCCTCCGCAAGACCGCTACTACCTCGGCGGCGAAAACGACATCCGCGGCTTCGACGTGCGCACGGTAACGCCGTATGCGTACTTCCCAACGAAAGTGGATTTCACGGTGCGCACCCCGGATGGATTTATAGTGCCGGTTCCGAACGATTCGAGGCATCGTGCCTGGACCGTTCCGATTCCAGTGCAAAGTATCGTGATCCCCGGCGGCGACACCAGTCTGGTCGCCAATGTCGAATACCGCATCACGATCGCTGGGCCGGTCGCGATTGCGCCGTTTGTGGATATTGGAATGAACCCCATTATTCGCAAGTCGCAGTTGCGGACAGCGGACGCGCAGTTTGCTTCCTTGAAGTCCGACAAGTTTGGATGTGCCAATCGGGATATTGGCGGTACAGGAGACTGCATCATCGATCCCACGCTGGTACCGCCGACATTTTCCCGCAATATTCCGCTGGTAGCGGGGACGAACTGGTTCCCGCGCATGTCGACGGGAATTGAGTTGCAGGTATTCTTGCCGGTGGTGAACGCTCCGTTCCGAATCTACTACGCCTACAACCCATTGCGGCTGGACGACAGGGCGCAGAACCCGCTGCTCTTGTCCAGGGATGATTTCACCAAGTTGTTTCCGGATACTGCCGCGGGCCATTACAGCGCCGAGCAAGCCATCCTGCAATACGGTTCGCAATTCCGCATTCGCGAGCCGAGGAAGACCTTCCGGTTTACGGTGGCGACGACGTTCTAGTTCGTAGCGTTTACCCGCCACGACTGGACCATTGGCACTTCCAATTGCCGTCTGGGCAGGGTGGCAGCACTGGCCTTCTCCTAAGCCCTGTGACTGCAAATGAGGGAGGTAATTGTAATGAGACCGCTTTGTCGCTGCGTTGTGCTCCTGCTCGCGACTTTAATTACCTTTGTGGCGGTGCCGAGAGCGGATGGGCAAAGTACTGGTATCGCTAGAATTCTAACTCGCTTTCCCGAATATCACGTACTCACGTTAGGGGAGCGTAACTCTGACGCAAGAACGTTCATCAGAGCGCATTTCCCTAAACATAACCCAAGTATCGTCTACGCTGACTTCGACGGAGATGGGCATCCCGACTATGCAATATTGCTGAAGGCCGCCAAATCAGCGGCGGCGAAACTTGTGTTTCTTTTGTGTTCGGAGAAAGCCGAATGCGAGAAGATTTATGAGGTGGACGTAACATCGAGCGCTGGCGAGGTTTTCATCAGGCCAGTTCCGACCAGATCAAAGATTTCCCAGGCCGACTCGATAGATACAAAGGATTATCCAGCCCCGGTAAAACTTAGATCTACGGGGATCGAGGTGACGTACTTCGGTCAGGCGAAGGTGATTTATTATTGGAGCAGGAAAGATAAGAAAATGGAATCCATTCAGACCGAGGACTGACAACCCGCACTTTTTTACCTCTATCACGGGGGTCTGTAGACGATAGTAGCCCAATTTCAGTCTTGACATGTATATATAGAATTCGTAATATGTATATACGATAAAGGGAGGCGGAGCTATGGCCGTTACAATGACATCGATCCGGCTTGATACCCGGTTAGCGGACGACGTGGCAGAGGCTCTGGGCGTGAAATCGCGCACGGAGGCTGTGCATATCGCGCTGCGCGAGATGCTGGCGCTTCAGCGTTTTAAGGCGCTGATGAAGAAAAACGCCGGGAAGCTTTCTTTTGCAGGCTATGACAAATAGCTTCGTCGTCTTCGATTCGTCGATTTTCGTCGCCTATCTTCGCACCGCGCAACATAAAGACCGCATCTCTTCCGTCAGTGGATTGCTGAGAACTTCGTCTGTAGTTCTTGCCGAGTTGTGGCGAGGAGCGGCCACACGTGCCGATCGCGAATTTCTTGCAACGCTCGAGAAGAACCATCCTGTCTTGGTACCTTCGGAGCAAAATTGGCTCGAATCGGGCCAACTCCTCAACACCATGCGCCGCGACAAAGGCTTCCGCGTGGACAAGTTGCGCGACCTGCATTTTGATGTTTTGATCGCCTTGACAGCCCGGTCCATTGGAGCGCGCCTTATCACGTCGAATCGCGACGATTTTGAACTTATCGCGTCTTACAAGCCCATACATCTCGAAATCTGGTAGGCATATGCGTTTGACGCTGAACCCGCATCAAACTATACTTTGGGTATCCGCGCTCTGACCGTAATCTCGGGGCGGAGAGGCACAACTTTGTAATTTGTGTGCAGAGCGGGTTTGTTCCCGCCCTCCCGGGCCAAAAATCCCGCGGCGTGCCGCCCGGCAAGAGCCTGAGGTCCATCTCAGATTTCCGGAAAAATTCAAGGAGTTTAAAGCCACCCATGAGCAACAAGTTTGCGCAATTTGTTTTGGCTGCTTCGTTTCTGACCGTTTCGTCGATTCCGGCAGCGTTCGCCCAAGCCGCCGCAGCAGCGCCGGCAGGCGGGACCAAAATCGGCATTATCAGCATGCAGGACGCAGTCCTCGCCAGCAATGAAGGCCAGAGGGACTTTGAGGCCCTGGGCAAGAAGTTTGAACCCAAGCGCGCGGAGCTTAAGAGCCTGGCCGATGAGCTGGACAGCATGAAGAAGCAGCTCGACACGCAGGGTTCGAAGCTCAACGACGATGCTCGCGCCGATCTGGTGAAGAAGATCGAATCCAAGCAGAAGACGCTGACTCGTTCGAGCGAAGATGCGCAGAACGATTTTCAGGCGCAGCAGAATGAAGCGTTCCAGAAGATTCTGCAGAAGATTGGGCCCATCCTCGACAAGTACGCGAAGGAGAACGGTCTTGGCGTAATTCTGGATGCCTCGCGTCCGTGGCCCGAAGGGCAAGTTCTGTGGGCGAACGATCTCGTGAACATCACCAAGCCTGTGGTGGACGCTTATAACGCGTCGTCTGGTGTTGCGGCGCCTGCGAAGCCCGCTGCTGCGGCGAAGCCTGCGGCAGTCAAGCCAGCCGCGCCGAAAACCGAAGCTGCGCCGAAGAACTAGGACAGACACCGAAGCACGGCTAGAAGTTCCCACGGACCGCGTTACACGCGGTCCGTTTTTTCTTGTGCAGATCCTGGAACTTTGTTCACGGGATGCGGTGTCCAACTGAGTAGCTCTCACTCGGGAGGACTCGCAAATGCTTTTGACTACGGATCCGGCCTTCGACACGCCGCGTCGTGGATGGGCGACGCTAACATCTTTCGCGCTGCAAGCTGCGGCGGTCGCCATAATTCTGGCGATTCCCATTTTGCAGCCGGGCTTGCTGCCACCTTTGCACGCGGCGCCGCCGCTGGTGCCTTTGTTCATTCCGAAGTTTGTCCCAGTTGTGGGGCAGCCTTCCACCGGAAGCTCGGTTCCATTGCGTCCGGCGACCTTACCGGCTCCATGGAAAATTCCTTCTACGATCAATCGCAACGCCGACAAACAGAGTACGAACACTGTTGCGTCGGACGAGCCACCCTGCCCTTCGTGTCTTGTCGGCGCTGGTCAGTCGATTGGCATCCCCATCGGCGTGAGCGTAATTGGAACGGCACCCGTGCATCCTCCGCCTGTGGCACAGAAACCTCCGCGGGTTTCACGCATGATGGATGGATTCTTGATTCGTCGCGTGCAACCGGACTATCCAGCTCCGGCTCGGCAAGTGCGAGTTCAAGGGGCCGTGGTGCTTGCCGCAGTGATCAGCAAAGAGGGTACCATCGAAAACTTGCGCGTGCTGAGTGGGCACCCGATGCTGATTCCTGCGGCCATGAGCGCGGTGAAGCAATGGCGGTACCGTCCGTATATTCTGAACGGCGATCCGATTGAAGTGGATACGCAGATTACTGTGAACTTTTACTTGTCGGGGAATTAGCGAGGGTGGACGCGCTACAAAACCCGCCATCGGTGCTGGGACTTTCGTAGTTACCAGTCCACGCGTGCTGATCGCTATAATCGGCCAGTGGCTAGTGTTGGCGTCAACCCGCGCGTTTCGACCCGTCCGACTTGGGCGGAAGTTTCATTGGGCAGTCTCTCGCATAACTTTGGGGAGGTGCAACGGCACGTTGGTGCCTCGATTGTGTGCGGCGTGGTCAAAGCGGATGCTTACGGTCACGGAGCCGTGGAATGCGCGCTGGCGCTCGATAAAGCTGGCGCCCGCTGGCTGGGCGTGACTTCTACCGATGAAGCGTTGCCGCTGCGCGAGGCGGGAATTCGATCGCGCATTCTGCTGATGACCGGCTTCTGGCGAGGCGAGGAACAGGAAGTTGTGCGTCAGAATTTGACCGCCACAGTCTGGGAAGCTTGGCATTTGGAACTGCTGGATCGAGCGGCTATTGAGCTGAACGAGTCGGTTGTTGCGGTGCATTTGAAGATCGATAGCGGTATGGGCCGCTTGGGTGCGTCTCTGGATCAACTGCTGCCTCTGCTGGCGTTACTCAAGAGATCGATGCGTTTGAAGCTGGAAGGTCTGTGCACGCATTTCGCGTCGTCGGAAGTGGTGGATGCTCCTGGAATGGAACAGCAGATTGAGCGCTTCGCCGCCGCGGAAAAGGTGGTGCGGGATTCCGGTTTCGCACCGGAGATCGTGCATCTGTCGAACTCCGCAGCGGTTGCGACTCGAAGAAATTCGTGGCGGAACATGGTGCGGCCTGGATTGGCCTTGTATGGCTACACTTTGCCGTTGATGAAAGCAGGGAAGCTGGCCGACATTGAAAGTGGAATAGATCTTCGACCTGTACTTTCCTGGAAGACTCGAATTCTTTCTTTGCGGAACGTGGGTGCGAATCAAGCGCTGGGCTATAACGGAACTTATGTGACCAAAGCGCCGTCGCGGATCGCGGTTTTGCCCCTAGGTTATGCAGATGGATTGAATCGCAGACTGTCGAACCGAGGGCGGGTGATTGTCCGGGACAGCTATGCGCCGATTGTGGGCCGTATCTCGATGGACTTGACGCTGGTGGATGTTACGGGCATTCCGGAAATTGAAGTTGGGGACGAAGTGATTTTGATTGGGTCGAGCGAGACGCGCGCGGTGGATGCGCTCGAGCACGCGCGCCTCGCAGAGACCAGCCCTTACGAAATTCTGTGCGGGTTGTCGAAGCGCGTGCCCAGGAAGTATGTTGGGCGGTGAAGCGAGAACAAACGACGTAAGCTCTGACGTCAAGCTAGGAATTTGCGGAAAAGTTGAAGAACAACTCCGGAGATACATGAAAACGTTCCGAGAGTTGCTGGATGTGACCGGTGGTCATGTTTCGCTTTCCGTGGAGCACTTCCGAAACAATACTTGGCGTGCCAAATATGTCGATCAGATTTTTTTGCTGCAGATCGTTGGCTGCCATCAATTCCCGCAGAACTTCGACTGCAGAGGATTGCTGGGTGGCCGGATAGCGCTTTTCCTCGAAAGCTTCGATAAGAACGGTCAGCAACTCCATCAGTTGGCGTTCGGCGGTGGTGGGTCGAGCCTTTCCCGCCAATTTTTCCAGCTGCTGCATAGCGAGCTCATTTTGCGCTTCTGAGTGAATCGGTTTCGGCAGGGTTCGCGCCAGAAGCGTCCGATATTCTTTGGTAGCGGTCGCACTCATTTTTTCCAGGCTCCTTTGACATACTCGGCGTGGGTCAAAACGTGCTTGATAAAGATCAGCCCAAACTCGTACTCAATTTTCACGACCAAACGGAAAGCGTTGCCCTTGATGTTGAACACCGTATACGGCCCAACTAAGTCAGCGTGAGGATAGGTTTTCCTTACGCCCACAAGGCTTTTCCAAGCAGCCTTCCGCGCAATTCTGTACCAGATGCCAAGAGGCACGACTGCATCGGGGTGCCTAACCGCAAATTCCCGCAATGCCTTCCGGCTGATGACATGCATGAGGCCCTAGTTCGCAATTTGCGAACCCAAACTCAGTATCTTCGCAAATTGCGAATTTGTCAATTTACGGATTCTGTCCACTACTTGCTCGATGTTGATGCCAGTAGGTCTCCCAAAATAGCGTTCTTTTCGGGAATCAAGGTGATCTTAGCCTTGCTGTCCAGCATCCTCTGCGTTTCCAGAATCTCGAACAAGGCAGTTTCGACATCTGGATCGGCAACGACTTTGTTCAAGGCCTCGCCGACAATGCGTGGGCGCATCGCGGCAGCTTTTGCGAATTCGATGGCCGCTTGTCTCTCTGCTGTGCTGGTAATAATACTGACTTGATTGGCCCCATCCTGCTTGATGGATGAGGTGACTTGGCGCAACCGATTTACAACTTTTTCTTCGATCTGCTTAATCATCTGCACGTCGCGGAAGTGTACTTTGCGAATGTAGACCGAGCCCAACTTGTAACCCCAGTCGTGCGATTGCGGAGAAACTTCCGCGCGGACGGTCTGGCTCATGCTGTGGCGGTTCTGCAGCATGTCGGCCAGTTTGAGGTTGCTCAGGCATCGCACTGTGGAATTGCTGACGTTGGCGGCAAGAGAACCGCGCGGGTCTGTGTTTTTGAAAAGGAATGCGACGGGATCGCTGACTAACATTTCATACCAGATGCCGATACCCATGGGCGCGCCCTCTTCCGAGTTGACCGGTTGGCTGCGAAGGTATTGCTGGTCAATGCGCATGTCGAGCACATACAGCTGTCCCAGCCAGCGCACGATCGGCGCCTTCAATCCCATCTTGAACAGGAGGATGTGCAGGCCCGGTTCGTCGATGATGGCGATCACCTTCCCAAACAGGACATAGACATAGCAGCGCTTCTCTTCAACAATCGCGTAAATGCCGAAGATGCGCAGCAGCCAGAAGATGACAGGTTCAGCCACAAAGCACACAGCGAACGTAACCAGCATCGCAATTATGAAATTCATCGCTTGGTCTCCATCACAACTTGCTGAGCGTGGCCAAACAAACCAAGCCGAACGTTGCGAACATAGGCGCGCAAAGCGCCTTCGCCTGTCTTCTTCAATTCGGAGAGTTGGCTTGCCAGAGAAATGAGGGGCTGCACTTCCGCCTGTGCTTTGAGCGTTTCAATTTCGGCTGCGCGTTTCGACTGCTCGATTCGCTGGTCGGCAGCAGCTTGAGCAAGACTGATGTCGGAAGAAACCATATTGTGCGCGGTGTTGATGGCTGCCAGCGCCGACTCCACTTCTGGTGGCGGATCGATCCCAGTAATCAGCGAAGCGTCCAGAATCATTCCGTACCGGGCGTTGGAGGTGGAGCACTCTTGATCCATGTGTTCATTCAGGTCGCGCAGGTTTTTTCTCAAGTCGTTAATGGAAATCCCACTCGTGCTGGCCAGGACCTCGACTGCCTCCTTGGGGTTGGCGGGGGCTTCAAAGGTAGCAATTCTTTCCCGCAAGACGGAAACGAAATACCCCATTACATGGACGATGGGACTCTTTACTCCGAAAAGGTAGGCATACAGATTGCGCTCGGAAATGTGATACCGAAGTTGCCCAGTCAATCCGGTATTCAACTGGTCCTTTGTAACCGCCTCCACAATAGTGCCCGAATGATTGGCTGTCGGAGTCTCGGGATCGAAGGCCAGGTTTACGGTCTGGGTCGCGATCGATACCTTGTAGATTCGTTGCCAAGGCCATTTGAAATAGGGCCCACCGGGCATGATCACGCGCACTTGCGGGTAGTTGTAACGTTGCTTTTCGTCCTCATCCAGCCCCGCAGAGATTGGATCATTCAGAGTCGTCGCGGTGCCAACCCGCTCCGCGCGGCCGAAGCTGGTTTTTACCGCACGCTCGTTCTGGTCCACGGTGTAGATCCCGCCGACGAGATAGCGAACCAAAAACCAGATGATGAAGCCAAGGAAAACTGCTGCGAGGATGTTTGTCTCCATAGAGTTGTGCCTCCGTGCAACTGCCAGCGCATCTAAAGATACACGAGGGCTTCACGTCGCCGGAAGTATGCGGTCAGGTGGTAGAAACCAGCCTGCAATTGCCTGCAATGGCGGCGCGCTTTGCATTTATCATTGAAAGTAGAGACTCATGCCTAAATGGTACGACCGCTGGATGTACGACTGGGAGACACGGCTAACCGCCGTGGACAACAATCGAGTGGTGCGTCCGCTCGAGTGGGGGATCGACTGGACCCATGGCTGGCCCTGCCGCGACGGCCTTCGTCCCGGTCAGATTCCGAGCGATCCTGAGCAGTATTTACGGCTTTACAACCAGCGCATCATCGATCATAGCGACGAGTTCTTTGCTTACCAGACTCCAACGGATTTTCGCCTCGAAGAAAGGGACGTGCAGGTTTTCAGTACGCGCGCCAAGCCTGAACCCAAGCTGGAAGAAAAGGTAAAGGGCCAGCGCGCAAATTTTCTGCGCTTTACCTCGCCGGTGAAGACGGCGTATCCCGAAAATGATTTGGTCAACGCACGCTGGTTTCCTGCAGCGGGGAAGCGCGCCATGGTGGTGCTGCCACATTGGAACGCGAATGGTCTGCAATACAATTCGCTGTGTTCGATTTTGAATAAAGTTGGGATCGCGGCTCTGCGAATGAGTTTGCCGTATCACGATATTCGCAAACCAGTGGAGATTCAGCGCTCGGACTACGCAGTTTCGTCGAACATTGGGCGCACGCTAGATTCGGCGCGACAGGGTGTGATCGATCTGCGCTGCTGCCTGGACTGGCTGCAAAGTCAGGGCTACACCGAACTCGGCATGATCGGGACGAGTTTGGGATCCTGCTACGGATTTCTGTGTGCGGCGCACGAACCACGAATCAAGGTCGCAGCCTTCAACCATGCTTCCACATATTTTTCCGATGTCGTGTGGACAGGGCAGTCCACGCGCCACGTCCAGGAAGGGCTGGCCTGCGTGATTACGCAAGACCGTTTGCGCGATCTCATGATGGCCGTGAGTCCGGCCGCGTATTTCGACAAGTACGCGCGTTTTCCGCGCAAGACAATGATTATCTTCGCCACGTATGATTTGACGTTTCTACCGCAGTTTTCCAAGCAGATCATCAGTGAGTTAAGGAAGCGCGATGTTGATTTGAAAGCCGTGGAGCTTCCCTGTGGGCACTATACCTGCGGCGAAGCGCCGTTCAGTTATTTGGATGGCTGGCATTTAGTAAAGTTCGTGCGCGACTCCCTGAAGTCTTCAAAGCGCAACTGATTTTGGCGCAGGCCACGAAGCTGGTAGGCTAGATAGATGAGGGTAAAGACGATGAAAAACACTGCGATGTCCCGTTCGTTGGCTGAATTCGATCCGCAGATTGCCGCGGCCATTGACAATGAAACTCGCCGCCAGCATGAGGGCCTGGAGCTAATCGCGTCCGAGAATTTTGTCAGCGAAGCTGTGCTGGAAGCGGCTGGATCGGTCTTTACCAACAAGTATGCCGAAGGCTATCCGGGCAAGCGGTATTACGGTGGTTGCGAGTATTCCGACATCGTGGAGAATCTGGCTCGCGAACGCGCCAAGCAGCTTTTTGGCGCCGAATTTGCCAACGTGCAGCCGCATGCTGGATCGCAGGCGAACATGGAAGCTTTCGCCGCCATCCTGCAACCCGGCGACACGATTCTCGGGCTGAATCTCGCTCATGGTGGGCATCTCACGCACGGGCACCCGCTGAATTTTTCCGGCAAGATGTACCGCATTATTCCTTACGGCGTCACTCGCGAAACCGAAACTATCGACTATGACGAGGTTGAACGCTTGGCCGTGCAGGAAAAGCCCAAGCTCATCATTGGAGGCGGCAGCGCCTATTCGCGGACGATTGATTTTGCACGCATGCGCCAGATCGCTGACAAAGTCGGAGCGCTCTACCTCGTCGACATGGCGCACTTCTCTGGACTGGTTGCTGGTGGCGCGCATCCCTCGCCGGTTCCGCACGCGCACATTGTTACTTCAACAACGCACAAGACTTTGCGGGGACCGCGTTCTGGCATGATTCTTGCAAAAGCCGATTTTGGCCCGGCCATCGACAAGGTTGTTTTCCCGGGAATGCAAGGCGGCCCGCTGGTTCACATCATCGCCGCGAAAGCGGTTTGTTTTCTGGAAGCTTTGCAGCCGGAGTTCCGTACCTACGCTCACCAGGTAGTTGCGAATGCGAAGGTGCTAGCCGCGGCGATTGCCGCCGAGGGCTACCGCATTATTTCCGGGGGCACTGATACGCACTTGATGCTGGTCGACGTCTTCGCCAAAGGCATGTTCGGTAGCGAAGCGGAAAAGGCTCTCGGCGAAGCTGGTATCACGGTGAACAAGAACGCCATTCCGTTTGACGCGAATCCTCCCATGAAGCCCAGCGGCATTCGCATTGGCACGCCGGCGCTCACGACTCGGGGCATGAAAGAAGCTGAGATGAAGCGCGTGGGCAGCTGGATTGTGGAGGCGCTGAATAAGCGTTCCGACGCGATGGCCCTCGCCAAAATTCGCAAGCAGGTCGAGGAATTTGCTGAAGAATTCCCGCTCTATCCGGAACGGCGCGCGAAGTCGCTGGCGGGTATGCGCGCATAGCGCTCTGTCCTGTGGTTAAATCATATCGGTGAAGATTGCGATTGATGTTCGCAGGATTTCGGATTTTGGCATCGGCACCTACATCAGGAATGTTGTGCGCACGCTGGGGCGGCTCAATCAGGGCAACCAGTACGTTTTGGTCGGAGATCCAGAGAAAATTCTCGCAATTGGTCCCCTGCCGGAAAATTTCCGCGTAGTCCCTCTCAGCCATACCGAGGTGTCGTTTGCCGGTTGGCTGCAGTTCCGCTCCATTGTTCGCCAAGCGCGCTGCGATTTGGTGCACATTCCCCACCTGTCCTGGCTGCCGCGCGGCCTGCCATGCCCCTATGTGATGACGGTCCACGATCTTCAGGAATACCTGGTGAGTGCTCGCCGAACCTCCGCCTTGAAGCGGTCGGCACACTTCCAATTGACACGGCGAGTTCTGGAAGGTGCTGCCCGAGTAATCGCGGTTTCAGAATTTACCCGAAACGAAATTCAGAGCCGTTTCGGCATCCCAGATGCAAAACTCGACGTAGCGTATAACGCTTTGGATGAACGCTTCTTAAGTGGTCACGCGACTGACGCTGAGAAGTTACTTATCGCCCAGCGCTATCAGGTGAACTATCCATTTCTTCTTTACGTAGGCAGTGTGAGTCCGCATAAAAATGTAGTTCGTAGCATTGAAGCGTTTTCCGCACTGAAGGCGGAGCTTGCGAAAGAGAATCAGTATCCTGACTTGAAGTTGATTATTATCGGCGACGACGTTTCCAGCCATCCCGATCTGCGCCGCACTGTGCTGCGCAGCGGTATGCAGCATGACGTGCGCTTCCTGGGTTTTGTGCCGATCGATATTTTGCGAATTTTCTACGATGCAGCGAAGGTGTTTGTCTTTCCGTCGCTTTACGAAGGCTTCGGGCTTCCGCCGCTGGAAGCCATGGCGCATGGTACGCCCGTGGTGACGTCCAATACTTCTTCGTTGCCAGAAGTTGTGGGCGACGCGGCCGTGCTGGTGAACCCGGAAAACGTGTTTGAGATCATGCGTGGACTGCACAGCGCATTGCTGGATCCTGAATTGCGGGCGCGATTGAAACAGCGGAGCATTGAGCAAGCAGCTCGCTTTTCCTGGGATACTTCGGTGCGCGTCCTGCTGACAAGCTACGCGGCTGCTACCAGTCCACGCGCGGCGCACACGGATCCTGTTGTGCGCGCCGTCTAAGTTCCGCCGCCGACTAGGCCGGGTACTTCTGGCTGATGTAGGTCTCCATTTCGATGATGGTCTGTTCTTGTATAGAAACAATCCACTTCACGATATCGCCAATGGAAACCACAGCCAGAACTTTGTTACCCTCCAGCACCGGCAGATGGCGGATGCGGTGCTGTGTCATCAGCGCCATGCATTCGTCCACGGCTTGTTGCGGGGTCACAAAAAGAACAGGTGCGGTCATGATTTCCGCGACTGTGGTCTCTTTCGAGGACCTGCCCTTAAGGACGACTTTACGAGCGTAGTCGCGTTCCGAGAGAATTCCAACCAGCTTTCCCTCCGACATTACGAGCAGGGCCCCAATCCCTTTTTCAGCCATTGCCTCCACCGCCGAATAGACGGATTGCTCCGGCGTCACGGACCACACGACGCCTCCTTTAGTTTTCAAAACCGAGCCAATTGTGTCGTTCAGCCTCATAAGGAACCTCCGCAAAGAATGTGCGCCCTGAAATGCTCCGAGTCAAGAGACTTTCTAGGGCGATGAGTCAACTAGACCCAGGTAACTCGCCTGACGACGGGTAAAACTCAAGCCCAGCTTATAATCAGCAAGCACTTCTACAGCCATCGAGGGCGACGAAAAATGCGTATTGAGACGCTTGCGGTTCATGCGGGTGCTGAACCCGATCCTGCGACGGGAGCAGTTGCGCCACCCATTCATCTTTCGACCACGTTCGAGCACGGCCCCGCCTGCGAAGATCTGCACGGCTATTCCTACATACGGGAAAAGAACCCGACGCAGTCTCGACTTGAAGAGGCCATGGCACAGCTTGAAGGCGGACAATCGGCCCTGGTATTCGGCTCGGGTATGGGCGCGGGATGTACTGTGCTGCAATCGCTGCCGCCGGGTTCTCACGTGATTTTTCCCAACGATTTATACACAGGTTTTCGACATCTTTACCGCGAATACTTGCCGCATTGGGGTATTGAGACGACTGTTGTGGAAATGGAAAATCTGGATCAGTTGAAGGCCGCCATTCGCCCGAATACACGCCTGATCTGGGCCGAGACGCCGTCAAATCCTCTGATGAAAATTGCGGATCTCCTGGCGGTCGCCGACATCGCGCACGCCGCTGGAGCACAGTTGTTGGTGGATAACACGTTCGCGACGCCCATCCTGCAAAGACCGCTGGATCTCGGCGCCGATATCGTGTTCCATTCCACAACGAAGTATTGCGGCGGTCACAGTGATGTGCAGGGCGGATGCCTGATTTTGAAACAACGCGAGCCCGCGCAGAAGGAACTCAGCCACGAACACCTTTATCGTACGCGTACTCTGATGGGGGCAACCGCTTCGCCGTTTGCGTCGTGGCTGGTGTTGCGAGGACTGCGCTCGCTGCCTTGCCGGATGGAAAGACACTCGTCGAACGCCGCGAAGATTGCGGAAGCACTAGAAAAATCGAGCAAGATCGAACGAGTTTGCTATCCGGGTCTGTCCTCCCATCCGGGGTACGAGATCGCTCGTCGCCAAATGAAGGGCTTTGGTGGAATGCTTTCTGTTTTGGTTCGCGGCGGCTATGACGAGGCGATCCACATGGCTTCGCGGGTCAAGCTTTTTACCAACGCCACCAGCCTTGGAGGCACGGAAAGCCTGATTGAGCATCGTGCTTCGTCGGAAGGGCCGGGAACGCAAGTCCCACAGAACCTTCTGCGCGTGTCGGTCGGATTGGAACACGTCGACGATCTGATCGAAGATTTACTGCAGGCTATCGGGTAAGTATTTCCGGCGCTAACTCGACTGGGAAATTCACCGAGCGGGCGATGAAGCAGAACCTGGGCGCCTCGCTGTGAAGAGCGAGCGCCTTTGCGCGGGCAGCCTCTGCCAAAACCTTCATCACCGGCCTCAGCAGCACGCGAACGGAGTTCCTGCTGCCCTACGACGGCGAATGCTTCCTGCGCACGGTCGGCGTTGATGTGAGCCTGCTGCTCGGATTGCGCCGTTCCTTCGCCCGCCAGTGCATGGATTGGACGGAACGCCATCACCACATCGGGGGCGCGGTAGGCGCGGCGATTCTTACAGGGTTTCTAGAGAAGAAGTGGGTAGCCCGCATTCGCGACAGGCGCGCAGTTCGTATTACCCATGAGGGGCAGCAGGTGTTTGAAAGGGTATTTACGATTCGGTGCGCTGCGCTGAGAAGTCAGCGGAATCCATAGGGTTTGTTCGGTGGAATAAAAAAGCCGCGACCTGGATCCGGAAAAATTTGTGCGCTGAAAAAAGTCGGGCGGCCGGAGCGTAGCGCGGCCACCCGATTAGCGTTTTAAGGTTGTGCAAGTCATCGTTCAGGAGCGAACTGCGCTACTGAACGACGAGCGTCAGGTTCGTGGTTTGCGTCGGAGCGTTGACGCCTGTGCCCGTTGCAGCGACAGTCACGGTGTAGCTTCCAGTGGGCGTACCGGCAATAGTGCTGCCGCAGCCCGCTAGAGCGAGGATCGCCAGAAGCAGCAACCCAAGCGCGACGCCCGTTTGACGGCGCCCCCTCTTGTTTCCACCTGCCAGGAAGATTCCAAAGAGGCCGAGCCCACTGAGCCTCCAAAGAGTCGCGCCCCCGGTCTTTGGACCGGGTTGAACGGCATCGGGGTCGGAGTTGCGTGCGGCGGTCGTTGTGATCGTGACGACTGTGGCGAACGGGTTGGCGCCGTTGACGGCGATCGAAGCGGGGTTGAAGGAACATGTCGCCTTGGCGGGCAAGCCAGTGCAAGCGAAGGAGACCGTTCCCTGGTAGTGGTTCTTGCCGGTCAGCGTAAGGTCGTAGTTGGCCGGGGAGCCAGCTTTGACGGTGGCGGTGGAGGATGCGGCGACCACCGTGAAAGTGGGTAGGATCCCCGCTCCGCTATTGTTCAGCAGCACGGTGACACCCAGGAAGTCGTCGCCTGCAGTGATCACATCGGTGGCTCCATCGCCGTTTACATCGGCTAGGACCAAGCCGAAGTTGTAGCCGCCGGACGCATATTCGTGCGGGGCGGAGAATGTACCATCGCCCACGCCGAACAACGTGGCGACGGTGCCGTACTCCGAGTTGGTGACGATGAGATCGGGCTTCCCGTCCGCGTTGAGGTCGAAGATTTTAATATAGGCGGGGTAGGGCTGATCGAGGTTTGCATCTTGCACGCTAGTCGGGATTAACGAAGGAGACTGGAAAGTTCCGTCTCCGTTCCCGAGCGCAACCGCGACCCCTTGGCTAGCGGAACCATCCTCGACGCTGAAGACAAGATCCGCCTTGCCGTCTCCGTTGAGGTCGCCGACTGCCGCGGCAAAGTTGTGGTTGAAGCCCGCCGCAACATCGGTTTCAGGGTTGAAAGTACCGCTGTTATCGGACTTGCCCAGTAAGATCGCAACGCCGTTGCTGGGCTTAGAGTCGAGGGGAACGACGAGGTCCAGATAGCCATCTCCGTTGACGTCGGCTGCGGTGAGGTTATCGGCAAATTGGGAAAGGGGATAGCTTGTGGGCGCGGAGAAGTTGCCCGCGCCGTCGCCCGGGAGCACGCCGATATCTAATCCGTTGGCTACGGCCAGATCGACTTTGCCGTCGTGGTTAAAGTCGCCGGTGACGACGTAATAGGGGGTGGCCTCGGTCCCGACATCTGTGGTGAACGTGGTGGGGTTTAAGGTAAACGTACCGTCTCCTACGCCGAGGAAGACCTCCGCGACGATAAGGCTCTGGTCCACGGCAACGATGTCGAGCTTACCGTCGCCGTTAAAGTCGGCTACGGCGACGCTCCTGAGATGGCCGCCGGAGCCGTAGTTGACGCCGGGCATGAGGCTGCCATCGGCGCGGGATAGGAACACCGTAATGCCGAGAGCGCTATTGCAGCAACCGGAGATCACGAAATCAGGCTTGCCGTCGCCGTTAAAATCGCCGGACGCAATGTCGAAACCGTACGAGTTGGTGGAGCCGTAGTAGTTGAGGGCGGACAGGAAGGTGCCGTCGCCGTAACCCTTGAGAAATACATAACTGAACTCGGCGTCGCTGACGATGATGTCGGCTTTGCCGTCGCCGTTAAAGTCGCCGACTAACGGTGGCTGTTGCGGGTAACCGCCAACGGCATAGCCAATGGTGGGAACCGAGACGGTGCCATCGCCTTTGCCCAGCAGAACCGTAACGTCGGAGCTGTTGAGATTGGAGAGCAAAATGTCCGCTTTGCCGTCGCCGTTGACGTCGGCGATGGTGGCGGCTCGGGGCTGGGTGTTCGCGGAGGAGCCGTCCGGAGCCGCTGCAGCGGAGTAGTAGACCCCGGTTTGAAAGGTGCCGTCGCCGTTGTTGACGTAGACCGTGATGTTTTGATCGTTGCAGTTGGCGGCGACGATTTCGGGTTTCCCATCGCCGGTGAGATCGCCCGCGGCTAGGTTGCAGGTGTCGTAGACGGCGTTGGGAGTCAGTAAATCGGATCCGGCCTGGGAAAAAGTGCCATTCGATTGTAAATAGACGTCCACTTGTTCATTCGTGTAATTCAAGCCTGCGAAGTCCAACTGCCCGTCGCCGTTAAAGTCGGCAAAGACGATGCCGTCGGGCGATTGTCCAGCCAGGGGTGTAGAGAATCCGTTCTGGAACGTGCCATCCCCGTTGTTGTAGAGAAACCAAACCTGGCCGGGGCTCGAGGTATCGACAGCAAGGATGTCGAGTTTACCGTCCGCATTGGCATCGGTCAGAACGGCCCCTTGCAGACTGCTGGTGGAAATTCCGAAAGTTCCGCCCTGCGCGGCGTGGGTAAACTTGGCGTCGCCATTGGCGTCGCTGATCCACACGTCAACACTGGAGTTGGGGCCGGGATGAAACTGAACCACATCGGCTTTGCCGT
>JANXUC010000092.1 GCA_025352065.1 Acidobacteriaceae bacterium | reverse complement strand
GTAGCCGACCAGTGTGAAGGCGGCAGGATTAAACATCTGCTCCCCGTGGGTACCACTGTTGCAACTTACTCCAGCGACAGCGTTAGGACGCTGGTTGCCGTTGAGACCCGTTCCCGACAAACTAACGAGAGGAGCCGGGTTATTGGCGCCGGGATTCGCATCACTGGCCCCGTTCACAAATACGGTTTGCGAGCTACCCGATGCCGCACTGCTGATAATACCGAACTCCCAACCTCCTGCTGCACCTTTCAAGAACGCATTACGACCGTCAAGGGTGGGAAGGTTAATGATCGTGTTCAGCACGAAAATGTGAGGGCGGTTGATGCTGGAGTTACCACGATCCAGTCGGTGGTTGCCGTTGTCCGTGAAGCTGGACGCGTTCACGCCGCCGCCATTGGAATCCGTCAAATCGTAGTCAGCAATCGAGTGCGACCACGTGTACGCAGCCTGCAATTGCGAACGCTTGTAGCGCGTGCGGAACAGAGCCTGCAAGGAGTGGTAGCTCGAACTGCCGCTATGACCCCAGTAGGTGAGCCCGCCGAAGTTGGAGAACGGGCGCAGACTGGCACAGTTGTAGGCTGATCCGCCGCAGAAAGCGCCCGCCAAGCGATTGGCAGGGGCGATCTGGTTGATATCGTAGCTGCTGGAAAGATGGGTGCTGCGGTTTCCAACATACCCAAGCTCAAGAGCAGTCTCGCGGGCAAACTGGTGTTCCACGGTCGCGTTCCACTGCCAGGAGTTCGGCAGAATGGCGCGAGGATCACGACCGCCCGAGGGCGAAGTTGTTGGCGCACCGACGACGGCCGCATTGGAGTCAACCGTGCGGTTCACACCGCCAATGTTCAAAGCGAACGGCGCATTGGTGACTTCCACGAATTGAGTGGAAACACGCTCCCGTTGATAGAACTGCCCGATACCGAACCGGATTGCCGTCTTGCCATCTCCGCGTGGATCCCAGCTCAGTCCGATGCGAGGAGCAATGGCGTTGTGTTTGGTGTCCACCAGGGACTTATTCTGGCCCGGTGTTCCCGCGCTGAAGTTTGTCCCGAACTTGGTGTTGGAGTCAATGCACGGGTTCGTTCCCGGGACATAGACTAAGCCGTTGCAAGCATCGGACGCGGGTTGAAGCGGATCGTAGTGGGAAGGATCAAAGCGAGCCAGTTTATTATTGGCGGCAAAGGGCGCTGCCAGCAGAGACCAGCGCGCACCGTATTCGAGGGTCAAATTCTGGCGAATCTTCCACGTGTCACCGGCGTAAACTTCATAATCGCGCCAGCGCAATTGGGCCTGCACGTTGGTCGATGTTTCACCCATGCCATAAAGGGTTCCCTGATTCAGGATATTCGCGAGCCCATTGCCAGTATCGGATCCACCGTTGGCTCCGGCGAAGGACGGACGTTCAGACCCGCCAAATCCGGTGTTTTCGTTCTTCCCGTCAAAACCAAGGAAAACGCCGAACTTATAGGTGTGCTTACCACTAATCTTCGAGAAATCGTCACGCGCGGTGTAGATGTCGTGGGCGTTCTCCCAAGGTGCGATGCCCCACAGGCTTGCGCCGTTCCCATACGATCCCAGTCCGCCCCAGATGGTCGGCTGACCGAGATGCTTGAGCTTTATGTTTTCTGGAAAAATGGTGGGAACTGCCGCGGTGATCTGCGCGAGTAAGCCGGGGTTGGTGCCGCCTACATTCACTGTAATACGGTTGTTGGAGTACGTGAAGGCCGCATCATTGACCATGGAGGATCCGATGGTTGATGTGATTCGACCTACGATTTGCTTGGAAGGCTGAATCCAGCTACCTTCTACTGACGGAAATGGGTCGTCACCCCAGAAGCCTTGTAGGTTCGGAGCGGGGTTCTGCCAATGATCTTGGGTATAACGGAACATCAGCGAGTGCTTCTTGGTTAGGTTGTAGTCGGCACGGAAGTTTTCCTGCCGCCAGTCGATCGCGGACCCAACGGACTGCACCCAGTTGTTGCCGCCCGGAGGAACCGTGACGTTAGGAGTGGGCAACAGCTTTGCGATCAGCAAACCGGCCGGACTAATGCCCAAAAATCCTGGAATCTGGTTCAAATTTGTGATCGTAGCGCCACCACCCGGCAGGTGAGGCGCATTTCCGCAGCTCACTGTCGTGAAATCGCCTGTTAGCTCAGCCGCAGTAGGCACGCAACTCTGACGAGTTTGGCCACGCAACTCCTTATTCCACTCTTGGCTCCAAAAAAAGAACAACTTGTCCTTCTTGATGGGCCCGCCGATGGAATAGCCATAGTCATTTCGTCGGAGCTTGTCCTTGCCATTATTGGGCAGTTGCTTGCCTGCGGCTTCCGCTATTGACTCCGCGCGAGCCGCAAAATATTCGTGAGCCGTCAGCGCATCGTTACGTCCGAAATACAGCGCCGTTCCGTGAAACTGGTTCTGCCCGGATCGTGTGGTGATGCTGATGACCGCGCCCGACGCCTGACCGTATTCTGGGCCATAGCTGTTGCGCAGCATCTTGAATTCCGAGATGGCTTCCACCGAGGGGTAAATCAGAATGGTGCGGTTCGAACCTACGTCGTTATTGTTGGCGCCGTCCACGAGGAAGAGGTTATTGGTAGTCGGGTTGCCGTTGACGGAGAAGTCGACGCCGGACAGCAAGCCTTTGTTTTTGCTGTCGAAACTTTCAGCGGCGGCCACGCCGGGCTGCAACTGGGTCAGTTGCGCAAAGCTGCGACCGTTGAGCGGGAGTTCGCGCACCTGGCGGCCGTCTACGATTTCTCCGACTACGGCGCTGTCGGTCTGCACCTGGACGCCGGAGGCTTCCACGATCATGGTTTCGGAGGCGCCGCCGATTTCGAGGGCCGCATTCACGATGGCGGTGCTGGAAACGTGCAGCTCAACGTTTTTGGTGATGCTCTCTTTAAAGCTCGACTTCTTGATGCGAACTTCGTAGACGCCGTCTTGAAGGTCCAGCACGGCGTATCCGCCGGAATCGTTGGTGGTGGCAGTGCGCGTGCTTCCTGTACCAGAGTTGGTAGCGGAAACCTCGGCCCCGGCGACAACCGCACCGCTCGAATCGGTGACCGTTCCGCGAATTTCACCCGAAGTCTTTTGGGCGAACGACGGTATCGCCAAGCACAAACAACAAACCAACGCCAGACAAAGGCTCCTGCGCATACATTACCCTCCGAAATTTGGACCGCAATCTTGCTGGACTAATACTTTTGTAGTAGTTCTTGGTCCGCGTTTGATATTAGGCTTTAGAATAAGCATATTGTCAACAAGAAAATTGATATTCTTTTGGGGCAAAAATATTCTATGAAATTTGGAAAGCTGGCAAAACAAATGTAAGATTCAGGCTGCAAAGTCGAAAGATTCAGTAATGGTTTTTGGAATCAGCTTCTATGTACTTTCATAGATTTCTGTTGCAGACTGGTTAAGGCCGTCAGAGTTTATGTCTTGGGATAGAAATAGCTCGGAAAAAATTCCCGGCAGGGTCACCCTAAAAGCGGTGGCGGAGCGTGTTGGGCTCACTCCTGGAACCGTTTCCGCGGTGCTGAACGAGTCGGCGGCATCGAGCTCCATTCCCGAACATACCAAGAAGCGCATTCTGGCGGCGGCGTGCGAAATGAACTACCGGCCCAACTATTTCGCCCGCACTTTGCGGAAGCAGAAGACGCATACCATTGGAGTGATCGCGGAAGAGATCGGGGACGCCTATGGCTCCATGATCATCAGTGGAGTGGAGCGCTATCTGCGCACGCACAATTACTTCTTCCTGACGGTTATTCACCGCCACGATCCCAAGCTCATCGAGCAATATTCCGCCATGCTGCTGGATCGGGGCGTCGAGGGCATAATTGCCGTCGACACCTCACTGCCCTATTCACCACCGGTTCCCGCCGTCGCAGTGGCGGGCCACAAGAAGCTGGCTGGTGTTACCAATTTGAATATTGATCAATTGCATGCGGCCCGCATCGCTTTGCGGCACTTGACGGAGCTGGGTCATCGGAAGATTGCTTTCATTCGCGGGCAGACCTTTAGCTCGGACGCCAAGGAGCGCTGGGAAACTATTCAAAGCACCTGTGAGGAGATGGGGATTTCCATCACCGCCGCTCGCACCGTGGAAATGGATCGCGACGACGCATCTCCGCAGATGGGCTATGACTTTGCTAAGCAATTGCTGGCGCAGACTAGCAATTTTACGGCCCTCTTCGCGTACAACGACGTGGCTGCGATTGGCGCCATCCGCGCCCTGCAGGAAGCCGGGCTCCGCGTGCCCGACGACGTCTCCGTGATGGGCTTTGACGATATTCGTGAAGCAGGATTTTATACTCCCAGCCTCACCACGGTGCGGCAACCGCTAGGCCAAATGGGAGAGATCGCAGCGCAAACTCTGCTCGACCAAATCGAAAGCAACGCAGAATTCCAGCCTCAAATCCTGGTGGAACCGCTGCTCGTGGTGCGGGAGTCGACTGGCAAAGTTAAATCCGCCAGCTCCAAGCGGCCTTCTGCCCCAGCAGCGCTGTCAAAAAACTCGCAAGAATAGAACGCTATCAGGGTTTTTCGTTCCACCACCAGAGCGGAGCAAGCGGCTTCTGCACGGGATAGACTTGGTTCAGGGTATTGCCTTCGAAAAGTTCGCCGTTCTTCATGACATATTGAATTGTGTTGGTGTTGCGAATGTCGTCCAGCGGATTCTGATTCAGAACGACCAGGTCGGCGAGCTTGCCAGCCTCGATTGATCCCAAATCCTGCGACAGACCGATGGCTTCCGCCCCGTGAATGGTGGCCGACTTCAAGACTTCTAAGTTTGAAACGCCTCCCGAAGCCAGCGACCACATCTCCCAGTGATAGCCGAGGCCCTGGAACTGGCCGTGGCTTCCGATCTGAACTTTGCCGCCCGCCTTGATGAGCTTATTGTCTTCCGCCGCGAGGCGCGGGAAAGCGAGTTCGTCCTTGCGCGTCCACAGCGTTCGGCGCCGCGTGTGGTCATCCACCAAGTTGTGCGGGACGAAGTGGCGGACCTTGGGATCATCATGCACTTCGGTAGTTTCGTAATAGTAATCCTCTGCAAACGGCCCACCGTAGGTGACGATAAAAGTTGGCGTGTAAAAGATGCCGGAACGCGACCAAAACTCAACTACGTCCTTGAACAGCGGCGTAATCGGCATGCTGTGCTCGTTACCACTGAACCCGTCAATGGCGTGAGTAAGGTCCAGTTTCATATCCAGGCCGCCCTCTGTCGTCGGCATCACGCCGAGTTCCTTGCAGGCCATCACCATCCACTGCCGCTGTTTGCGGTTGCCGACTAAATACGATTTGAGGTAAGGCGTCCGGTAGAACTTGCGGTAGCGCTCTACGATGGACTTGGCATCATCGAGAGACTGAATATCAGTGTCCGGAAAGACGCCCGGACCGGTAGAGTAGGCTCGCGGGCCAAGGATATCTCCGGTGTCGACCATATCCTGGTAGGCGAACATGTCGTTCGTGGCGGTCTGCGGATCGCGTCCCGCCGTGACACCGTAGGCGAGATTCGCGAGGAAGCTCCAGTTCTGCATGTCCAGGACGGTGCGACGGATTTCGTTCCAGTGGGGATGTAGATCAATGAAGCCGGGAACAATGGTCTTGCCGGAAACATCAATAACTTTCGCGTCGGCAGGCGCTTTCGCTTCGCCACTCTTCCCTACCGCCGTAATGCGATTGTCCTGAACTACGATGTCACCGTGATCAAGAACTTCGTCCCCATGCATGGTGATAACCCGCGCCCCACGCAGCACGACCGCCCCCGACGGCTTGTGGCGCGGAAACTGTATGTTCACCACAATCTCTTCGGGGTGAAGCTTTGGAAGCTTCTTCCTGTCATCTTTCTTGTCGCCGCCGCCAGACACCGCCGCACCGGTCGGAGCCGCGCTAACTGCCGCTGTCTTCTTGGGCGACTTCTTGTCGGCAGCCTCTGTCTCACTTTCGGACTTCTTAGGCGTTTCGAACTCGACTTGGCTCAGCGGCAGTCGGAAAAACGTAGCGCCTTCGGCCCACGTGATGGTCTTGCCGTTGTCGGCCCATCCCATGAAGTCGCCACCCACTTCGGTAATCTTGCGCAGGGGCACCGAAGACTTTGAGACATCGACGACGGGAGCTTCTCCACCGAGGCGCGGAACGGCGAGCAGGTAAATCTGGTTGGCAACGCGTGCCAAAGCCCATTGCCCGTCCGGACTAATGTGCACGTCGTCGGCAGGGTTGCCCTCGGGCTTATCGGGCTGAGGAAACCAAGCCTTGCCAGCCACTTTCAGGACGGTTCGACGATCAGTGCCGTCGAAGCGCAAGGAAATCAGGCCCGCCTCGGAATAAACGTAAACACGTTCGCGCTCTGGCCCAAAGTGTGGACTGGCAGTACCGCGCGCGGGCAGGATCAGATTCACTTCGCCGGCGTCCGACGCCAACCAGATCAAATCAAGATTCGCGGTCGTGTGATCCCATTCGTCAAACTGTTCCACACGAGCCTGTGTCGGTGCGCGCAATGCAACGATTCTCGTCCCGTCGGGCGACCAGGCAAGATCGCGATAATAAGCGGCTGTCCGGGTGAGTTGCTGCGGAGAACCCTGTCCATCCGCGCGGGTCTTCCAGATTTGACCACCGGCTTGCTGCCAGGTTACATACGCGATCCACTGCCCATCGGGTGACCAGGCTGGCTCGAATTCGCGAGCAGCACCAGAAGTCAGCCGCTTCGGCGTCCCGCCCGGAATGTCCATTACATAAAGATGCGTGAGCGCCGAAAACACCAGTCGCTTGCCATCGGGTGACTGCACCGGTTGCTGCATCAGGCGCAACTGTACCGGACCTTCTTCCACGCGCATGGCAACATTCAGATCCGGCCCCAGGTCGCGCGAAATTTTTGCAGTGAACGGAATTTCCTTATCTTCTCCGGTTGCCACCGAGATGCGATGGATCTTGCCTCCCCAAGCGGCGACTACATCCTTGCCATCCGGCGTGAAGGCGTAGCCGGGAAGGAAATCGCGCGTAAACAGCGACTCTTGATCATCACGCTGGACGGGATACTTCAACCAATGCTCTTCTCCATTTTTCAGGTCGCGGATACGGAGCCCAGTTTCTGTTTCATAGCGCGTGGCGTAGACCAGCAACGTTCCATCCGGAGAAATCAACGGGCGCATGCCGCTGCCTGGCGCGTCGGTTACCGGATCGTCGTCGCCCGTGGTCAAATCGTGGCGCGTGATCTGCGACAGCGGAAACGTGACATTATAGAAGCCCTTGGGCGATTGCCGAGTCGTGTAGTAAAGGAAACGGCCATCCTTCGAGGCCGACGCACCCAAGGCATTGGTCCACTGCCGCGGCGGGGTATCCGGCTTGGTGTGCGACTTGGTTACCTGCACGCCACCGCCACCTCTAATGTGGTACATCCAAAGCTCTGAAGCTCCAATGGGAAACTGGCTGGTGCGCCCCGCGATGACGTAACCGCCATCGGCGGTCCATGTCGGAGAAGCGAATTCACTCTCGTCGTCCTGGCTCAACTGCTTTGGATTCGAAGCGTCAGCTTCCGCGATCCAAACGTTTTCCGAGCCGCTGCGATCGCTAATAAACGCAATCTTCTTACCGTCTGGCGAATAGTGCGGCTGGCTGTTGAAGGCCATCCCGCTGGTCAGTTTCTTCGCTTCCCCACCGGACATGGGCACCACGTAGAGATCTCCCAGCAATTCGAAAATGATGGACTGACCGTCGGGCGAAACATCCAGCGAGAGCCACGTGCCTTCGTTGCTGGTAAATTCAATTTTGCGCGATGGCTTGAGCGGAAGCGGATCTTCTTCCTTCGCGGAGGCGCTGGCAGCTAGCGCATCTTTTTTCGAGGAAGTTTTAGCCGCGGCAGGAGTGGCGGCAGTGAAAGAGAAAGTGCTTAGCAGACAAAAAACGACAGCCAGGCGCATGCGAGATAGGGTTTTCATTCGGTTCTCCGGACCGATGATCCTATCAAGATGCAGCTGATTCGTGAAGTGCAAATCGATCTATGGTGCGAAGACGGCGACCCTCGTCAGCGAACTACCTTCCGCTCTCGTGCCACAAGGTGTCCCATCCAAGATACCGCGTGGCTGCCTCATGCAGAGATCCCGCCACACTACTCAGATTCGCCGCAACGTGGTGTTCGAAACCGTTTTCGCAAATGTAGCGCAGGAGCTTCTGCATTTGCGGGATTTCCACCACACCTGCACCGCCGAAGGTGTCCAGCGTATCGTCGGTGAAGTGCCCACTGCCCACGTAGCCGCAGATTCTGCCGTTCAGGTCATCGGTAGAGAAGCGCGCAAACGTCATCCGAGAAGGCTTTACCCGACCTACACAAGTGCCGAATGTATTGTCTTTGCCAACCGTGCCCGCAATAATTTCCTGGAAATCCATTCGCACATCCTGGAAAAAATGCTTGGGTAAATTGCTGCAATGGAAGCAGACGGCCTTGTCCGGATTTTCGCCATAGTTATTGTTCCAATCCAGCAATGCACTGGGCGTGCCCGAGGCCAGTTGCAGCATGTGCATGCTGATCACGCCGCAAATATCTACCTCGCAGGCGCTCGACATGAGTTCGTTACTCATCATGCTCATAACGGTGCAAGGAACGACTCCGAGATTTTCTTCAATCGAAGTCCAGCACTGCACTGCGCTGATACTGACCTCGACTTCTTTCATCCAGCTTTCAATCACGGCGGCAAGCTTCGCCATCTTAACCAACGCAGGCTTCGGCACGCCCGAGGTCGATACGTAAGACTCGATAGCGGCAAACTTGGTCAGCGCCTGCGGGTCATCGTCTTTCATACGCCCAATACGACCCAGCACTTCGGAAAGATCCAGCGTTTCTACTGAAATGCCATTCCGCTCGAGCAATTTCTCGCTGTAGCGAACGGTATTGAACGCCGTAGGTCTCGCTCCAATCGCGCCCACGCGCAAATTCTTGAGTCCCTTCACCACGCGGCAGACGGCGGCAAACCATTCCAAATCCTTAACGAAAACAGGAGAATCCACCGCCTCGGTATGCAGCGTCGTCAGCGAATAAGGAATGCCGTACTGCTTCAGATTGTTGCAGGCGGACATCTTTCCGCAGAAGCTATCTCGGCGAGAAGCGATCGTCATTTTGCGCGGATCGTCGGGCGTCGCCTGCACCAGCACGGGCACGCCAAGATTCGCCCAGCGCAGCGTGTCCGCAATAGGACGTTCTTCACCAAAGTTGGGGAGAGTTACGATCACGCCATCGATGCGCCCAGCATTTTGCTTGAACAAATCCGCGCACTTGCGCGCATCCTGCAGTGTCTGGACCGCTCCGTGCTGCGTCTGCTCTGGATTGAGAACGATAATGTCGATTCCCGCCAAGCCGAGCGCTTGGATGATTTCCTCCCGACCGGACTTCGCCAAGTGATGCGGGAAAAATCCTCGACTCCCAACAATCACGCCCATCGTCATCTTACGACCTGACATTCCAGCCCCCTGGTTCTCCGAATGGCTATTGCGCTAGAAATCTTACTGCGCTAGTTCGTGCGGCTTGGCCGGAACTTGAGGCAGTACCCTGCCCCCACAACCGCGAGGATCGCGCCCCACCACACCCCGGCATGCAACTGGTACAGCACCACAGGATTCTGCGGCGGCGCCACGTACTCATACAGGCCTGCTCCAAAAATCAATACGCCGTTGACCAACAGCGACAGCCCGATGAAAAACCAGATTGAAATTCCACTGTCATGCATTGTGTCACCACTCCTTCCGAATCTGCGTTACCACAGGATGATGTTTAGGACTATCAGCACTACAGTAACTACGCCCGCCCAGAAAATTGGCTTCTCGTAGAAAGGAATGTTGCCAACCGAGGGGACCTCGGTCATTCCATAGACAAGCCCGACCAGCTCCGAGTCAGGCTTCGGCGTCGTCATCAAACTCACCACTACAGTCACGGTCACGCAAACCAGGAATGACCACAGCGCCTGATACATATCCTGCGCCAGCGCTTTCGCATCCGGCGATAGCGCCACATAGCGCAATGCGGAAGGATCAACTTTCACCCAAGCCCACATGCTGATCGAAGAAACCGTACCACAAAGCAATCCCCAGAAGCCGCCCGGGCCAGTCGCCCGCTTCCACAACATGCCCAGTACCACGGTTCCAAAAAGTGGCGCGATGAAAAAGCTGAACAACGCCTGTACGTAATCCATGATGCTAGCGGACTGCATCACCAGATAAGCCGTACCTACACTCACCAGTACGCCAATCACCGTCGTCCAGCGGCCCATGCTCACGTAATGCTCGTCGGTGGCGTCCTTGTTGATGAGCGCACGGTAGATGTCGTACGTCCACACCGTCGTAAACGCACTGACGTTGCCCGCCATACCTGACATAAAGCCAGCAATCAGCGCGGTAATCCCGAGGCCGAGAAGTCCCGGACCGCAATAACGCGCCAGCATCAATGGAAGAACGTCGTTGTAGCTATGCCCTCCGGCTACCACCGCCGATTCCGCCGTTAGTTTCATCGGGAGAACTGCCAGTCCGAGCAATCCCGGCAAAATAACGATCAGGGGAACAAACATCTTAAAGCCGGCCCCAATAATCGGAGCCATCTCCGCGCTACGAATATCTTTGGCCGTCAAGATGCGCTGCACCACCAGAAAATCCGTCGTCCAGTAGCCCATCGAAAGGACCGCGCCCAGGCCAAACACGATTCCCGTCCAATGAATCCCCATGGGGTTGCCACTGAAGGAACCGAGGCCCGACCACATGTGAACGTATTCCGCAGACGCTCTCTGCGCGATCAAAACTTTGAGATTGCTCCAGCCGCCGGTTTCGTACAGGCCAAGAATTGGAATTAGCAGCGCTCCTGCCCAAATCAGAAAGAACTGCAGCACTTCATTAAATATGGCCGAACGCAAGCCACCTAAGGCCACATAAATTGCCACTGTCAGCGACGACACCCAAATGCTGAAATTGATATCCCAACCCAGCACGATCTGCATGACCTTCGCCATCGCAAACATGTTGACGCCGCTCATCAGGACGGTCATAAACGCAAAAGAAACCGCAGAAACAATGCGGCTCGGTTCGCCAAAGCGCAACTTCAAATATCCCGGCACCGAATGCGTTTTCGAGATGTAATAAAACGGCATCATCACCAACGCCAAAAACAGCATCGCCGGAATGGCGCCGATCCAATACCAGTGGGTCGCGAGGATGCCGTATTGATAAGCAGATCCGGCCCATCCCATCAATTCCAACGCGCCCAGATTAGCGGAAAGAAAGCTCAAACCCGCGACCCAAGCCGTCATTTCGCGCCCCGCCATGAAAAAATCTTCCCCCGTACTAGCCCGTCCGCGAAGATAGAAGCCAATCGCCAGAACCAACCCGAAATAAAACACGATCACGGCGTAATCGACGGGCGCGAGATAAACCAGACGCTCGGCTAGAACCAACCAGGTTGCGAACGGTATCATTAGAATTCACCTAAATCCTTGTAGGTTTGTTCCGCAAGCAGGACACTTCCCGCTGCACGGTCAGTTGCGACGTTAACGGTCACGGAATGGTACTCGAAATTCAAAATAGTTACCACGATTTTTTCAAGTTGCCACATTCTTGAGATCCGTGCATGTAGCGCGCAAAAACCAGAACTTCACAATTCTTCGCACTCACTGAAACTGGAGCTCGGCGACGGCGACATTGCTGGCTCCTGCACTTCCCGGAAAAGATGCACATTGGATGAAAATACGATGCTGGGATTGATGTGGCGTCGCGGCGGTATCGGCACCCCCTGCACAAGGTGCTGCGCGAGTGCTACAACTGCGAGCCTTCCCTGCTGGTGTGGGTGCTGGTAAATGGAAGCCGCAATCGTGCCATCCTTCAAAAAAGGCACCATCTCACGGAAAAGGTCCGTGGTAATCAGCTTGACCTTGCCTGTCATCTTGCACGCAGCCAAGGCATCGCATACAGGCAAACAATTGACAGTGTTGACATAGATCCCGGCCAGCGAATCGAAACGAGCCAGCAACTCTTTCGTGCGCTGGAAACTCTCTTGCTTGTGCTCGTGAGCCTCCACCACTCCCACCATTGAGCCTTTGGGACAGTGCTGAAAGAATGACCGAGTAAAGCCTTCCGTCTTACGCGCGTGATCCTCAGTGCTCAACATCCCGGTAACCGCTGCCACGGACGAACCGGGTGGCACAAACTTGGCCATCAATTCGCCTGCGAGAGCACCGTTGAGCAACGGATCGACGCAAACGATTCCGGAGCGGCCGCTAGCGGGCGCGTCGGTGGAAACGCAAATCACGCGGACGCCCTGTGTCTCTGCGCGAGTAATTAAAGCACTTGTTTGTTCAGGTTGACCCGGTGTCAGAACAATACCGTCAGGATTCGACTGCAGGATTTTCTCCAGGACCACGATCTCTCGAGCACCGAGCTCTTTGAGTGGATGATGCTCGAACTCCACGCCGAAGTCTGCCCAACGCTCGGCCTCAGCATAAACGCCCGCCCACAACTGATCGTAGAAGTAGTGAATCTCCCTTGGAATACATACGGCAATGCGGATACGTTTCTTCTTGCCAGAAAGGGCGCGGGCGGCCAGGTTCGGTCGATAGCCTAGCTTTTGCGCGGCACGCATCACGCGCTTTCGTGTGGCTTCGCTTATGTCCGGACGGCTGTGCAAGGCACGGTCCACGGTGCCGATGGAAACACCGGCCGCCGCCGCCACTTCGTGAATGCCCGCTCGCTTGCCCATCCGTCGTTCCCGTGTAATTCTGCTGACCTACTCGCGCACAATCAAGGGTACGGACTTCAGACTCGTCGAACTTGTGCCCACCATGATCTGGAATCGCCCGGGCTCCACCACGCGTTTCATTTCACGGTTATAGAAGGACAGCTTATCGGGAGTGAGGTTGAACTCCACCGTCTTCGCTTCGCCCGCCTTCAACGTGATTCGACGGAAATCCCGCAATTCCTTGATGGGGCGAGTCACCGAGCTCACCTCATCGCGAATGTAAAGCTGAACAATTTCGTCGCCCTCACGGGAACCAGCGTTCGTTACCGTGACCTTGACCTTCGCGCTTTCACCCGGACCAATCGTGGCTGGTTCCACACTCGCCGTCCCGTATTCAAACGACGTGTAGCTCAGCCCATATCCAAATGGAAACAGCGGTTCTTTATTCGCAAACAAATATCCACGCTTTGCAGACGGCTTTTGATAGTAGTAGTCCGGAAGCTGGCCCACTGTGCGCGGCACCGTGATCGGAAGTTTCCCCCCGGGATTGTAATCACCGAAAAGAACATTGGCGAGCGCCGTGCCACCCTCTTGCCCCAGATACCAGCCGTCAAGAATCGCAGGCACGTTCTCCGCAATGTAATTAATGGAATTGGGACGACCGTGGAGCATGAGCACAATCGTCGGTGTGCCGGTCGCCATAACTTGTCGCACTAACTCATCCTGGCTACCAAGCAAATCCAGATTGTCCCGATCTCCCATGTGCTTCGGCGACCAAGCCTCGCGCGAAGTAGCTTCGTTTTCTCCCACCACGATCAGCGCAGCATCCGCGCCCCGGGCCGCTTTCACAGCTTCCGCTATACGCCCAACATCCAACTTCGGATCGGACGGAGTCGAAATATCGGAATACCAATCCGGTTTGTTCTCTGTTATGCGGCATCCTTCGGCATATACAACTTTTCCGGCACCAACCTTCTCCTGAATCCCCTGCAAAACGCTGACGCCGCGACCGGGATCGTCACTATACCCGCCCAAATGCACATCCCCAGCATTTGGCCCCAGCACGGCAATGCGACGAATCTTGTTCCTATCCAGCGGCAGCAGATGATTCTGATTCTTCAGCAGCACAATCGCCTCTTGCGCCGCCCGCAGCGCGATCGCCTGATGCGCTGCACTGTTCGCAATTGCCTCGGCTTTGGCAGGATCCACGTAAGGGCGATCAAACAACCCGAGCATAAATTTCGCACGTAGAACACGCGCAACAGCCGTATCGACGGCGCTCATTGGAATCTTCCCGGACTTGATCTGTGCCGGAAGAGTAAGAAACGTCGCGGCCGCCGGAAGTTCGACGTCCACACCCGAAAGCAACGCCTGTCGCGCGGCATCGCCCGAGTCGCTGGCCACGTGGTGATATACATTCAGATCGTTGATGGCGAAATAGTCGGAAACAACGTATCCATCGAATCCCCACTCCTTGCGAAGAATTCCTTCCAGCAGCGGTCCGTTGCTATGCGAAGGAACTCCATCAATTTCGTTGTAAGAAGGCATTATGCTCTGCAAGTGCGCTTCCTTCACCACTGCCTCGAAGGGCTTCAGAAAGTATTCGCGAATCACACGCTCGGAATAATTTCCGGGAGCCGTATTGGTGCCTCCCTCCGGCTGGCCGTGCACCGCAAAATGCTTGCCGGTTGAAATCACGTGCTCAGCATCAATTCCGGGGTTGTTGCCCTGCAAACCATTTACGGCTGCCACTCCCATGCGGGAAACCAGGTAGGGATCCTCTCCGTAAGTCTCTTCCGTGCGTCCCCAGCGAGGCTCGCGTGCTAAATCCAGAACCGGCATAAGGCACTGCTGCGCACCTCGTGCACGCACTTCAGCGGCGACGCTGGTGAAGATTTCGCGATTCAAATCCGGGTCCCATGTCGATGCCAGGCCAATTGGAATTGGAAAGTGTGTCCCCTTCGGCGCAGCGTGGCCATGCAAACATTCCTCATGAAATAAAACTGGGATTCCCAAACGCGTGTGCTCCAGCATCCACTTCTGCATGGTGTTGGTGAACTCCGCCATTTCACGGGGGCCGCGTTTTTCGCTCGGTCGAGACATCTGCCCCAAACCGTTAACGATCATCGCGGCTGCCTTGTCGGGTAGGAACTCGCCTTTCGGCCCAACAAACATCTTCTTCTGTTCCTCGGGCGAAAGCTGCTCGCGGTTCTGCCACGTTCCTTGCAGTTGGGCCACCTTCTCTTCGACCGTCATCCTTGAGAGAAGGTCTTTCACTCGTTCCGCAACCGGCCGCGCCGGATCCTTATAAGCAGGCTTTTCCTGCGCGTGAAGGAAAGTCCCGTAGCAGCATATGGCGAAGAAACAAAAGAGCGCAAAACAGCGCAGCCGGGAGTGGCAGATCATGAAATCCTCCGCGATTTCTTAGGCGAGTTAACTCAGCGCCGTACTATACCACTTGCGTTAACGTACACGTCAAAGATTTTTATAGAGTATTTCCAGATTCCTCAGGGCAAGCGGAGCGGACGTCTTTAAGGAAGCCAAGCAGCAGGGGTTGGACTCTCGGACAGCTTCGCCTCCTCCCTAAGTGCTCTGCCGCTGTCGCCAATCGCGGAATATAGTAGCCTTAAGGAGAAACTGGCTGTCGCTACCCACACTTCCTACAAGAGCTTCTATTTGCGAGGAGTATTTTCATGACGACATTCAGCGAAACATCTGGTCCTTTTGCAACCGGTACAGTTGTCCTGGTTACACTCTCGTCCCCGCGTGAAAAATTTTGGGGCGTGATTCTTTCGCTCTCCGCATCTGGGATCGCCCTGCGCGGCTGTGAGTTGAATTCTTTCGAAAACTGCGTCAGCATGGTTAAGTCCGGCGAGGGGTTTGCGCCCGGCGCAGTATTCTTCCCGATGCACCGCGTGGAACGCATGGAAGCCGATGCTCCGGAAGACGGCCTGCCTTCGCTCTCGGAAAGATTTGCCACGCAAACCGGCATGGACGCTGCAACCGTTCTGATGGGCGGCGGGGCATCGCAGGGAGCGGGGGCCTAGCGCTTGCGCCTTTCCGAGATTCTCACCGCCCCCAATCAGCTCACCCTCTTGCGGATGGTGTTCCTCCCCTTCATTGTCCTAAATTTACTCGACCGCCACTACAAGTTGGCATTGGTCTTGTTCGTCCTTGCCGGACTGACCGACATGCTCGACGGCCTGGTTGCACGAAAATTCCACCAGCAGTCGCGTATCGGAGAGTATCTCGACCCTATTGCAGACAAGTTGCTGCTCAGCACCATGTTCATGGTGCTCGCCATCTTGCACCTCATCAAGTGGCGCTATACGGTGATTGTTTTCAGCCGCGACATCTGCATTCTCGGCGTGAGCGCCGTGCTCTACGTGATCGCGGGCTTACGGAATTTCCGCCCCAGCCTTTTTGGCAAAGTGAACACACTCTCCCAAATTGCCGCGGTGTTCTTTGTCATGCTAGATCTCGTCGTACACGCGCGCTGGGCCTTCTTCGGACGAGCATTGTTTCTGCGTATGACATTCGCATTTACGATCCTCTCCGCTCTCCATTACGTCATATTGGTTGGGCAGCGCCTGCGTGCACAAACCACCGACGCTTTACCTTCGACCTAAACAACTTCGGGCGGAGATGAAACGTATTGCAGTTTCAGCCTAAAATGAGGCCTGTGGCCAGCCCAATCGTTCGCGGATTCTTTCGATACGCTGTCGCGGCTCTTGCTTTGGCATTCTTATTGGTACTGTTCCACAGTTTCACACCTTCCCTGAATCACACCGCGGTCGCCTTAGTCCTCGTTCTACTCGTAATTTCGCTGGCCGTTTCGGTAGGCCGAGGACCTTCGTTGTCCGTCGCCATTTTAGCCGGACTAGCCTTCAACTATTTCTTCATCGAACCCATCCACACATTCCGCATCAACCGTTATGAAGACTTGATCGCATTCCTCGTATTTGTAATCACCGCACTTGTAGTGAGCGAGCTTTCCTCTCGATTGGAAATGCGAGCCCAACAAGCCGAAGCGCGGCGCGAGGAACTGGAAAAAGTAATGCAGCAGTTTAAGCTGGCATCGGCGCAGGCCGCCGAGGCCGAGGGATTGCGAAAAGGCGAGCAATTAAAATCCGCCTTGCTGGACGCCGTCACCCACGATCTGCGCACTCCTCTAACCTCCATCAAAGTGGCCATTACAACGGTCAGAAATGCTGAGCTCTCCCGAGAAGCACGTCAGGAATTGTATGAAGTCATCGAACAGGAATCCGATCGTTTGAATCGCTTCATCGAAAGCATGATGGACCTGGCAAAGGTCGAGACCGGCAACCTGCACCTGGACAGTCGAACCGTTTCCGCCAGCGAAATTATTGAAGATGCTCTGCAAAGGGCTGACCCTCTGCTGACGAATCACGTCGTCGAAGTTTCCATTACGCCGAGCCTGCCGTCCATGAAAGCCGATCCCAGACTGATGTCAGAAGTGCTATTCAACCTGATCGCAAACGCCGCCAAGTATTCTCCTCTCGGTTCGCGCATAGGAATCTACGCAGAAGTCACGCACAACAACGGCATCGGTTTCGCCGTTACCGATCAAGGTCCGGGAATAGCTGCTGACTTACGTACTCAGGTTTTTGACAAATTTTTCCGCCATGGCCAATATTCTGGATTCGGGGTCGGGCTTGCCGTCGTACGCGGAATCGTGCAGGCTCATGATGGATCCGTATGGATCGAAAGCGGCCCGGGCGGGCGGGGAGCGACCGTGCGATTTGATATTCCATCTGGAGAACGATCATGAGCGTAGCACCCCAAAAAATTCTCTTGGTGGATGACGAACTTCAGATCACTCGCGCGCTACGCCACGGCCTGGAATCACAAGGGTTTCAGGTGCGCGTCGCAAACAATGGGGCTGAAGGAATCGAAACTTTCCGCACATGGTTGCCCGACTTGGTGGTTACCGATCTCGCGATGCCAGGCATGAATGGTCTGGAAGTTTGTTCGAGGCTGCGCCAAATCTCCGAGGTGCCCATCCTTTTCCTCTCCGTGAAAGGCGACGAAGCGACAAAAGTGAAGGCTCTTGATCTCGGCGCCGACGACTATCTTTCTAAACCATTCGGCATGGCTGAACTTACCGCCCGCATTCGAGCTTTGTTGCGGCGCACCGCTCCACCCTCGCCTGCAGAGACGCCATTTGAATCCGGAGATTTCAAAATCGATCCGCAGCAGCACCTCGTCGAAGTTCGAGGCAAAGCCGTTCATCTTACTCCCAAAGAATTTGAGCTCATCCAATTCTTTCTCGCCAACCGAGGAAGAGTTTTGACCCATCGCGCAATCCTCTTAGCCATCTGGGGAAGCAATAGCGTCGAACAGAACGAATACCTGCGGGTCTTCATCGGCAACCTGCGTAAAAAGCTCGAAACCAATCCCAGAGCGCCCAAGTACCTCAAGACTGAACCCTGGATCGGTTACCGCTTCGACCCTCAATGACCCTATCTCTACGGCCTCCTTATGACATCTTTGCAACTTCTTTACGCACTTCTCTTCTAGTCTGAATCGGCACCAAGGCAACGCCTATGAGTTCCAGCACACTCGACAAAATTAAGCGGCCAGCCGTTCCAGTCTTTGTGGCGACCACGGTCATGCTTTCTTTCATTTCTTTCTGGCGCGCTGCCGCCATTGTTCTTTCCGACCTTGCCTCTTCGGCTTACTATGTCGGGGGAGACACCGAAAATGTAATCGGCAAAAGCGCAGCCTGGTTCGTCCTTGGCGTCATGTTGTTTAGCTATGCCGTCCGGGCGATCTATATCGAATCTAGCAGTATGTTCGTCCGCGGCGGAGTTTACCGCGTCGTCAAAGAGGCTATGGGTGGCACCCTAGCCAAGCTATCCGTCTCAGCCTTGCTCTTCGATTACGTTCTCACCGGCCCCATCAGCGCCGTATCGGCAGGCCAATACATGGCAGGATTCGTGCAGGACTCGCTGGCTCATCTGGGCCACCCAATCCAGATTCCTACGAATGCTTTCGCTGCCGCGTTCGGCATTGCCGTGACTCTCTATTTCTGGTGGAAGAATATCCAAGGCATTCATGAATCCAGCGGAAAGGCGCTCTGGATCATGAAAATCACCACCGTGATGGTTGTAATCCTAATCGCCTGGTGTCTGATCACCATTGCGAAAACCGGCGCCCACCTTCCGCCCGCTCCCTCCATCCAGAACATGAAGCTAGATAAAGATTCGCTAGGCTGGCTCTGGGGATCGTGGTTCTCGCACCTGACGGTGGTCGTGCTACTCGTCGGCTTCGGGCATTCCGTTCTTGCCATGAGTGGAGAGGAATCGTTGGCGCAAGTGAATCGGGAAATCGAAGCGCCGAAGCTGAAGAACCTCGAACGCGCAGGCTTCGTTATCTTCCTTTACAGCCTGCTCTTCACTTCGCTGGTTTCGTTCTTCGCCGTCATGATTATTCCGGATGGCGCACGCCCGGGCTACTTCGCCAATTTGATCAGTGGCCTCGCCATGTACATGACGGGTCCGTACATCCTACGACTGATCTTTCAGGGCTTCGTGGTGCTGGTCGGCGTACTCATCCTTTCCGGCGCGGTAAATACAGCCATCGTCGGCGCCAACGGCGTGCTCAATCGCGTGAGCGAAGACGGAGTCATGTCGCCCTGGTTCCTGAAGCCGCATACTCGTTTCGGAACAAGCTCCCGCCTCATTAACCTGATCGTCGGCCTGCAGATTCTGACCATTGTAATAAGCCGTGGCAACGTCTATTTGCTGGCCGCACTCTATGCTTTTGGCGTTATCTGGAGCTTCGCATTCAAAGCGCTCGCAGTCCTGGTGCTTCGCTTCACCCACAAGGAAAAACGCGAATGGAAGGTCCCAGGCAACATCAAGATTGGCCAAACGGAAATTCCGGTCGGACTCGGCTTGATCGCGCTTGTTCTATTCCTCGTAGCCGTAGTCAACCTATTCACCAAACCTGATGCCACAATTGCGGGCACTGCATTCAGCGCCTTGTTCTTCGCCATCTTCAGCATCTCAGAGCGCATCACCGCAAAATCGCGCACAGAAAAAGCAGAAAGCACGGAGCAATTCCGCGTTTACAGCAACTCTGCTTTGACCAACCAGGTGCTCGACGTGCGTCCAGGCAATGTTCTGGTTGCCGTGCGCGATCCCCGCAATCTAGCCAGCTTGCGGCAAGTTCTGCAAAAGGTCGACACCAGCAAGCAAGACGTGGTTGTCATGACCGCGCGTCTCTATCATCGCGAACCGGCATTTTCGGGCAATGCCGTCTTCGAAGCCAAAGATATTTTCGACCAGTACGAACAGAACCTCTTTACCAACGTCGTCACCGTCGCCGAGAAGGAAGGCAAGACCGTATCCCTGCTGGTGGTGCCCGGCACCGACGTTTTCGACACCATCCTGCTGACTGCTCAACAATTGCAATCCGCCAGAGTCATTACAGGCATGTCCGAAAAACTTCCGCCCGACCTACAAGGCAAGATGACAGGCGATGCCTGGGAACGATTGCCCGAACCTAGGCCGCGCATCGCTCTGGAGCTCATCGGCCGCGACGGCAAGTCCGTGGAATACCATCTTGGCCCGCACACTCCAAGATTACGTCCTGAGGACATCGCCTTAATGCACAAGCTTTGGCTCGAACTCACCCGAGACGCAGAATTCAGCGGCTTGCATCACTATCACGTTGTTGCGCTTGCACTTCACGAGCTGGAGGACAAACTCAACACTGAGGAGCGTGAGCGGCTGCTGGAGAGGCTACTGAACGATATGTTGCCGATCACCGATCCATCGATCAAAACCAACGAGGTTTCGGTTGATCGCCGTCTGAACTAGTCCGTACAGTCCACGCCCCGGGATTTGACCCCTCCTCCGCTCCACCCTAGAATCGGACTTCGGTTCCGACTCATGGCCCTGCATCTCTACAACACACTCTTCGGCACGATCAAGGAATTCCAGCCGCTCGACCCCAATCTCGTCCGCATGTTCGCCTGCGGGCCAAGTGTCTACGACTACGGACACATTAGCAACTTCAGCACCTTCACCTTCACGACCCTGTCCGCCCTGCACTACGTGATCCTCTGTAGGCCAGAGATTGTGGCTCGGGGCGCGGGAGAAACGCCGGATGAGACTGCAGTTGCGAGTTAACGCACTGCCTCTTACTCGGCCTGCGCGCTAAGTTACCGTCAACATCCCTTTCCCCACTGACTTAAGGAATGATATCGATGCCACCATGCAGGCGAATGATCGGCCGCCGAATCACGATCCGCCCACCCTCATCCTCGTAATAGTAGTGCGGACGACCCTGATAGACGTAGCTTCGGCAACCATACTTCTTGGCTTGACCCGGAGGCAGCCCGCAATTGCGCCAGCCAGTCTTTCGTCCGCGACTCCACCCTCGCGGACGTTCTCCATGATCGCCGTAAGTCTGGTATTCATACCCGTCGCGCTGTTCCCAGCCTGGACCGTTATCATGGTCACGGTCGTTGTCGCGATCGTTGTCGCGATCATGGTGCTTGTTGCCGTGCCGGTGCCCGTTGCCGTGGTGGTCGTCATCCGCCAGCAGTGCGGGCGCCCCTAAACCGATTACGGCAACGAGTGTGAGTATTGCGAACCAGCGTTTGCTCATAAGTCCTCCACGCTTCCTGGTACAAACCAACTGCCATCAAGCCTTGATCTTAACTTTTCAGCAGGTTACCGCGCACGATTACGAAGGTCCTGCGCTTACAGCGCTACTTTATAAAAAATTATACACAGTGCGCATTACCGAAGATCGGCGTCTGTGGTGTCTTGACCTGTCCAGACTCCGCCAATACGGTTATTCGTATCTGCCCGAAGGAGAATCGCTTTGTCCAAATCCATTCTAGTGGTGTTGATCGCGTTGTTCGGCGTGACACTTTCCGCCCCGGCGCAGTCGCCCAGTTTTGCTCCAGCCTCGCCGACGACTCGCGGGGGCGGCTACTTCTCCAGTTCCGCGGGAACCAGCCATAGCTCATCTTCGGGATGGTCCAGCGATCTGAATTCAGAGTTCGGCTACGACTGGTCCGACCATTTCGGTGTCGCTGCCGGAATGCCGTTTTATGGCCTGACCAGTACCACCCGCATTGATGCAGCGGGACAGCAGGACCAGCGGAATCACTACAACTCACTCGGCGACGCCTATCTCACCTTCGAGGCGGGCAAAGATTTCGACGTGGTGGATTACTCGGCCACACTGACCGGCACGGCTCCGTCCGGCGACACGAAGGCGGGCATCAGCACCGGGCGCGCGACTTTCACCTGGAACAACCGCATCGAACATGGGTTCAACACCGTGACCCCCTTTGCCGAGGGAAGCATTGGCAACAGCTTGGCGAGTACCCGCCGCTACCATCGTGCCTTCACTACACTCGGCCTGGTCTCGGAGTTCCAGGTTGGAGCCTCGGTGAAACTCTCCAGGCTTTTCAGCCTGGAAGGTTCCGCCTATGACGATGTGGGGTTCGGCAACCAGAAACTTTACAGTCGGCGCGTCGGTAAAGGACTTGTTGGCGGTTCCGGCAAACGGCCTTTTGACCTCGCTTACCTCACGCAGGGATCCGGCAGTCTTGCGGCGGATCACGGGCTGGCCGCCGTATTCTCCGTGCATCCTTCTCCACGAGTGGATGCGGAGCTGACCTACAACCGCAGCTTGCATTACTCGACGGATACGGTGTCGTTCACCTTCGCCTATCGCTGGGGGCACACCCAGCGCGCGCAGCAATAGCGGCTGTTCCGTTAGTGTTCCGTTGAAGCCACGCCGGTGAAGGTCCGTCACCGGCGTCCACGCGATGATCCCCATTTGACCCCCCTTTCCCCTTCACCCTAGAATCGAACTTCGGTTCTGATTCATGGCCCTCCATCTTTACAACACACTTTCCGGCCGCATCGAGGAATTCCAGCCGCTCGACCCCAGGCTCGTTCGCATGTACGCTTGCGGGCCGACCGTCTACGACTACGGACACATTGGCAACTTCCGCACGTTCGTTGCAGTCGACCTATTGAGCCGCTTTCTGCGCCAGAGCGGCCATCCCGTCCGCTACGTCATGAACATTACCGATGTGGACGACAAGATTATTCGTAACGCCGCGCGCGATGGCGTCACCGTGCAGCAATACACCGCCAAATACTACAAAGCTTTTATCGAGGATTCCGCACTGCTCAACATTCGGAAGCCCGAAGCGATGCCACATGCGACAGACTACATCGCTGCGATGGGCAAATTTGTTTCCGATCTGGAATCCAAAGGATTCGCCTACCGCACGGAAGACGGTTCGTACTATTTCCGCATCGCCAAATTCAAGGGCTACGGCAAGCTTTCGAAAAAGGATTTTGAGGGCATGACCGACGGCGCTCGCGTCGATGTGGACGAGTACGAAAAAGACAGCGCCCGCGATTTCGCGCTCTGGAAAGCACCGAAGCCTGGCGAAGCCTCCTGGGATACCGTGATCGGTCCGGGACGCCCCGGCTGGCACCTCGAATGCTCCGTAATGGCGATGGATACCCAGGGAGAAACGCTGGATATCCATGCTGGCGGCGAAGATTTGGCGTTCCCGCATCACGAGAATGAAATTGCCCAGTCCGAAGCGGCAACTGGCAAGCCTTTCGCACATTTTTGGATGCACGCGCGATTTCTGTTAGTCGAAGGCGAGAAGATGTCGAAGAGCCTCGGCAACTTCTATACTCCACGCGATCTGATTCTCAAAGGCTACAAACCATCTTCCATCCGCTACCTCCTCGCGTCCGTTCCCTATCGCAACCAACTCAACTTCACTTTTGATGGACTGCGACAGGCGGCAACCTCGGTTGAGCGGCTACGAAATTTTCGTCAGCGACTCACTGAGAGTACTTTCGCCGAAGGCGCCCATAGCGAATTGCAAAAGGTCGCGACAGACGCTGCAGCTCGCATGAAAGCCGCCCTCGACGACGACCTCAACACCGCTCAAGCGCAAGCCGCGATCTTCGAAATGGTGCGCGCCGCCAACATCGCCATGGACGCCGGGCAGATGAACAAACCCGACGTCGCGCCGTTTTTGGCGGCTCTGGAAAAATTCGACGAAATCTTCGCCGTGCTGCACGACGACGACATCCCTAAGATGCAGCAGATTCTGGAATGGGCAAAGACAGAGAGTCGCGAGAAAGACATTTCACCGGAACTCCTGGCACTAGCTGGAAATTCAGGCCCCTCCGATCAGGATGTAAACGCGAAGATCGCTGAAATGGAACAAGCCCGCAAAGCAAAAAACTTCGCAGCCTCGGACAAGCTACGCGCTGAACTAGCCTCCGCGGGCATCCTGGTGGAAATCACAAAAGACGGAATCCGCTGGCGAAGGAAATAGAAGAATTTGTGGAGCTACGGGCGTCCTCGCCCGCATCCTTTACCCGCGAGCCTGCTCGTACGCATGCGCCAGCCGCAAAATCGTAGCCTCATCGAAGTGCCGCCCCAGAATCTGCAGCCCAATCGGCAACCCAGACCTCGTATCTCCGCAAGGCACCGAAATCCCCGGTATCCCCGCCAGATTCGCGGTCACCGTATAAATATCCGCCAAATACATAGCCAATGGATCATCCGACTTTTCGCCCAGCTTGAAAGCCGCCGTAGGACTGGTCGGCGTTACAATCACATCCACTTTCTGGAATGCGCTCTCGAAGTCCCGCGTAAGTAAAGTCCGCACCCTCTGCGCTTTCAAATAGTAGGCGTCGTAGTAGCCGGTACTGAGCGCGTAGGTCCCCAGCATGATGCGACGTTTCACCTCCGGTCCAAACCCCTCATCGCGAGTCTTGCGATACATATCCGAGAGCGTTCGCGCTTCCTTGCTGCGTAGCCCATAACGCACGCCATCAAACCGCGCCAAATTCGCAGAGGCTTCGGCCGTAGCAACAATGTAATACGCCGGAATCGCATATTCCGTATGCGGAAGGGAAACCGGAACCACTTCGCAGCCCAGACTGGCAAGTTTTTGAATCGCAGCTTCCAGCGACGCTCGAACTTCCGCATCCAGCCCTTCGGCAAAATATTCCTTGGCCACTCCAATCCGCAGCCCACGCACGCCCTTTTGCAACTCGGCGACGTAGTCCGGAACCGGAACATCCGCCGAAGTCGAATCCATCGGATCGCGCCCAGCCATCGTCCGCAGCACAAGTGCAGAGTCGGTAACCGTGTTTGCAAACGGCCCAATGTGATCCAGCGAGGACGCAAATGCGATCAATCCATAGCGCGACACTCGCCCATAAGTCGGCTTTAACCCAACTACTCCGCAAAACGAAGCAGGTTGGCGAATTGATCCGCCTGTATCCGAACCTAGCGTCGCCACTGCCATCCCAGCCGCCACTGCAGCAGCCGAACCTCCCGACGACCCTCCAGGCACGCGCTCCAAATCCCGAGGATTTCGCACTGGCTTGTACGCGGAGTTTTCATTCGACGAGCCCATAGCAAACTCATCGCAGTTCAGCTTGCCAAGAATCACCGCGCCCGCAGCTTCCAGGCGCGCAACCGCCGTGCAATCATTGGGCGGAATGTAGTTCTCCAAAATCTTCGAACCCGCCGTCGTCCGCAGCCCGCGCGTCACAAGAACGTCTTTAATTCCAACCGGCACTCCGCCCAGCGGAGGCAGCGCCTCGCCTTTGGCCGCAAGCACATCCATCCGCGCAGCCTGTTCCAAAGCACGATCTTTCGACAGCGTCAAATACGCGCCAATCTGAGGATCGTCGCTCGCAATCTTCGCGTAGAAAGACTCGGCAAGCGCGGTGGCGGACGTCTTGCGCTCCTGCACATCGGCACGAGCGGCAGCAATAGTTAGATTCTTCAGGTCCATGAGTTCTTCGTTCAACTTGTTTCTTGCACTGACAACTGGAAACTGGCAGCTGCTCTTACTTCTCAATCACCTTCGGTACTTTGAAAAACGTCCCATCGCTCTCCGGAGCATTCGCCAGCGCAGCGTCATGCGGAAGAGATTTTCGCAGCCCTTCGTTTACGTCCTCGCGACGCGCATAAGCAAACCGATCGCTACCCGTCTTATCCGGATCCACGCCAAACCTATCCGAAACTTGTGCCATCGGTGGAACATCTTTTGTATCAAGCTCATTCAGCCGATCAATGTAGCCGAGAATGGAATTCAAATCTCGCAACATGCGCGGCCTTTCTTCCTCAGTCAATTCGAGGTTCGCCAGCTCCGCCACGTAAGCCACATCTTTATCGGAAACTTTTCCATTAGCTTTGTTTGAATCGCTCATCGTTCTCCCGCCACAATAAACGCAATCCCCATCACGCGCTTGCTGGAATATTGATTAATCGTCGCCAAGTAACGCGGTGCCAGCGTCTTCAATTCCCCGCGCCAGGTCCGATCCGGCACTTCCACGCGAAGGATGCCATCTTCCAGCGACACTGCGCGAGTCTTCTCCGCAATCATCGCTCCGCAAGCAATCGGCCAAGCCATCAGCGCGCTTGGCTCGTCCCCCGCCTTGCGCAAAGCTTGCGCCACGATTTTCTGTAAACCCGACCCCGCCTGCTGCATGAACCCACCTTCGCAGAAACTCCGATTCTAACATCGAAGTTCACACAGGAAACTCCGCCTGCGCCCAAGCCAGCGCTTCCTCTTTCGAATGCAATCGGCCCTCCAGCTGCGCATCCTCCACAGCCGAAAGAATCTCCTTAAAGCGCGGCCCCGGCCCGTAACCATGCTGAATTAGATCATCCCCCGTCAGCAATGGCGCGGGTCGCATTTTTTCTTCCGGAGTCGCCGCCAACTTCTCACGCGCAAACTCATACAGAGCAAGATCGCGATGGCTCGCTAAACAATCTAAACGATGCTGTTCCAAATGCTCCTCAAACTGCGGTAACCGCAAAAAGCGCTTTAAGGTCGATTCCTTCATCCGCGGCATATCCGCAAACTGCATATGATGATGAATCAACGAAAGAATTTGTTCCGTATCAGCATTGGAAAGCCGCAGCCGCTTGCAAATTTCTTCCGCCATCTTCACGCCAACATCCACGTGCCGATCAAAGCGAATGCGATCCGGCGCCACGCGAAACGTGGGAGGCTTGCCCACATCGTGCAGCAACGCTCCCCAAGCCAATGTGCGCGAACAACCCTGCGGAAGATTTTCCAGCAGCTTCAACGTATGCGTCCACACGTCGCCCTCCGGATGGTATTGCGGAGGCTGCGCCACGCCCTTCATCGCAGAAATTTCCGGCAAAACTTCATGCAGCAAGCCAGACGAATCGAGCAATTCAAACGCTCTCCGCGCCCGACCTTCGGTCAACATCTTGGTCAGCTCGTCGGCCACGCGCTCGCGGCTCACTTGATGAATCACCGGAGCCAGTCTGCACACAGCCGCAAAAGTTCGCGGTTCAATTTCATAATCGAAACGCGCTGCAAAACGTACAGCCCGCAGCAATCGCAGCTTATCTTCCGTAAGCCGCAGCTCAGGATCGCCAATCGTGCGAATGATCTTGGCCGCAATATCTTTCCGCCCGCCAACAAAATCTATAACTTCATCTTCCAGCGATCCCAGCTTCAATGGGTCCAGCAACAGCCCGTTGATCGTAAAATCGCGCCGCTCCACATCCTCCCGCGCATCCTGGCTATACCGGACTTCATCGGGACGCCGACCATCCGAATAGCTCACATCGCTACGAAACGTCGCCACCTCCACCACCCGGCTATCATCGCGCCCCCCATTCGGAGGCGGCACCAACACCACGCCAAACTGTGCGCCGACAGCAAATGTCACCGGGAAAAGACGCATCACTTCGGATGGGGTAGCGTTGGTCGCAACGTCGTAATCCGCTGGCTCGCGCCCGACAATCAAATCGCGCACACATCCGCCCACAAAGTAGGATTGATACCCCGCTTCGCGCAGCGTGCGAACAATCGAGATGGCATGCGGCTTCATCTTGGTAGAATCAGGATGCGGAATTGCTTGTGTGGCAGCGGAGCTTGCTCCGCTGCCTCTTGATCTGCAAAACATTGAAAGCCGCTCGAAGTCAAATCCGACGGAGCCAGCTCCGTCGCCACACGATTTTTTGCGGCTCGCAACTATTATGCCCGACACCCTCATCCTCGGTATTGAAAGCTCCTGCGACGAGACCAGCGCCGCCGTCGTACGCTCGGGCGAAGAGACTCTCTCCAACATCGTAGCCTCGCAAATCGCGCTGCATCAGCCCTATGGAGGCGTCGTCCCCGAACTCGCTTCCCGCGAGCATCTCCGCGCCATTATCCCCGTCGTCCGCGAAGCGTTAGCCAAGGCGGGACGCTCCTACGCCGACCTCGACGCTATTGCCGTCACTCAGGGCCCGGGTTTGGCCGGAGCTTTGCTGGTTGGTATTAGTTTTACGAAGGCGTTAGCCTTCGCGCTCGACAAGCCGCTGATCGCGGTCAATCATCTGGAAGGCCACATTCACGCTGTTCTGCTGGAAGAACGTCAAAAAGGAAATCACGCCGTAAACTTCCCCGTCCTGGCCCTGGTTGTCTCCGGCGGCCACACGCATCTTTATCTAGCCAGCCAGATTGCAGCAGGCGATCCTGGCTCAGGATGGGTCTACGAAAACGTAGGCCGCACCCGTGACGACGCCGCTGGCGAAGCCTTCGACAAAGTGGCCAAGCTGCTAGGCCTCGGCTACCCCGGCGGCCCGGTCATCGACCGTCTGGCCCCGCACGGTGACCCAACCGCAGTAAAATTCATGATTTCGCAAATGAAACACCCCGACCGGAATAAGCGCGACAGCAAGACAGACCAAGCCACGTCCGAAAACCCGCGCCCGCACTTCGATTTCTCCTACAGCGGAATCAAGACCGGAGTCCTGCGCTACGTCGAAACCCACAACATGCGCGAAACGGCAGACGCCCGCCACCGCGCCCTCTCCGCCATCGCGAAGCCTACGTTGGAAGATTACCTCGCTCACTGCGACCGCGAGGTCTTGAATGTAGTCGCGTCCTTCCAGCGAGCCGTCGTCGATGACCTGGTCAGCAAGACTCTAACCGCCGCCCGCGCCTGCGAAGCCGCCACCCTGTTCGTCACCGGAGGCGTCGCGGCCAACAGCGAACTCCGCACAGCCTTCGAGCGGCAAGCCGCCATGGAAGGCCTTCCCGTCTTCTTCCCATCGCGCCCCCTCTCCACCGACAACGCCGCCATGATCGCCGCCGCAGCCTACCCAAAATTCCTAGCAAAACAATTCGCAGCAGCAGATTTCTGCGCCGAACCCGGCCTGGCGCTGCGGTAATTTGCTTGACCGATCAATTAGTACGATGGAGGCGCGGGCGTCCTCGCCCGTGCGCTGGCCGAAACGCTTGATGCCTTGCGAAACCCCTCCAAAATTTGTCATTCCGAACAGCCCTATCGTGAGGAATCTGCTATTTCTCTTGCTTTAAAAGGATCATGCAATCCCTCCAAAGTTCGTCATTCCGAACGGCCCTATCGTGAGGAATCTGCTGTTTGCAGAGGCCGGATGGAATCCCACCACCACGCGCACTTGGGAAGGGCATGGCTTCAGCCGTGCCGTTAAGGTCAGAAATGAACTGGGCTTCAGCCCCTGAGGGAAGGTTCTGTTGACAAACAGATTTACGAAACAGGTCTCGCAATACTCTGATTTCGCTGCTCTTCGATTTCGTCTTGCCACTCCAACCATGAACCCTTCAACCGAACGTTACTCGGCGTCGCAGGGAGACGGTCGATCCAGTCAAGCCCCTCCCGCCAACCAGCTAACCCCGCATCAAAATCGCCGCTGGCGCACGACAACGCAGTCTGCAATCGAATGCGTAACAACCGAGGCAACTGCTTTGGCCTCTTCACCTGCGCGACCCATCTACCTGACGTCAAAACATCTTTGCGAAACCACGCCGTAAAGAACGCCGCTTCCATTGCCGCATGCTCCAGCATGTAGCCTCCGGCCAGGCCCACCACCTCCAAACATTTTTCTAGTTGGCTAGCAGCTAAAGTCGCATCTGACTCGTCGCAAGCCACCATGTACGCCAGCCAGTTCGCCGCGAAATCATCGTAACAGCGGTCGGGAATATAGGTCGCGGCGCGGAGCCAGCTCCGCTTCCAAGCCTTCGGTCGCACGCCGCGCTGTTGCTCACAATCAAGCGCGGCACAACTCATCCACCTGCGTGCGGGGTAAAACGAAGTCAGCAACATCGAAATGCGCGCACCATCGCTCATGCCACCGATAGGGATGAGACTCATCATGCCGATTAGTAAAGACAAGAAAGCGAACTGTGCGGCAGGAATCGACATCCAACTGCGACCGACACTCGGAAAAACATTGTTGGCAAGAAGGACCGTTACTGGCACGGATAGCAGGTTTGCGCCGGGGCCAGCAATGGTCATGATCAGCAATCGGCGGCGCATCCTCCGCACGCCCTTTATGTGCATTGCGGCCATCCCAAGAAAGGGTAGCCCCCGAACCAGACGCATCTTCAGTGCGCCGTACTCTGAATGAAGCAAGAACAGCCCAACGGAAAAAGAATTAAAACGGAACCCCACGGCCCAGCCTGCGACGAGGTGTCCGAGTTCGTGAACCAAGATCGCGAAAGTAAAAACAAACGCCCACGAAAGCAACACGGAACCCGCTCCAAGACGCGGGTCTGAACCATCATTTCCAGCCTGACTCAAGACCAGCGCTCCAACGGCACACACAAAGGTTGTAATCAGTGTGCCATGAACCCTCTGGCCAGCTGGCGGCAAAACCGTCGAATCAAGAATAGGAGTAGCGCTTGCGGTTACTGGTTCTGGAAGGCCGAACATCTCGGAATAATACTATCAGGCGCACGCCGCTGGACGACAGTCCGACATTGGGCGGTTGGGAACTTTTAGGCACCGCCCCCCCTACCCCAGCGCGGCTTCCAGCGTAGTCTTCAGCTGCGACTCAATATCAATGTCTTTTAGGATGGAAAAATCCGCCCGGGCATCCTCGGCAGGGCCTTTCGTGCCGCACTTGAGGCTAGAGAGCGCAATGATCGGAATCTTCGCCGTCCGCAGATCGCTCTTCAACACCGTGATCAGCTCCACACCCGACATCTTCGGCATCTGGATATCCGTGATCACAATATCCGGCTCCAGCGTCGCCAGCATTTCCAGAGCCTCCAGGCCATTCGTCGCTGTCTCCACCACAAACCCCGCATCCTCAAGAAAACGGCAGATGGTATAGCGGATCAGCATGGAGTCGTCCACCACCAACGCAAGTTTCGGGCGGACTTCAGCAATGGCCACGTGAAATCTCCTCCACCCAAGCTAGCAAAGCTGGCGGCTGGAACCAATAGCGATGGGGTGCCTCCCGTGACCTACGTAAGGGGGCGCGCTTACCGTTGCGGGAAAGCCTACGAAGAGTTCCGATTCGGGAAAGAGACCGCCAGAGCACGCCCAAAGCCGTCCTGCCGCAAACTGACCCCTGTCATTCCCAACTGCACTATCGTGATAAATCTGCTTTTCTCAGCAAGAAAATCTACTTGCGGCGGGCCGGAGGTTTTTCTTCCTCTTCGTCCTTACCTTCCTCCTGCTCCTCGATCGCCATGTCCTTGAATTCACTGGATTCAAAAACGTCGCCGCATTCGAGGCACTCTACAAACTCAGTGTCCTCCTCGCGGCTCACCACCTTCACGCGCGGATGCTTACAGGCCAAGTTCTTCTTCCTTTCTGGTGCTACAAGTCTCGGAGAGACGGGCAGAAACGGTCATAGCCACGTGCAGGGAAGATTGCGCTTATTGTAGATGGGTCAGGGATTGTGTCAAGCCCTTCCGGAAACCTGCTAGGTAACCTGTCCAGGTAACCTGGCTCTCAGCTCCGCAGTGTGCCAGACTCCCTCAACTCCGAAATCCGACCAATTTGATCGCAATCCTTGAAGCCATTCAGCCCATAGGAGTTACCCGTCAGACCCCATTTTCCACCGCTGGCTGGAAGGCCTTGCCATAAGCCTTGGGAGGGACTAATATCAATCTACGACCAAATCAGTCGGAGTTTCTAAGGACCAAGTTACCCGACCACATTTACATGTTGAGGCTGACCAAAAAAGCGGATTACGGCCTCATGGCCATGAAGCACTTGGCCGAACACGCCGACCAGGGTGCTTGCAGCGCCAAGGACGTCGCCGAAGCCTACGGCATCCCGCAGGAAGCTTTGGCCAAGATTCTGCAGCGTCTGGCTCGTGCGGGACTGTTGCAATCGCAGCACGGCATCAACGGTGGATACACGCTCACGCGCGATCCCCGAGCGATTTCGGCCTATGAAGTGATTCGCGCCATTGACGGGCCGTTGTTTATTACGTCTTGCATTACGGTACGAGGCGAATGCGGCCAGTCGGAGCGCTGCACGATTCGCGAGCCGTTGCGCAAGGTGAATCAGAGCATAGAAGATGTGCTCAAAGGCATCACGCTTTCCGAAATGCGCGAAGACTCGAAGGCCGACGACCCCGCCGAGGTTCACGCGACCCTGGCTGAACTGGTAAAGATCAGTCAGCCGGCACGGTAGCTTTTAGATTTTGGATTTGTGGTTTCAGGATGTTTGGATTCAGGTAGTGCGGCGCTTCAGCGCCGCAAACAGCTCCAAGAAGATCGGGCTTTAGCCCCCCGAGGTAACAGGCTGACAACGTTTTCGACATCGAAATTTGGATTTGAAGTTCAGGAGAACGACGAAATGACAACCCCTAACTCCGCAGTCTTAGATCAGACGGTCACCGCCGAAGGCGTCAAGCTGCCCGTCTACATGGATAACCACGCCACCACGCCAGTCGATCCCCGCGTGCTGGATGAAATGCTGCCCTACTTCCGCGAGAAATTCGGCAACGCCGCCAGCCGCAACCATCCGTTTGGATGGGCCGCCGAAGAAGGCGTGGAACAGTCGCGTGAACGCATCGCGAAATTAATCGGCGCGACCGCAAAGGAAATCATCTTCACCTCCGGTGCCACCGAGAGCAATAACCTCGCCATCAAGGGCGTCGCGGAAATGTACCGCGAAAAGGGCAATCACATCATCACTCAGGTCATCGAGCACAAGGCTGTCCTCGATACCTGCAAGCACCTCGAGAAGCTGGGTCACCGCGTGACGTACCTGCCGGTTTCAAAAGATGGCCTGATCGACCTCGACGAACTCAAGCGCGCCATTGACGACAAGACAATTCTCGTCAGCATCATGGCCGCCAACAACGAAATCGGCGTCGTTCAACCCATCGCCGAAATTGGCGCCATTTGTCGCGAGCGCGGCGTGATCTTCCACACCGACGCCGTGCAAGCTGTCGGCAAGATTCCCATCGATGTCAACAAAATGAACATCGACGTTTTGTCGATCACGGGTCATAAGCTCTACGGACCGAAGGGCGTCGGCGCTTTGTATGTTCGCCGCAAGAATCCTCGGGTCCAGATTTCCGCACAGATTGACGGCGGCGGTCACGAACGCGGTATGCGCTCCGGCACGCTGAACGTCCCCGGAATCGTGGGGCTCGGCAAAGCCTGCGAAATTTGCATGAACGATATGGCCGAAGACACCAAGCGCGTGCTCGCATTGCGTCAGCGCCTGCAGGACAAGATCATGAGTTCGCTCGACGAGTGTTACATCAATGGTTCAATGGAACACCGCCTGCCGAACAACCTGAACATTAGCTTCGCCTACGTGGAAGGCGAATCGCTTCTGATGGGCATCAACGACGTTGCAGTCTCCAGCGGTTCGGCCTGCACCTCGGCAACGCTCGAGCCCTCGTATGTTCTGAAAGCACTTGGCGCGGGGGACGACTTGGCACACAGCTCGATCCGTTTCGGACTCGGCCGCTTCAACACCGAAGCCGAAGTCGATTACGTCGCCAACAAGCTGATTGATACCGTGCTGCGCCTGCGCGAACTTTCACCGCTTTACGAAATGGCGAAAGAGGGCATTGATTTGAAAAGCGTGAAGTGGGCGGCAGAACCAGCGCACTAAACAATTTGATGATTTGTAATTTGTGATTTGTGATTCAGAACGAAGAGTTTAGGAATCAGGAGAACAATCATGTCATACAGCGATAAGGTCTTGGACCATTACTCCCACCCCCGCAACGTTGGCGCCATGGATAAGTCCAGCGCGGACGTAGGCACAGGTCTGGTGGGAGCACCCGAATGCGGCGACGTGATGAAGCTGCAAATCAAGGTCAACCCCGTAACCAACGTGATCGAAGATGCGAAATTCAAGACCTTCGGCTGCGGTTCGGCCATCGCCTCGTCCTCGCTCGCCACCGAATGGGTGAAGGGCAAGACCATCGACGAAGCGCTCGAAATCAAGAACACCGAAATCGTGAAGGAGCTGGCGCTGCCGCCGGTAAAGATTCACTGCTCGGTGCTGGCCGAAGATGCCATTCGCGCCGCCATTGGCGACTGGAAGAAGAAGCAGGAAGCCGTAAAAGGCGCGCCTATAGCAACTCCAGTCCACGCTAACTAGCTCTTTGTTTCATAAGTGAACTCGGGTGCCCCGTCCTTGTCGCGTTCTGTGCGACAGGGCGGGAGGACGCGAAACCGCCCAGCTAGAAGTTTGGCTATTTCATGACCACAACGACCGACAACCCGACCGAAGCCACGAAGCCAGCGACCAAAGGCATACAGATCACCGACAAAGCCCTGGCCAAAATTCGCATCGCGCTCGCCAAAGAAGGCGTCGCGCCCGAAGAGGGCGGCGTGCGCCTCGGCGTGCAGGGCGGCGGGTGTTCCGGGCTGAGCTACAATGTCCGCTTCGACACGCAGCCCCGTGAGCGCGACCGTGTTTTCAACTACGGCGAAATCCGCGTCTTCGTCGATCCCAAATCGTTCATCTACCTGCACGGCATGGTGCTCGATTACCAGGAGACGTTGATGCAGCAAGGTTTCGCATTCGTGAACCCGAATGCGACAAAATCGTGTGGATGCGGCACGTCGTTCTCGGCGTAAGCCGGTCAGGCCCGTATGACAGACACCTCCCCAACCGCCGCTCTATCCATTGTTTCCGACAAGAGTACGAATGCGTGCTGGTCGTGCGGCTCCATGCGCGCCGCACACTTCTGCCAATCTTGCGGCACGGTACAGCCGGCGACCCCCGTAGATTATTTCCAGTTCTTCGGTTTGGACAGAAATCTTCAACTGGACCTTGCTGCTTTGGAACGAGATTTTTACGCACTCAGCCGCAAGCTGCACCCCGATCTACACGCGGGTGATGCAGACGAACAGCAGCAGTGGAGTCTGGAAAAAAGCTCGCAGCTCAACGACGCCTATCGCACGTTGAAAGATCCGATTGCTCGCACAGAGTATCTGCTCCGCCTGCAAGGCGTTGATCTCGACGAGCAGTCTACGAATGCAACCGAAGCTGCCAGGGCCAGCGGCACCGCGAAGAAGCAGGTCGTCCCGCCCGACATGCTCGAAGAAGTTTTCGAGCTGAACATGCAGATTGAAGAGCTGCGCATGAATCAGAAAATGGGCGCAAGCGACCCGGATCTGATCTGCCAACTCGAAGAACATAAGGCGTCATTCCGGCAAAGGTTAGCTTCGGTAGATAAAGAATTGCAAGCCGGCTGGTTGCAGTGGGACGGTCTGTTGACGCATAGCCAAAGCGGCACAGCATCCGACGAGGAACGGAAGAAAGTCATCGACAGGCTCGTCGATATCCTCAACCGCCGCAGCTACATCCGAAACCTGGTTCGCGACGTGAACGACGCACTAGAAGCAGTTGGAGCTTAGGGCACTTTTAGAATGCGCATTGAGAATTTGTCATCTTGAAGAATTGTCATTTCGAGCGAAGCGAAGAATCCGTTTATCTCAGGGAGTCTTTCCTTCGAAAGGGATTCTTCGCTTCGTTCAGAATGACAAATTGAACTTGAACCACAAACGACACCATTAGAATCACGCTATGTCTGAACGCATCGTAGGAATCGATCTCGGCACCACCAACTCGCTCATCGCCTTCATGGAGGGCGGCACGCCTGTCGTCATCCCCGGCGAGGACGGGGTGAACCTCGTTCCATCGGTAGTCGCACTCGATGCCGCAAATCAGACTATCGTCGGCAACGCCGCGCGTAAATTCCTGATCGAGACTTCCGATCGCGCCATCTATTCCGTCAAACGCCTTATGGGACGCGGTGTTGAGGACGTGCACGACGAATTGAAGTTCTTCCCGTTCCGTCTCGCCAGTGATCTCGATCCCGGCGAAGTCATCCGCATCCATCTTGGCGAAAAGACGTTCACGCCGCCGGAAATATCGGCTTACATTCTGCGCCAGCTCAAGCGCAATGCCGAGCGTTACTTTGCCGCACCAGTTACCAAAGCCGTCATCACAGTCCCTGCTTACTTCAATGATGCCCAACGCCAAGCCACGAAAGACGCTGGCCGCATCGCCGGACTCGAAGTCTTGCGCCTGGTCAACGAGCCCACGGCAGCCGCGCTGGCCTACGGCCTCGACAAAAAGAAGAACGGCATCGTAGCGGTTTACGATTTCGGCGGCGGCACGTTCGATATTTCGATTCTGAAACTGCACGACGGCATTTTCGAAGTCATCGCCACCAACGGCGACACGCATCTGGGCGGCGACGACATCGACAATCTGCTCATCACCATCGCCCTCGACGAAATCGCTAACGAACACAGGCTCGATGTGCGTCGCAACGGAGAAGTCGTGCAAGCCGTTCGCAAAGCCGTTATCGATGCCAAGATCCTGCTCTCGTCGGAGCCTTCCACCAAACTCGAGATCGAACTTCCCAGCGGCCAGCGCTACCAGCGCGAAATCACGCGCGAGCAATTCGAGACCCTCATCGAGCCCGTGCTGCAACGCACGATGGCTCCCTGCAAACAAGCCCTCAAAGATGCTGGCCTTGAAGCAGACCAAATCGAAGAAGTGGTTCTAGTCGGCGGATCGACAAGGATCCCGCGCGTGCGGCAGCTCGTCGAGAAGCTCTTCCACCGCGTGCCGCACACTGAACTCAATCCCGATGAAGTGGTCGCTCTCGGCGCAGCCGTGCAAGCCAGCATTTTGGGCGGCAGCTCCGAAGCCACCAACAACATGCTGCTGCTCGACATCACTCCGCTTTCGCTTGGCATTGAAGCCCTTGGCGGTGTGGTCGCCAAAATCATCCATCGCAACTCGACAATCCCGGCCTCAGCCACCGAGCACTTTACTACAGGGATCGACGGGCAGACGAACGTCGCCATTCACGTTCTACAGGGGGAACGCGAGTTGGCAAAAGACTGTCGCTCCCTGGCCCGCTTCGATCTCCGCGGAATCCCGCCCATGCCGGCAGGCCTGCCGCGCATTGAAGTCCGCCTGTTGATTGACGCCAACGGCATCCTGCAAGTCTCCGCCCGCGAGCAGCGCAGCGGCAAAGAAGCCCAAATTTCCGTACAACCCAGCTACGGCCTCACAGACGACCAGGTCGAAACCATGATCCTCGAATCCTTCGACTACGCTGAACAGGATTTGGAACAACGTCAAGTCATCGAAGCGCGCAACGAAGCCGACACAATTCTGGTCGCTCTCGCCAAAGGCCGTAAAAGCCCAGCCTGGTCGGCCCTGACGGAAAGCGAAAAGCGCGAGATCGCGGAACAGGAGCAGGCTCTGCTCGAAGTCAAAGACGGCACCGACTACAAGAAGATTCGCAGCGCAATCGATACGCTGAATCAGGGCACAACGCGTCTGGCGGAACTGATGATGGATACTGCCGTAACCAGCGCTTTGAAAGGCCAGTCGATGGAAACGGTGAACGTAGGGCAAGGCCCCACGGCACCGCACCCGATTGGCAAAGCGGAATTTGAATAACCAGGTAGAGCGGCGCTTCTGCGCCGCGTAAGGTGCTACAAACTTGTGGGGCTTTAGCCCCTGAGGTAAAGCTTAAGGAGTTCCCATGTCAGACGAAAAATCGCAGTCTTCCGGAGCGGCTACACTCGACGCGCCGACGAACGAGAGGCCAAAGCCAACTCTTGGCCCCAACACCGTCGAAGTCACATTCCTACCCGAAGGCAGAGTCGTGACTTTCGAACACGGCCAACTGCCCTATAAAGATCACGGCAAAGAGCAGTCTTTCCTCGACGTTGCCATCAACGCCGGCATCCACCTCGATCACGCCTGCGGCGGCAACTGCGCCTGCACCACCTGCCACGTCTGGATTAAAGAAGGCGCGGACTGCGTTACAGAATTGGAAGACGACGAAGCCGACAAGCTCGACGGCGCAGCCGACCTGCAACTGAACTCACGTCTCGGCTGCCAGGCCGCCATCAAGAAACCGGGGCGAATCGTTGTAGAGATTCCCGCCTGGAACCGCAACTACGTTTCGGAAGAACACTGAGAAATTACAATCCAGTTTTCCCTTGTCATTCCGAGCGTAGCGAGGAATCCCTCTCGCTGCAAACACTCTTGAGGATTGTTGGGATCCAACTCCTCACTTTCAGAAAAGGCTAAACTCATGCCAAAAGAAATCACCTGGACCGACTCCGAAGATATCGGCATCCTTTTAGCCGAAAAACATCCGGACGTCGACCCACTCACCGTCCGCTTTACCGACCTTCATCGCTACGTAACCGAGCTCGCTGACTTCAAGGACGACACCCAAAAGTCAAACGAAGCCAAGCTCGAAGCCATCCAAATGGCATGGCATGAAGAGTACCTCGACGCGCAAGGCTGATTCTCGTCAAAGCGAGCTAACCCCCATTTTTACTGCCTTCCGAGGGGGTTACGGAACGGCTCCGCGCGGGATACAATAGAGTTAGTAGTTGATCGGAACTGACTCTTATGCGTGGATTTTGCCTCAATTCGCACAAGCCCGAGTGCTGGCTCGAAAGCCTGGTCGGCCCACGCCGCTATCTCGCGTTGCTACCCTCGCAAACACGACCGTGCCTCTTCGGCTCGGACTAGTTTTCCCTTCGTTTTAGGTTTCGTTCAGGCCATTTTCCGTAAACCAGCCGTTCCAAATTCTGTAACTGCACGCCCAGCGTGCCAGCCAAAAGTCTGTTTGGAGGATTTCCATGACGACCAACACAATGATGATCGGTCCCAAAATCAAGACCGCCCTGCCCGGGCCCAACGCCAAGCTCGTGCTCGACGGCGACAACAAATATATTTCTCCTTCCTACACGCGTTCGTATCCAATGGTCGCCAAGAGCGGCCGCGGCATCGTCGTCACAGACGTCGATGGTAACGAGTTCTTTGATTTCTCCGCTGGCATTGCCGTTACTTCCACTGGCCATTGCCATCCGCATGTGGTCGCCGCTATCCAGAAGCAGGCTGCCGAGCTGATTCACATGTCGGGCACCGACTTCTACTACTCCAGCATGGTCGAACTCGCCGAGCGTCTGTCCAAAATTGCTCCCATGCCCGGCCCGCACAAGTTCTATTACGGAAACTCCGGCGCGGAAGCCATCGAGTGCGCCCTGAAGCTCTCGCGCTACCACACCAAGCGCCAGAACATCATCGCCTTCTTCGGAGCCTTCCACGGACGCACCATGGGCGCAGTTTCTCTAACCGCCTCCAAGCCGCAACAGAAGCGCCGCTTCGGTCCACTCATGCCGGGCGTCACGCACATCCGCTACCCAGATGTTTACCGCGGCTGCGCGGGCGGGGTGCAAGATGCTGAAAAATTCGCTCTCGGCTGTGCGCGCTTTATTGAAGACAAGCTCTTCAAAACTGTTCTTGCTCCGGAAGAAGTCGCCGCAATCTTCGTCGAGCCCATTCAGGGTGAGGGTGGTTACGTAGTCGCTCCCACGCCGTTTATGCAGGAACTGCGCCGCATTTGCGATCGTCACGGCATCCTGCTCGTCGTCGATGAAGTCCAAAGCGGCGTCGGACGCACCGGCAAATGGTGGGCCGTCGAGCACACCGGCGTCCAGCCAGACATCGTTTGCATGGCCAAGGGCATCGCTTCCGGCATGCCGCTCGGCATCACCATGTCGCGCGCCGACATCATGGATTGGGTCCCCGGCTCACACGCTTCCACCTTCGGCGGCAACCCGGTCTGCATCGCCGCAGCCATGGCTTCGCTCGATGTAATCGAAAAAGAAGGTTTGCTGAAAAGCTCCGAAGAAGTCGGCAACCACATGCTGAAACGCATGGCCGACTGGCCGGCAAAACACAAGATCGTGGGCGATGTACGTGGTCGCGGTCTCATGCTCGGCGTCGAAATCGTCAAGGATCAAAAGACGAAAGAATACGCTCCCGAACTCCGCGACAAAATCGTCGAAGAGTCGTTTGAGAAGGGCTTGCTGTTCCTCGGCTGCGGTCCCAGCACAGTTCGCCTGTGCCCGCCGCTGGTCGTGACGCGCGAAGAAGCCGATGTAGCTATCGATGTGCTGGAAGCCGCGATCATAAAAGTCGCAGCCGCCAAGTAGTCCTCACAACTACCGCGTGCCCCGTCCTTGTCGCGCACTCTGCGGCAGGGGCGGGGATCTTCTTCCCTAACCTAACGACGGAGCAAGCTCCGGAGCCACACGAGCAAAAGCGAGGCCAACATGCCGCAAGGACGCGTGGAATCCATCCACATTGCAACTGCAGCCAAGGCTCCCATGGTGCAAGTCCACGAGATCAACGCCGTTCCAGAAGTGGGTCTCGAAGGCGACCGCTATGCCCAAAAGCAAGGGACTTTCTTCAAGCCCGAGCCAGACTTCGAACTCACGCTAATCGAAGCGGAGGCGGTCGAAGCCGCGCGAAAAGAATTCGGGCTGCAACTCACTCCCGCTGAAAGCCGCCGCAATGTCGTAACCCGCGGCGTCCCGCTCAACGACCTGGTCGGCAGGGATTTCCAGATCGGCGCCGTCAAAGCGCACGGTATCCGCCTGTGCGAACCCTGCAGCCATCTGCAAGCTCTAACCGGCCAGCCAGTAATCAAGGCGCTAGTCCATCGCGGCGGATTGCGCGCGCAGATTCTAACGGAAGGCCCTATACGCACCGGAGATGTCGTTTCGTATTAGGAACTAAGAAACAAATCCGGAACTCACCCCGGAATATCTGCAAAGCTTTGCTTCGCGCGCTCTTTCTGAAATTTGAGTTCTAAAATGAGAGTCTTCCTCACAACCCGCGTCCTGCTGGCCCTCCTGGCCGCCGTCACCCTCTGGGCGTCGGCCTTCGCCGCCATCCGTGTCGGACTGCAAGGCTACGGCCCCGCGCATCTTGCCATTGTTCGCTTCGTCATTGCATCGGCGGTTCTCGCAGTCTACGCAGCGGTCAGCCACTTCCGCCTGCCGCAGCCGAAAGATATTCCCGGACTCATCCTCACCGGATTCCTCGGAATCACCTTCTACAATCTCGCCCTCAATTACGGCGAAACCAAAGTCCCCGCTGGCACCGCCAGCCTTCTGATCGCCTCAACCCCTATCTGGACAGCGCTTTTCGCCTGGATCGGCCTCAAAGAACGCCTTCGTCCCTGGGGGTGGATCGGCATCTTCCTCAGTTTCAGCGGCGCGGCCACCATCGCGCTCAGTGAAGGTCACGGCGTTCACCTCTCGCGCCACGCGCTCATCATTCTCGCGTCATCCTTCATGTCCGGAATCTACATGGTCATGCAGAAACATTTCCTCGGCCGCTACACCGCGCTCGAGTTCACGGCATACTCTATCTGGGCTGGCACTATCCTCATGCTCCCATTCAGTGGCGGTATTTTCCGCGGCATCGCCGCAGCCCCGCTACACGCAACCCTTGCCGTCATCTATCTCGGAATCTTTCCCGCAGCACTCGCTTACGTCGCTTGGGCCTATGTACTCTCCCACGCCCCCGCCTCGAAAACCGCAAGCCTGCTTTACCTCATCCCCGTGCTCGCCATCTTGATCGCGTGGCTCTGGCTGGGAGAAATCCCCAAACCTCTCTCCCTCGTCGGAGGAGCCTTAGCTCTCGCGGGAGTCCTCGTCGTGAATCTCCTCGGACGCAGCAGTGCGCTCGCACCTCGATCCAAAGCCGTGGAGATTCCGAACCAACCTGCTTCCGACCGGCCCTCCGTCGCCCTCTAAAGAGGAGTACTCTATACAGAGACGGACTCGGAGATTCTCTACCTCGGAGGCCTCGGGCCATGCTCCCAAATCCGCGCCTCTCGCGCCGGAACGGCGGTCCACATGCCGCGCCTTCTCACCAAAGTCACTCTCCAAACCCTCGATTGGCTCATTGAACACACCACCCGCGCCGAAGAATCACCTAAGCACCAACAGACCGGGCGGCGCGGAGAAGAAGCGGCGTACTTCTATCTGCGCCAGCTCGGCTATATCGTAGTCGCCAGAAATTTCCGCTCTCCACGGCGCCGTGGCGAACTCGACCTCATCGCATGGGATGGCGATGTCCTTTGTTTTGTTGAAGTAAAATCACGCACTACGCGCGACGTTAAGCCCGCCCACTTGGCCGTCGACCGCGACAAACAACATGAACTGATCGCTATGGCTCACGAATACCTGCACCATTTCCCGTGCAAACCCGCTTGGCGCTTCGATGTCTTAAGCGTGTATTTCGAGGAACCCGGCACCGCCCCCAGCATGGAATTGTTTAGGAATGCTTTCCCGGTGACGTAAAATAGTAATTCGATTTTCTAACGGAGCTGCCTGAGTGCCTGAGTTAAGAAAAGATCCAATTGTGGGCCGGTGGGTCATCATTTCCACCGACCGTGCCAAGCGCCCGACTGACTTCACCCGCGAAGACATGAAGATGCGGGGCGGCTTTTGCCCCTTCTGCCCGGGCAATGAGAACAAGACGCCACCGGAAATCCAAGCCTATCGCCCAGCGAACGGCGGTCCTCCGCCCCAAAAAGACACCCCCGGCTGGTCGGTCCGCGTGGTCCCCAATAAGTTCCCCGCCCTCGGCATCGAAGGTACGCTCGACCGCCAAGCCGACGGCATGTTCGACCGCATGAACGGTGTCGGCGCACATGAAGTAATTATTGAAACGCCCGACCACAACACCAGCCTGGCCACCCTGCCAGCGAAAAAGATTGAAGACATTCTTTGGGCTTACCGCGACCGCATTCTCGACCTCAAAAAAGATCGTCGTTTCAAGTACATCCTTATCTTCAAAAATCACGGCGAGCCCGCTGGCGCATCCTTGGAACACGCCCATTCCCAGCTCATCGCCCTACCCATCGTCCCCATCTATGTCAGCGAGGAAATCACTGGCGCCAAGCAATATTTCCTGTACAAGGAACGTTGCGTTTTTTGTGACGTCATCCGCCAGGAAACCGACGCAGGCATTCGCGTTGTCGCCGAAAATGCCGACTTCCTCACCATCGCTCCCTACGCGCCTCGTTTCCCTTTTGAAACTTGGATTCTACCCAAGCGCCACGAATCCGCCTTCGAACATTCCTCCACCCAAATGTTTGAGAGCCTCGCTGTCGCCCTCAAAACGCTAGTCACCAAAGCCGACCGCGTCCTCGATAACCCGCCCTACAACCTGGTCATTCACACCTCGCCAGTGCAAGAGTCCACCAACGATCACTACCACTGGCACATCGAGTTCATGCCGAAATTGACCAAGACCGCGGGCTTCGAGTGGGGTACGGGCTTCTACATCAACCCCACGCCACCGGAAGAAGCCGCCCGCTTCCTCCGCGAAGCCAGCGTGGAAGAAACCGAATCGGCAACAGCACGCTAAGAAATGTAGAACGGACACTCCTGTCTGCCGACTTTGACTTTGACTTTTGACCGGCGCCAACAAAATGGCTCTCGAAAAAAGAGGGCTTCTGAGAAGTTGTCATTCCGAACGGTTTCATCGTGAGGAATCTGCTTTTAATTTGACTTTAACTTTTGACTTTTGCTTTTGACTTTTGAATTTCGACTCTCGGCAGGTATCTCAACCCAGAGCCTTGCACCTGGGTCCGGCTTTTGTTCCATTTTAACAATATACGAACGGTCACCCGCACTTCCAATTTTCCGAATCCACACTACTCCAAAAAACATCTAAAAGAAATCCTATGAACCCCGCCGCCCAGCCCCGATTCCGCATCCTCTTGGCCTTCGCGCTGGTCTACGTCTTCTGGGGGTCTACCTACCTCGGCATCGGCATCGCCGTCGAACACATCCCACCCGCAATCATGTGCGCCGTGCGCTTCTTGATAGCCGGCGTGCTCATGCTGCTCTATTGCTCCTTCACCGGACGCAAAATAAATCTCCAAACCCACCAACTGGCTCACCAGGCCGCCATCGGATGCCTCCTCCTCGTAGGCGGAAACATGACCCTCGCCTGGGCCGAACAATACATCTCCACCGGACTCGCCGCCCTGCTAGTCGCCATCTCTCCGCTGTGGTTCCTAGTCTTGGATTCCAAACTGATCGGCCATCACAAAATTTCGTCTCGAGGAATACTCGGACTGCTCCTCGGCATCGCTGGCATGGTCGTTCTACTGTGGCCCAAACTTCTAGCCGTCCGCACGCTCGGACCCATGCAGTTCATTGCCGCCACCAGCATCTTGTTCGGTGCCGCCAGTTGGGCTTTAGGCTCTGTCCTCTCCAAGCGCTGGAAGTCCGGCGTCGACCCATTAGTCGGCACCGGATGGCAAGCCACCTTCGGCGGCCTCGGCAGCCTGGTCATCTCCGCGTTCCTCGGCGACTACCATCGCGCCCTCTGGACCTCACGTGGTATGGCCGCCATCGCCTACCTCGTCGTCTGCGGCTCCTGGATCGGCTACACCTCCTATATCTATCTGCTGACTCACGTTCCAACTTCGAAAGTCTCCACCTACGCCTACGTCAACCCAGTCGTAGCCGTCTTCCTCGGATGGCTCGTCCTCCACGAACGCGTCGACCACTTCATCCTCCTCGGCACCGCCATCATCATTGCGTCGGTCATTCTAGTCACCAGCGCTAAGGTTGAGGCAACGAAGCAGCCCGAAGCCCCTTTACCCGCAGTAGAAATCGCCGGAGACTAAAGCGCTCTTCGGCCCTCACCCCTTATGGGACGACCGCTCCCCCCGCAACAAATGCCATGCCTCCCGATATTCCACCCACTTCTGTCGCTTACTCTCCGGAGTAATGTGAAACGTGCACATCGGCCCCCGCCGCGTTCGCAAACTCGCCTGCGGCACAATGTACCACTGCTCGATCGGAATCAAATACACCGCCAGAAAATCAATCTCCCCCTCCGCATACGGCTGCCGCTTCGGACCCATCACATTCAAGCTGTACGACTCCCCTCGCCTCCGGTACAAAGTCGATTTCACCTGCACTCGCATATGCAGCCCGCGATACTCCACCCCAACGTCATACCGCGCCGACCCGCTAAACGGACGCGAAACCAACAACCCCTCCCGCGCCGCCCGCGCCATAAAACACAGCTCCGCCCAGTCCCCCTGATCCTTGCGATCCCCCAGCCACACTAACTCTTGTCTCGTCACGTGAACCCCTTTCGACGCTAAGATTCCCTCCCACCGTCCCCAACGAAAAATGGGCCGGGATGCGATCAACGCACACCGGCCCACTCAAAATTCCCGAATTATGCCTATATCTCCAGTATACCAACCCAGAGGGGGGTACTCCGCCACTATTATGCAATCTATTTCATGATTGGAATGAGTAAGTTAGCGGGAATTCAGCCTTTTAGGGGGCTTGACAAGAATTGGCAAAAAGCTGGAAATAGACCGTTTTCGCCGTCAGAAAAGTCTACTTGCTCCCACGACTGATCCGAAACACATGCCCATCCGGATGCCGCAGGTGCACTTCGCGAACGCCCCACGGCATGTCCGTCGGAGGAAACGTGATGTCCAACCCGGCCGCCACACACTCCGCATGAACCGCGTCCACGTCCTCCACCCAAGCAAAGCTAGCTGAAATATCGGATACATTGAGGATTGGGGATGGGTGGCGGATAAATCACCCGCCACCCGAGACCTCTGTCTATCTAAGCGCGAATTGTGTGACCTCAGCGGCTAAAGCCGGAGAGATCGGTTGATCTGCGGCACGGCTTAAGCCGTGCCCTTTCAAAGCGAATAGCGAATGCGGCCTAGCTACAACCGCTCGTGCTGCCGCAGCTTCCGCAGCGGTAGCAGCTGCCGTTCCGCGTCATGATGCTGCCGCAGAAGGAGCAGCTTGGGGCGTCGCCCAGGTCGATGATGCCTGCCAGCTGGTCGGCTACGTGGGCGGAACCTGTTCTTGGCTCGCGGCTGTCGGCTGTCGGTGAGGACGCGGTCTCGCTGCTGGCTGAATGCGCCGGTTTCATGCGGAAGCCTTCGAACAGGCTGCCCTGCTGGCCCGTCAGGAAGCGCAGGTGCAGCCAGCGGAAGATGTAATCCATGATCGACTTGGCGTAGCCAATTTCAGGATTGGAACTCCATCCGCTGGGCTCGAAGCGGGTGTGCTCGAACTTTTCGCAGAACAGCTTCAGCGGAACGCCATGCTGCAGCGCGAGGCTGGTGGCGCAGGCGAAGCTATCCATCAGACCGCTGACCGTGGAGCCTTCCTTGGCCATGGTGATGAAGAGCTCTCCGGGGGTGCCATCGGGGTAGAGGCCGACTGTGATGTAGCCCTCGTGTCCCGAGACGTTGAATTTGTGGGTGACGGAGGCGCGCTCGTCCTGCAATCTGTGACGAACCGCGCGGGGCGGGCCATCCGGGTTGTCGTCGGCGAGAGCCTGCGCCGCCGCGGCAACCGCGTTCGACGCATCGTCTTTCTTCGACAGCGCAGTCTTTGTTCCAGCAGCGGAAAGCGGCTGACTCTTCTTGCAGCCATCGCGATAGACGGCGACTGCCTTGAGCCCCAGCTTCCAGGATTCAATGTAAACTTCCATGATTTCTTCAACCGTGGCGTTTTCAGGCAGGTTCACCGTCTTCGAAATCGCTCCAGAAATAAACGGCTGCGCCGCCGCCATCATCTTGATGTGCCCGTTGTAGTGGATGAAGCGCGTCCCCTTCGCAGGCTTAAAGGAGCAATCAAACACAGCCAGATGCTCATCTTTAATATGCGGCGCACCTTCAATCGTTCCGGTCGCGTCAATGTAAGAAACAATCGCATCCGCCTGATCATGCGTGTATCCCAGCTTGAACAACGCCGCCGGCACAGTCTGGTTGACGATCTTAATCATCCCCCCACCCACCAGCTTCTTGTACTTCACCAGCGCAAGATCCGGCTCAACGCCGGTTGTGTCGCAGTCCATCATGAAGCCGATTGTTCCTGTTGGAGCCAAGACCGCAACTTGCGCGTTCCGATATCCGAACTTCTCACCGTGCGCCAAAGCTTCGTCCCAGGCGGCTTTGCTGCCTTCGTAGAGGGCGGTGGGGACGTTGGACTTATTGATGTTGTTGACGGAGGCGCGGTGCATGCGGATCACGTCCAGGAACGGTTCGCGGTTGATGTACCAGCCGGGGCAGGCTGCGCCGTCGGGCATGGTGTCGGTGTGGCTGAGGCCGAGGCTGCGCTGCACTGTTTCACTGGCGGGACAGAGAGGCTGGCAGAGCTCGGCGATTTTTGAGCTCTGTAGGTACGCTTGGCCGCACATGATGGCTGTTACGCAGGCGGCGTAATCGCGACCGCCGTCGGAATCGTAGGGCAGGCCGGAGGCCATCAGCAGCGCGCCTAAGTTGGCATAGCCTAAGCCGAGTGGGCGGTAGTCGTGGCTGTTGCGTCCGATGGCTTCGGTGGGATATCCGGCGTTGTCGACCAGAATTTCCTGGGCGGTGATCATGATATCGACGGCGTGGCGGTAGGCGGTCACGTCGAAAGTGCCGTTGGGCGCGAACTTCAGCAGGTTGAGGCTTGAGAGGTTGCAGGCGGAATCGTCGAGGAACATGTATTCGGAACACGGATTGGAGGCGTTGATGCGAGCCGTATTCTTGCTGGTGTGCCAGCGATTGGTGGTGGTATCGAACTGCATGCCGGGGTCGCCGCAGCGCCAGGTGGCGTCGGCGAGTTTTTGCAGAAGCGTGCGAGCCTTGAAAGTCTCAACTACGCGGCCATCTTTGACGGCTTTGGTGGAGAAGTCAGTGTCGCGAACGACGGCGTACATGAAGTCATCGGTGACGCGGACGGAGTTGTTCGCGTTTTGGAAGAAGATGGAAGAGTAGGCGTCGGAATCGGGGGAGGAGCCGTCGTATCCGGCATCGACCAGTGCCCAGGCCTTGGCTTCTTCTTTGGATTTGCACTCGATGAAGTCGACGATGTCGGGGTGGTCCATGTTGAGGATGACCATCTTGGCGGCGCGACGGGTTTTGCCGCCGGACTTGATGACGCCCGCGAAGGCGTCGAAGCCGCGCATGAAGCTGAGAGGGCCGCTGGCGGTGCCGCCGCCACTGAGTTCTTCGGTAGAAGAGCGCAGCGGAGAGAGGTTGCTGCCGGTGCCGGATCCCCATTTAAAGAGCATGCCTTCGGTCTTGGCCAAGGTCAGGATGGAATCGAGCGAATCCTGCACGGCGTTGATGAAGCAGGCCGAGCATTGTGGCTTGGTGTAGCCGACGGCACCGAATTCTACTGTGCTGGTGGTGGCGTTCCAGTGCCAATTTTGGGCGTCGGAATTGGGTTCGATGCGATCGCATCCAACGTTGAACCATACGGGGCTGTTGAAGGCGGCGTACTGGCGCAGGAGCAAGTATGCAAGTTCGTCGTGGAAGGCGGAGGCATCTTCGGCTGAACGGAAGTAGCCGTCGTTCATGCCCCAGTCGCGGACGGTTTCAGCGACGCGGGTGACGAGCTGGCGCACTCCGGTTTCACGCTCGGGGGTGCCGACGTGTCCATGCAGATATTTGCTGGCCACGATGTTGGTGGCGGTGATGGACCAATCTTTGGGGACTTCGACATCCTTTTGCTCGAAGATCGCTTTGCCCTGGGCATCGGTGATCTGAGCGAGACGGGTTTCCCATTCGATTTCGTCGTAAGGAGAGACACCGGGCTTGGTGAAGTGGCGACGGAACTGGAGGCCGGGGCCTTTTTTCTTATTCGAAGCATTCGCAGCATTGCTAGCTGGGGGGGTGGGGGCGGCAGCCGCTGGCATGGACGGCGCGGTGGTCAAATTTTTTTCAGTTACTTGAGGCATCGTAATCGCTTCCTCCGATTCTTCTATGGGATCGGTTGTTGTATTGGGTTGCAGGAGTATCGCCTACTGCCATTTTAGGCTTCTAGAAGCCGGAAGGCAGAGGCATAGGTATTTCGGTTTCGTGAGGACTATCGGGAAAGCTCTGGCTATCGGCTATCGACTTTCGGCTTTCGGCAGATTCCAAGCTCTCGGCTAGACCTGAGTTTTGTGTGGTCGAGAATGGCATTACGGCGAAGCGGACCCAGCAGTCCCCTTTGGAGATGCGGTCGCGCAGGAGGCTGTAGGGGGAGCAGAGGCGTCCCATTTCGAATCCCAAGTCCTGCGTGTGGCCCTCGTGGAAGATGGCGAAATGGGGAGCTTGCAGACCCTCTGGAGCGAGGTTGTGGTCAACCACGCGTTCGGCGACGGAGTAGAGGCCAGGGTAGCTGGGAGCGGAGAGGCAGAGGCTGGATTCAAGCTGCTTCCAATCCGACCACTCGAGGCGAGCGGGCGGCAGGTTCATGCCGTGGCGCGCGAGCGACTCTGAGACGAGGCGTACCAGTCCTTCCATGGGGCTCCTCCATAGTGCCAGCGGAGTGATTTTCAGCACCCTCGCCGGGGAATAACTATTTTGTTTTCAATGGCATGTCGTTTGCCAGGAGGGGGACCCGGAAACGGCTACTACGCCTAATGTTCCCCAGCAGTTTTGCCAGCCCGTTGGGTGGAATAAAACTGCTTGGAGTTGTGAAGTTACGCCTGTATCTTGGGCCTGTCAATAGCCTAGTACAAGATATTGGGCTATCGAAGTGACCGCGAAGATTCCCTCTGTAAGTCCCTCTTTTTAAGGGAATTATTACAGTTGTGTTAACCGGGGCGGTGACGGGAGCCGGTCATGTAGCTCCTTTTTATTGTGGAAATCGGAGCCTTTTTCGGCGGCTGCGCCGAAGGGCTGGCAGCGGAATCGGAGTTTGTCCCGTTTCCGACCTTGCGGTTCGGGTCGCCAGATTCGAGCGGAACGTAGACATCCTCGAAGATGTGGCGCGGAGTGATGGTAACCATGCCGTTGGATTCGACGAGGTAGTCGCCGCGTTTACCGTTTTGCTCGCGACCGAGCGCGTCGACGAAGCTGAGAGGCGCACTGAGGATGCGCGCGCGGATGGTGAAGCGCGTGCGATAAGCTTGCCAGTCACTGGGAGGCTGAGTTGGATTTTCAGCGGGGATTTTCTTATCGGTTTTCGAAGCCGTCGTTTTTGGAGCAGATGTTCTTAGCACAGTCGTGTTCACCGGGAGATGCGGGCGGGGGCGTGGGACCGCGACGCGAATATTTTTCTAAGTCGTGAAGCTTTGAAGTCGTTTAATGAAGTTACGCAGAGGAAGCCGAGTGGTCAATCCCATAAGTTTGGTGCAGTTTGGAAAAAGATGGAGTGAGCTGTGACGGAAGTTTTCCTGAGCGGCAGGAGTTTGTGTTGGGCGTGGAAGTGGGCGCTGAGAGCGGGGTTTGAGGTGGAGAGAATTTTGAGCGGGAAAGTTTGGTGGATGCGTGGGTTTGGATTTCCACAGAGGGCGCACAGGAAATGCAGAAAGTGCGGGGTGGGCTATCGGCTGTCGGCTTTCAAAGCCACTTGGTGGAGAGTGATTTGGACGAGAGGCGCGAGCATCCAAGAACCGCTGCCTTAGGATAGCTTCCCGCCGGGCCTGAAGGCCATCTGCATTTGGCTTGACGCGGCCCTGAAGGGCCGCTCTTTCACGTTAGGTCGGCATTATTTGTGATTGAAAGCTTTGGTGAGGGAATCCCTGCTCCGCCGAGAGTGCGCGGGAAGTAAAGGGACTCCTCACTGCGTTTCGAATGACAATTTTGCAAAGAAGGCGATTGGTCGAGTTCAGAACGGCGAGCAGGAATGCTCGCTCTACACTGGGGCTGAAGCCCAGTTTTTGGCGGCTTGACGAGGCCCTGAAGGGCCGTTCTTTCACGTGGGGGTCGGTGGTGGGGTTGAATCTGGGAAAATCCCCGCCCTGTCGCAAAGGGCGCGACAAGGACGGGGCACCCGGGTGCTCGCAGGAAAGAGCAGATTCCTCACTGCGTTTCGGAATGACAATTTTGCAGAGAGGGCAATTGGTCGAGTTCAGAGCGGCGAGCAGGAATGCTCGCCCTACACGGACAGAGGCAAGAGCGACATCAAGAGCAAAGTCAACAGATCAAGAGCAACGTCAAAGGTCGCGGAGAGGAGTGTCCGCGCTACATTTTTACTTCGACGGGGTGTCTTCTTCCTGTTCTTCGGGGAGTAGGTCGGCGCTGTGGCCGCGGACTGTGAAGGTGGCTGGGTCGTCTTGTTTGGGATCGAAGGTGACGCGGACGGGCTGGCGCTGCCAGGTGGGGGGAGGGCAATTGGCGTCGGGGCCAGCATCTGCGGCATCGCCTAGAGGCTTTTTGAGGATGGGTTTGCGGCGGCCTAGCTGGGTGACTACCGCGTAGAGCTTTTTGCCGTCATCGGAGACGCCGCAGTAGGCGGTGTAATCGCGATACCAGGTGGCGGTGGAGTAGTAGGGGTCGAAGTCGGGGAGGTTGAAGGCGGAGACGCGGCCGGTTACGCGATCGACTTGGAGCCAGCCTCCGAGCTGCCAGCGCCAGCGGAGAGGCTTGGCCTCCTCGGCGGGGAGGCTATCGTTGAGGCGGTAGGCGCGGCGGACTGCGAAGAGGTAGTCGGTGATTTCGTGCGGAGGGCCGGTGGTAAATTCTTTGAGTTTGGTATCGACATAGAGAGGGCGGACTTTGAGGTCTTGACCGAGAGTGGCGGGCGACTTGGCGGCATTGGGCGCGACGGCGGTGTCGGCGAAGAGCTTGATAGTTTGCCATTTGCCGAAGGCTACGAGGTGAGGTTTGCGGGCGGCGTGCAGAGAGAGGGTGGCGAGTATAAGGAGGAAGAGAATCGAAAGCTTGCGCATGATGGAGCGTAGCGTTGGGAGTGGACTGGGGCAAGTCTACTTTGAGAGGTAGGGCTGAAATCCCCGCCCTGTCGCAAAGAGCGCGACAAGGACGGGGCACCCGGCTCGCTCTGGGGCACCCGTCCTTTCTCTGGGGTAGGTGGTGTCGATCCATGTAGTATTTAGGGACGCAGTTTTTCACAAGGCATGGGTCCTGTCACGCACAGCATTGTCATTCCGGCATACAACGAGGAGATTCGGATCGAAGCGACGCTCGACCGAGTGCTGGAATACGTGTATGCGCAGAAGTGGGATGCGGAAATTCTGGTGGTGAACGACGGATCGCGCGATGCGACGCGGGACATTATTTTGCGTTATGCGGCGGCGCATCCGATGTTGCGGCTGGTGGATAATCCGGGGAATCATGGAAAGGGATTCAGCGTGCGAAACGGTGTTCTGCATTCGAAAGGCGAATGGATTGTGTTTACGGATGCGGACATGGCGTCGCCGATTGAGGAATCGGAAAAATTGCTGGCGGCATTGGAACGCGGAGCGGACGTGGCGATTGGGTCGCGTTGGCTGGACCCGTCGTTGCAGACGAGGAAGCAGCCGTTTTACCGGCGAATTTTGGGGCGCATCTTTAATCTGGCGTTGCGGGTGATTCTGGGAATGAAGTATCGGGACACGCAGTGTGGATTTAAGGCGTTCAGGCGGACGGCGGCGCAGGCGGTGTTTCCATTGCAGATTATTGAGCGGTGGGGATTCGATCCGGAAATTGTATTTGTGGCGCGGCGGCTTGGGTTTCGAGTGGATGAGGTGGCGGTGAAATGGGCGCATCAGGAGAACACGAAGATTAGTCCGATCAAGGATGGGTTGAGGATGTTTACGGAGTTGTTGAAGATTCGGGGGTATGCGTTGATGGGGCGGTATGGTTCGGCGAAGCGGTAGCCGGTTTCCCAGGTTGCCAACCTCAACAGCCTTGGCAACGAAAGGGATTCCTCGCTGCGCTCGGAATGACAATTACACTTTCAGAACAGACTGAACGAAGCGCCTCTACTCAATGCACAATTTGACGATCGACATTCGCGAACTGATTGCTTTTTGTGATGAAGAGGATAGTGCGCGCCGTAATGCGAAGGCGGCTAAGGAAATTGTTGGTGAAGAACTGGCACTGCCTTTGTTGGTGCGCTACTTTCGCGAACGGCGTCACGAGGCTGAGATTCTTCCGGGACTGTGCGATACGGGGAATGCGCGAGGACCGCATTTGGATGGCTGGCTCCAGGTAAAAAGCCCGAGCGGGGTGACGTTGTATCAGGTGCAGGTGAAGACTTGGTCGCGGCTTTCTGTGCGGGGACGGCATCTTGATCTGGCGGCAACGGCGGCGCAGGCGGCGCGTTTCAAAATGCAACGGTGGGAACGCTACTGGGACGAAGGGCAGTTCAGCGACCGGGAGCTGAATAAGGTTTTGACGCCGATGAACCCGCCGGTTGCGGGCGTTCCAGTGGAGCCGCTGGCTTGCATATGGGATGCGGTGCATCCGAAGGGTGCGCTGGAGCCGTTTTTTGCGGTTGATTGTGTTGGTTCGTATTTCCAGAAAGTGAACATATTTTCAATGCTGGCGTTCTTGAGAAGTAAGAACGTGCCGTCGATTCAAGTTGAAGTGCCGGATGCGAGCGAAGGGTTGCGGTGGCTGGCCACGGAGATTCCGGGATGGCGGCTTTCGGAGAAGGCGTAACCGAAGAGGACGCGGAGCATAACGGATGTCGCGACCATTTTGTAAAGCATGTCATGGAATTGGACAGCGCTGAAAGTTCGCTGTTTCAGGTTGGGTTAGGATCACGGGATTGGGTGGTCGAATCTGAGGAGCCCCCCGCCCTGTCGCAAGAAACGCGACAAGGACGGGGTACCCGGTTCCTTGCAGAGAGTGGAGATTGCTGGGTGCTAGAGCGCCTTGGAACGACAAATCCAGTAAACAAGGTTCAGGTTTCTTCACTGACCTCTATTGATTTTGTGGCTGGACTATTGCGCCTGGGCGGAGTTGCTGCTGCTGGATGATTTGCTGCTGGCGCTGCAAGTCCTGCAAGAGCTGTTCCGGCGTTTTCACACCTTCCTGGTGTTGCGATTGATCGGGTTGCGCCTCTTCCGCGGGATCCTGATTCTCGGCATTTTCATCCGTGGCGTCGGTGGTTTCCTGCGCCGCATCTGGATTATTGGGATCGGGCTGCACTTGCTGCATGGCAACACCGTTGGGCATCTGCCCTGGCGGCTGCTGGAACTGCTGCGGCTGGAACTGCGGGGCGTCGTTTTGGGCTCCGCCAGCTTGCGGAGAAGCGGCGCCGCGAGCGGTCAGCACAACTCGCGACAAAGCACTGGGATCGTTCGCGGGACTCAGCATGACATAGTTGAAGTGCGAGCCATTGAGTAAATCGGCAAGGACATCGCGAGCCGAACCGGGGCCAAGGCGTCCTACAACGCGCTCACTGGTATCTCCCGAGCTGATATCAAAAGAAGCACCCGTATGCTTCTCGACCGCACTGAGAATATCCTTCAAGGTGGAATTCTTGGCATCGATCAGGAGCTGACCGTTTTCATAGCTGACTTGAGGAGGAACGGCAGCTTCGCGAGCGGGAACGGAAGGAATTGCAGGGGCAGGGATCGGAGCCGGGGCTGTGACTTGGACCGGTTTCTGAGCGTGATGGGTTCGACGCTGGGTGGCCAACGCGCTGCTCGCGCACAATGCGACTACGCTGAACAAACCGACCGCGACCGTGCGTTGCTTCATCATGGTAGACCCCGCTTCCGACGGGCTCAACTGCGCCGGACAGATTAATTCTAGCACCGTTGGCAAGCACCTCGGACTCGGCAAAAAGTCGGCGGTGCAAGGATTGGGAAAGGTCCTGGACAGCTCTCTAGGATGGAACGGCATCGTACAATCATCTTGCAGACAATGTTGAGGAACGGGCTGAAATTGGGGGTAGGCATGACGACGAGAACGGCGTGTAAGTTGCTCATTTGCCTTGGTTTGGTGCCGGTGGGGCTGGCGCTGGCACAAACCTGTGCCACAGGTGATGAGATGGACGTACCCACCCGAACAGGCTTGGAGGCAACCGCGCAGGGCTACTTTGGCCTAGCCGCCAAGGGCGACGTAGCGGGACTGAAGCAGAGCGCGATTCCGAGCGTGGCGGAGAGCTTTTCGGGGATTGCGGCTGCGGTGCAGGAGAACCAAGGTAATTTTGCCGCTGCTAAGGCGGCGGTACGCGGAGTTTTCGCGTTGACGGTTGATGAACCAACACCGGGGCAGGCGTCTGCTCAGCCTGCAGCGCAGCGATTGGAGTTTTTGTGTGGAGTGTTTGGTAAGTCGGGGCAGACGGGATCGAGCGCGGTCTTCGTTTTGAACGGCCTCCCCGCCGGGCGATATGCGGTGACGATTTTGGATGTGGTTGCTGCGGACGGCACGGGCAAAGACAGCGCGAGACAAGATGGCGCGAGCAAGGGGGATGCTTACGTTGTGTCGTTTGTGCTGCAGCAAGTGGCGGGAGAATGGAAACTGGGCGGCTTCTATGCGAAGGCTGGGGAATCGGCTGGACATGATAGTGCATGGTTTGCGGAACGAGCGCGGGCCTTTGTGGCCAAGGGACAAACGCACAATGCGTGGTTCTATTTCCTGCAGGCGCGGAATCTGGCTACCGTTGTTCCATTTATGAGTACGAGGGAGACAGATCGGCTGTATGACGAAGCTCAGAAACTTGTGCCTGCGGATTTGCCGGGAGAGGCACCGATGGAACTTCTGGCTGGCTGGAAGGTTTACAAGATTAGAACTATTTTTGCGTATGGCGCGGCTGGCGAAGTGAATTTGGTGGTGAAGTATGATTGGGCGGATGTCTCCGATGCGGCGAAGACTTATGCGGAGAATCAAGCGGTGGCGCGAGCGCTGGTTGCGAAGTGGCCGGAATTGCGAGATGGGTTTAGAGCGATTGTGACCCGAGCAACGGAGGCTTCTGGGAAAGACTACGGTACGCTGGTGGGGATGGGGGAGTTGAAGTAGAAGGGTCACGGGCCGACAGAAGAACAAACAGCAGATTCCTCACGATGGAGCCGTTCGGAATGACAAACTTCAAGGGTATTTCAGCTACAGGGATTCCTCGCTGCGCTCGGAATGACAAACCCTGTGGAGGGTAATTTCTTTATCTGAAACATATCCTAGGGAGTTTCTTCCATTTGGCATTCTGTTGGTGATTTATCCTGGCGTAGTCCTAGGAAGACTGGGGCACGGAGTTTCTTTCCGGATTCGCCTTCGTGAGTCCATTCGCTGAATTTGATTTCTGCTACGAGTTCCGGCTTGACCCAGTGAACTTCGCTGAGCGCCTCGACTTTGTCTGTGAAGGGGCTCTTCTTGGTTTTGCGAGCCTGCAGCTCCTCCCATACCTGGCGTTGAGAATCTTCATCAAAACCGCTGCCTGCCTGGCCGACGTGGAATAGCTGGCCTTGGTTGTCGTAGAGGCCTAACACGATTGAGCCGAAGAATTCACGCGAGCCCTTCGGCTTCGTGTAGCCGCCGATTACGCATTCGGTGCGGTGCGTAATTTTGATTTTGAGCCAGTTGGGGCTACGGCGTTCTTCGTAGGTGCTGACGCGGCGCTTGGCTACGATTCCTTCGAGACCTTTTTGCTGGGCAGCTTTGAAGAGGGCGATTCCCTGCCCTTCGAAGTGATCGGAGTAGAGGAGAATTTCGTTCGGTTGGATGATGCTGACCAGAGTCCGCTTGCGTTCTTCTAACGGAAACTTGCGGAGATCTCGGCCATCGAGATAGAGCAGGTCGAAGGCGTAATAAAGAACCGGGATTGCCGGGTTACGAGCCCTGTGCTTCGCGAGCGAGGAGAATCCGGCACGCTGCTGCATCAGACTGAAGGAAGAACGTCCTTCTTCGTCGAGGGCGACGATTTCTCCGTCTAGAACGGCGGTGATGGCTTTCAAGTGGCCGGGAATTTCCGCAAGTTCCGGATATTGCGGGGTGAGGTCGTTTTGATTTCTCGACACGAAGCGAGCTTTGCCGTCTTGGATGAAGGCGACGGCGCGATAGCCATCCCATTTGATTTCGAAGAGCCAGGCATCGTTGTTGAAAGGCTTGTCGGTGGTGGTGGCTAACATGGGGTGGATGGCGGTTGGCATCGGGGAAACCCGATTTACCACAGAGAGCATAGAGGGCACTGAGCGAAATAGGTCTGGTTGAGGTTCTTTGGTCGGAGAGTTGGCTTTCTTGGAAGTAGCTTTGGGGTTGGCGCTCGCCTTCTTGTCTTTGGGCTTCTTGTCTTTAGGCTTCTGATCAACTGCTTCCGGCTCCTCTGCTGGAGTTGGGAGGACTTGCGGATTCTTCTTTGCATCCAGCTTGGCGACGGCATCGGCGAGCCAGGGGGCCTTCAGCTTGCCGCGGGTTGCTGGGCGGCTGACCCATGTGGCATCGTGTTGCGATGCAATTTCGCGCATGGTGCGGCCGGTGAGCGCGGAGGAATCGTCGCTTTCGGCGTCGTAGCCTTCTTCAACATGCTCGTCGCGTTTTTTGATGAGGAGCCACTCGTTGCCTTTGCTTCCGGGGCGGCGGCCTTTCATTTTGACGATGGCGAAATCTCCGTGCAGCTTTTTGCCTTCGAGACGAAATTTGAGATCGCCTTGCGCGAGCATGGTTGCGGCTTCTTTGTCGGTACCGGGGAGATACTTCCCATCTACTGGCTTGGGCAAGAGGGGCTGCCAGGTGCCGACATCCCAGACCATGACTGTGCCAGCACCGTAGTTGCCTTCGGGGATGATGCCCTCGAAATCGAAGTAGGAAACGGGATGATCCTCGACTTGCATGGCGAGGCGCTTGTCGTCGGGATCGAGGGAGGGGCCTTTGGGGACGGCCCAGGATTTCAGAACACCTTCCATTTCGAGGCGGAAATCATAGTGCAGGCGGGTGGCTTCGTGGCGCTGGACTACGAAGCGGTGGCCGGAGTTGAGCTCGAGTTTGGGCGGGGGCTCGGGTGTAGCTTCGAAGCGGCGCTTGCGCTGGTATTCGTCGAGGGACATGGAGGAATTCTACTGCGGTTTACCACGGAGAACACAGAGGTGCGCGGAGGAAACTTGGTGCGGCTACAATCCTACGTATGCAGCGTGAATATCCTAAGGCGCCTCTGGTTGGAGTTGGGGCGGTGATTGTGGATGCTGGGCGGGTGGTCGTGATCAAGCGCGGGCGGCCTCCGCTGCAGGGGCAGTGGTCGATTCCCGGCGGGTTGCTGGAGTTGGGGGAGACTTTGCGCGAGGCTGTGGCGCGCGAGGCATTGGAGGAAACTGGGTTGGTGGTGGACGTGGGTGTACTGGTTGAGCCGCGTCGCACGATTGTGGGACAACCGGAGTCGGGGGTGGGGAGCGTGCTGGGGGTGTTTGACCGCATTGTTCGGGATGAAGCTGAGAAAGTTCGGTTTCACTATGTACTTGTTGATGTCTTGTGCTTCGTGAAGTCTGGGGAATTGCGGGCTGGGGAGGATGCGGCGGAGGCGCGGTGGGTGTCGCGGGAGGAGTTGGAGTCGTTTCCGATTGAGGAAGAGGCGCGGAAGGTGTTGTTGAGGGCGTTGCGGTAGCGCTGGCACACCTAATGGTCGGGCTGCGCCCGGTTGGCGAGCAGGAATGCTCGCCCTACACAATCTTTTTATTCCGAAAATAAACGCCCCGCGGAGGCCATCCACGGGGCGCCGGTAGACTGGTGAGATTCCCTAGTCCGATTGCCCTTCCGTTGTCCTCGATCAAACTACGGGTTCTCCCACTGGCTGGGCGGGAGCGGGCAGCATCCGAATGCGTTTCCCAAACACACCGGTCATCTAAAAGGTGGTTCGAGCAATCAGCTAGGTTACAGCTACCTCACTCGGTCGTTTGTCGCTACTTGGCATGGATCCCTCCTTTCTGAGATGTACGGCCAACATAATCCCGTTTGGCGTGGCGGTCAACTGCACTTTGGGGGCTGTATCGTCCGAGTCACTATTTGTGAATGGCAGTTGAATCTGGCTTGAATTTTAGGGGTTTTCGACCCTTGGGTACATGTCTGCGGGGCATCTACGGCTGGCCCTGCCGCAGACGTAGACTAAGGCATCCCCTGAAAACTTAGAATCCTAGCCCTTCCAGCTATAGGCGTTGGGGTTGGGGAGTCCAATGTGGGCCAGAACGCGGTAGGCGAACTGGCGAGCCATTTCGTCGAAGCCGTCGGGGTGGTTGTAGAAGGTGGGGATCAGCGGGTAGATGGTGGCTCCGGCGTCTGCGGCGCGGTACATGTTCCGGATATGGATTTTATTGAGAGGGGTCTCGCGAACACAAAGAACTAGGGGACGCTTCTCCTTGAGGCAGACGTCGGCGGCGCGTTCGATGAGTTGGGCGGCGACTCCGTTGGCGATGCGGGCCAGGGTGCCGACGCTGCACGGGAGTACGACCATGGCGTCGCTGGGATAAGAGCCGCTGGCGATGTTGGCTCCTATGTCAGCGTTGGATTGCAGGTGGATCTTTTTGGAGGCTTTGCCGAGTAGCTGCTGGATCAGATTATTGCGGCCTGTGAGTTGTAGCTCTTCGGCCATGACGCGGAGGGCGCTATCGGAGGCGATGAAGTTGACGGTAGCGATGCGGGAATCTTGCTCGACGATGCGCAGGAGTTCGCGGAGGAACAGTGCGCCGCTGGCTCCGGTGGTGGCGATGGTGAGAACTCTTGTGGCGGCGAGTGCGGTGGAAACGGATTTGGGCAAGGAATCTCCGGGAGGGCGCGAAGTAGCAGCCCTTCATGATTTTACGAGGAATTGATTTTCTGAGTATTAGGAACTGCGTCGCCCCGCGTCAAGCGGACAGCAAGGCTGGCGGGCGGCTGGTGTCGGTGGGGAATTATCCGGTTCTGCGGCGGGTTGCGTTCTTATGGCAACCTCCGCAACAGTTCGGGGACGGCGTTCGGGGCGGATCTCGGGACAGCGGCCCGAGCGCGCCATCGTGGCCGCGGTCGAACAGGCCATTCGCTCGACTGTGCGGCCTCCGCGCAGCCGGTATCTGCACGAGTTCACGCGGGCATTTCGGCATTACCAGAAATCTTTGACCTCGATTGAGCTGGCGGCGGAGCTGCGGTCGGCGGATGTTTTGCTGGTGGGGGATTATCATGCGCTGCCAGCTTGCCAGGAATTCGTGACTTTCCTGTTGCAGCAGTTTGCGGGGTTGGAAGATCGTCCGTCCGTTCTTGGATTGGAAGCAATTTATGCGAGCCGCCAGGGGGTGCTGGATGCATGGCTGGCTAGCGCGACCAATGCCGATCAACTTCGCGAGCGCCTGCACTTTGAGCGCGACTGGGGTTATGACTGGGAGCCTTATCGCGAACTGTTTAAAGTTGCGCGGAAGAATTGTGAGGCTGTGTGGGGATTGGACAGTGAGCCGCGAAAAGATTTGCGACGTTTGCGGATGCGGGATCGTCATGCGGTCAGCAGGATTGTCGAGATGCGGGATGCTCATCCCGACGCTCGGTTGGCGGTGTTGATGGGGGAATCGCATCTGGCTCCCAAGCATTTGCCGCTGCTGGTGCGGGAAGCGTTGCCGGGTGAGCGCGTGGTGACGGTGTTGCAGAATGTGGACGCGATTTATTGGCAAGTGGCGGATGGGAACGGGGCGCATCCGCCCGCAGTAAGAGTTTCGGAGGATGTGGTTTGCGTGTTTAATGCGACTCCGATGGAGAAGTATGAGAGTTATCAGGCGTATTTGGAGGGGTAGGGGTCGCGTTTCGGAACGGCCTACGAGAAATAGCAGATTCCTCACGGAAGAGCTGTTCGGAATGACAATCTAGAAAGATTATTTCGACCGCTCAAGTTTTAGCTCTCGCCAGAAACAGTCTAGAATTAGCCGCAGGGTCGATCTCTCTTGAATTCAACAGAACTTCGGAAATTGATGCAGTCGGTGCGCCGCGGGGGGGTGTCTCCGGATGAGGCCGTGGAGCGGCTGCGGCATTTGCCGTTTGAGGAGCTGGGGTTTGCCAAGGTGGATCATCACAGGGCGCTGCGGGTGGGCGTGCAGGAGGTGATTTTTGGGCCGGGGAAGACTCCGGCGAATCTGGCGGCCATCTTTATAAAGCTGGCGGCGCGGGGTGGAAACGTTTTGGCTACGCGAGCGACTCCGGAACAGTTTGCGGCGGTGAAGAAGAAGGTTCGTGGGGCGAAGTATCGCGAGTTGGCGCGGGCGATTGTTTTGCAGCGGGATTCGACAAAGACGGGGAAAGGGCTCATCGTTGTCGTTTCGGCGGGGACCAGCGATATTCCAGTTGCGGAAGAAGCGCTGGTGACGGCGGAAGTCATGGGCAACGATGTGGAGCATGTTTACGACGTAGGCGTGGCTGGAATTCATCGGTTATTGGCGCATGGAGATACTTTGTCGCGGGCGCGGGTGATTATTGTTTGTGCGGGAATGGAAGGCGCGCTGCCCAGCGTGGTTGGCGGGCTGGTGGGCGTGCCTGTGATTGCGGTGCCGACTAGCGTGGGTTATGGGGCGTCGTTTAAGGGCGTGACGGCGCTGCTGGGGATGCTGAATTCTTGCGCGTCGAATGTGAGCGTGGTGAACATTGATAACGGGTTTGGGGCGGGGTATGTGGCTTCGATGATTAACCGGACGTAAGGGGACCGGGGCTAAAGCCCGTCAATTTTGATGCTAACGCGGGCGCTAAAGCGCCGCTCTTTCACGGTGGGGATGGATTGCAGAGGGGAGGAAAGCAGATTCCTCGCTGCGCTCGGAGGCTGTGACTTTATTCAAATTACGCGGTTTTTAGGCGCGTAAGTTGTTTGTTTTCAGCGTTAGTTTTTGGAACAAACAATAAAGTCACAGGCTCTCGGAATGACAAGGTTTGGAGAGGGTTGGAGCAAGGACGGAGTTTCGACTGCATAAAGACAAAAGCCGCCAGTTTGCTGGCGGCTTTTTAAGTTAAGGATCAAGAGCGAAGATCAAAAGCGGGCGAGCAGGAATGCTCGCCCTACACTTGCTTTAGTCTTTGTACAGCAAGACTGCCTCGGCTTCTTTCGAATCCTTGGAGTCTACTGGGCGGTAGAACAGTTTTGTTCCATCGAGGAAAACTTCGATGAAGGCTGGACGCATAGCGAACGTGCCCTGGATCAGCGCTTCGGAGAGCGGGTCTTCAATGTACTTTTGCAGCGCGCGACGCAATGGCCTGGCACCGTAGCTGCGGTCGACTACCGTCTGCGCCAGAATCCACTTCTTGGCTTCGTCGGTCACCGTAACTGTGATCGAACGTTGCGCCAGGTTCGCGTTGAGCTGGCCAATCATCAATTCGAGAATCTGAATGAGATCCGTTTCGCTGAGCGCCCCGAAGATGATGATTTCGTCGAGGCGATTGAGGAATTCGGGGTTAAAGGTGCGTTTAACTTCACCTTTCACCAGTTCTTCAATCTTGTCGGAAACCATGTCTTCCTGGGAAGACTGGAAGCCGAGACCTTCGCGCTTCTGTAAATGCCGGGCGCCAATGTTCGAGGTCATGATGATCACGGTATTTTTGAAATCGACCGTGTTGCCAAGACCGTCGCTGAGGTGGCCGTCTTCAAAAACCTGCAACAGGATGTTGAAGACATCGGGGTGCGCCTTCTCGATTTCGTCAAGCAGGACGACGGAGTACGGAGCGCGCTTCACGCGTTCGGTGAGCTGGCCGCCTTCCTCGTAGCCCACGTATCCTGGAGGCGAGCCGATCAGCTTCGAGACGGAATGCTTTTCCATGAACTCGGACATATCGAAGCGGATTAATGACTTCTCTGTGCCGAACATGAATTGCGCCAAGGTGCGCGCTACTTCGGTTTTGCCGACGCCCGTCGGTCCGAGGAACAGGAACGAGCCGATGGGACGGTTGGGACTCTTGAGGCCAGCACGTGAACGGCGGATGGCGCGAGCCAGGGCCACGACGGCCTTGTCCTGCGAAATCACGCGGCGATGCAACTCTTCTTCAATGCGAAGGAGCTTGGCCGACTCTTCTTCCTTAATCGACATGACCGGCACGCCGGTCCAGCGCGAAACCACATCTTCAATGTCTTCACGACCAACCACGCCGCCGGAGGATTCGTCGAGGTGATGCTTCTCGCGGAGGGCGCGCAGGTTTTCGCGTTCCTTGCGTTCTTCGTCGGAGTAGAAGCGCGCCTTTTCGAACTCGTGGCTGGCGATGGCGTTTTCCATGCGGTGCACGATGAACTTGATGCGCTTCTGCACTTCGGTGATGTCGTCGGGCATTGTAGTTTGCCGCAGCTTGACGCGAGCGCCCGCCTCATCGATTAAATCGATAGCCTTGTCGGGCAGAAAGCGGTCCGGGATGTAGCGATGCGAATGCGAGACGGCGAAAGTGATCGCGTCGTCGGTGTAGGTGACGGCGTGAAATTTCTCGTAACGTTCTTTAATGCCGAAAAGAATTTTGGTGGCATCGGCTTCATTCGGCGGAGGAACTTTGACCGACTGGAAGCGGCGCTCGAGTGAGCGGTCTTTCTCGATGGACTTGCGATATTCGCCGGGCGTGGTTGCACCGATGCACTGAATTTCTCCGCGCGAAAGAGCGGGTTTCAGAATGTTGGCGGCGTCGAGCGAACCTTCCGCCGAGCCAGCTCCGACCAAAGTGTGCAGTTCGTCGATGAAAACGATGGAATTTTGCGACTCCATCAATTCCTTCATGATGGTCTTGAGGCGCTCTTCAAACTGGCCGCGATACTTGGTGCCAGCCACTATTAAAGAAAGATCCAACGCCAAGATGCGCTTGTCGGCGAGGAACGAAGGAACTTCACCGTCGGCAATGCGCTGCGCCAGGCCTTCAACGATGGCGGTCTTGCCAACGCCTGGTTCTCCGATCAGAACGGGATTGTTTTTAGTGCGGCGGCAGAGAATCTGGATGACGCGATCGACTTCTCCGTCACGACCGACTAAAGGATCGAGCTGGGTCTCCTGCGCGGCCTGGGTGAGGTCGCGAGAAAATTCAGCCAAGAGGGAGGATTCGCGCTGACGCTGCGGCTGCGCCTTTTCCTGCGTTGTGCGCGCGAGTTCTTCGCGAACTGTAGAGAGTCGCAGGCCGCGCTCGTGCAAGATTTCCGCGGCAAAACATTTTTCTTCCCGGAGCAAGCCGAGCAGCAAATGCTCCGTGCCAATGTGTTTGTGCGAAAGGCGTTCCGCTTCTTCCGCAGCGTAAGCGAGCACACGCTTGCATTCATTGCTGAGAGGCAGATCGACTGAGGTCGAAACCTTCTCGCGAATGGTGGTGTGCCCTTCGATCTGTTTACGGATCGATTCGATATTCGATGGCGAACGCAAGAAGCGGTTGGTAAGGGCCTTATCTTCGCGCAGGAGGCCCAGTAGCAAGTGTTCGGTCTCAATGTAAGGAGACCCAAACTGGCTGGCTTCATAACGAGCGAAGAAGATGACGCGCCGAGCTTTTTCCGTATAGCGTTCGAACATTTAGCCCTCTTCTGGAACCACATCCCGGGCAACCCGACGCCGCCCTTTGGAGGTTCCTGGCCTCACTTCCATTATGCAATTAAGCTGCCGGAAACCCAAGTGCCTGATCGTGCTAGAGCATAGCTCTTAGGATACCTATCAGCCGTACCTGTCTTTTTCGTAAACACCAACAGCTTGTTGCGCTACATCCCAACTCTACAGCTTTTACGCCAAAAGCGACTCCGGCGTTACCTCTTCTACGTGACCTTGGTGTAGCCGGAGGACCCGGTGACAGCGCCGCGCAAACGCCAAATTATGGGTCGCAATGAGCGATGTCAACTGGTGCTCGCGATGCAACCGGGCTATCAATTCAAAAACTGCATCGGCGGTTCGGTTATCGAGATCGCCGGTGGGCTCATCGGCCAACAAAAGCTTTGGATTCGTGATTAAAGCCCGAGCCAAAGCCACACGTTGCTGCTCGCCGCCGGAAAGTTCGCCGGAGCGGTGGTGCGCGCGCTGATCTAGGCCAACTTTGCCTAGCCACGATGCCGCTTGTTTTTCGGCTTCGGCGGGTTTTACACCACGCATGAGCAAAGGCATGGCGGCATTTTCCAGCGCGGTGAATTCCGGCAGGAGGTAGTGGAATTGCCAGACATAGCCGATTTCGCGGTTACGAAACTCGGCAGCGGCCTCTTCGGCGAGCGTGCCAACATCCATCCCCGCGCACTGGATGGTGCCTTGGGAAGGGCGGTCGAGCGCTCCTAGAACGTGCAGCAGAGTGCTCTTCCCAGCACCGCTATCTCCTACCAGCGCAAGCATTTCGCCCGGCTGTAGCTGAAAAGACAGGTTGTCAAAGAGCACGATTTCCGCAGCGCCGGAGCGGAAGGCCTTTCTCAGGCCACTGACCTCTAGTAACGGCGTCTTGTTCATTAGATGCACTTGGAGGCTGCGCCGTCACATCTTCCTGCAGAGTCGTTGTCACGTGAAGAAAAATCCATTGTTGCGGATCGCCCTCGTCGCTGAACACTCCCTTTATTAGATCACGAAGGTGTCGTTAAAGTTCCGTCCCATCGCGGGAATCTGCGCGAGAGGCCAACTGTAGACCTCTGCGGATGGAGCGCAATATAAAGGCGGTCACTGAAATGATCAAAGAGTTATCTATTCGTAGCGCAGGGCTTCGGCGGGGAGAACGCGCGCGGCGGAAGAAGACGGGTAGAGCGTGGCTAGAAACGAAACGGCGAAGGCGATGAGGGCGACGATCACGCCGTCCATCAAGTGCGGCGCGAAAGGAACGTAGTCGATGGAATAGACCTCGGCGGAGAGCGAGATCAAGCGGTAATGTGCTCCAGCCCAAGAAGCTCCGTAGCCGAGGATCAGACCGAGCAGCGTGCCCACGACTCCGACGAGCACGCCTTGCAACATGAAGATGCGGCGAATTTGCGCTTTCTTCGCGCCCATGGACATAAGGACGGCGATGTCTTTTGTCTTTTCCATCACCATCATGGTGAGAGAAATCAGGATGTTGAGGGCAGCAACAAAAACGATCAGCCCGATCGTAATAAAAGTTACGAGGCGTTCCAGGCGAAGGGCACGGAAAAGGGATTTATTTTGCTCCATCCACTGTGTCGCCATGAAGCCTTTGCCGGCGGCGGATTCGATTTGCCTGGCGACTTCTGGCGCTCGGTAGATGTCGTCGATTTTTAATTCCAAGACAGAAACAACGTCGCCGAGGCCGAAGAGCTGCTGCGCGTCGGAGAGGCGGATGAACCCCCACGAACTGTCGTAGTCGTAGAAGCCGGAATCGAAGATGCCGGCAACGCGGAAGCGAATGTATTTAGGAACCATGCCGAAGGGCGTGAGCTCTCCCTGGGGACTGGTGACGAGGACGACGGAGTTGACCGTCGCGCCGAGATCGCTAGCCATGTCTTTGCCGAGAACGATAGGAGGCATGGCGGCGACACGGGCTTGGACGGCGGCGAGGGAGTCGGGGGAGTCTTGTGGTGCAGGTACTGTCGCGGATGATGCTTGTGTGGAGCGGACACTCTTGTCCGCTTGGTCTTGATTTTGATTCTGACTTTGTTGAGTTTCCGCCGGAGAACCTTCCAAGGCATCCGCCGAACCGGTCTTGACAGAGTTCAACAGGTCACTGACACGACGTTCTTGGGATGGAATCATTCCCTTCAGCACCGCTCCGCGGGCTCGGGGGCCTCGCGATACCAAAACTTGTTCGTAAATTGCCGGAGCGGACGCCACGACATGGGGCTGCTTGCTTAGGCGATCCAGAAGCGGGCGCCAGTCGCGGATGCCATCGCTCTCGACGCGTAATAGATTGACATGGGAAGTTGAGCCGAGGAGTCGATCTTGCAAATCCTGACGGAAACCGTTGTTGATGGCGAGAGCGATGATGAGCGACGCAACACCGGCAGCTACACCGATCACGGAGATGACCGTCACGAGGCCGACCACCGCCTGGCGTCTTTTAGCGCGCAGGTAGCGGGCGGCGATGAAGAGTTCGAAACGCATAAGCGCGGCTGTCGGCTGTCGGCTCTCAGCTTAGTGCAGCTTAACTGGATTATAAGGAGTTGCGCTGGGAAAGATCGCCGGGACGCTGGCTTTGTAGCTGCGGTAGTCGTCGCCGAAGCGTTTTTCCAGCTCGGCGTCTTCCATGCGGATCATGCCTGCTCCAGTAACGATGGCAAGCACCGTCAGTCCGTAACAAACGATGAGCCCCGATCCCAGGCTCCACGCCAGCATCTCGCAAAGATGCCCTAAATAAATCGGATGACGCACGCGCTTGCGAATGCCTTCGGTGACGAGGCGTTGCGGATGCTGCGTGGTTTGAGGGTCGCAAATTTCGGGAAGACCTCCGAGTTGCGACCAGGTGAAGCGAGCGCCAGCGCGACGATAGATGGAAATGCCTGCAACGAGCAAAACGGCGGCGGGGAGCCAGGTCCAGCGAGTTGAATAGAGATGCTCGTGTCGGAATGGCGCGGTGAGTAGGCCGACAGCGATCCACATTGCGATCCAGATCGGGACCAGCAGTTTATAGGGATTGCCTTTGCGCGCGCGCCAGAAATCGGCGAAGGGATGGACCATCAGCCAGAACGCGGGGACGGTCGAGTAAACGACGCAGGCGAGCCACGCGATGGTGTGGAGGAGAAGCATAATGCAGCTGTCAGTTGCCAGTGGGATCAAAAGCCGCCTTACACTGGCAACTGGCAACTGCTCTACCTCTTTTTCGGGCCCACGGAAATCTTTGTGACCGCCGTAACCATGGTCCTGCGCACGGGCACCAACGCGCCTTTGGAAGGGTCAGCGGCGGCGGCGCGCACCAGGACTTCGCGCTGGATGTATTGCACGAAATCCTGAATCTGGTGCTGTGTCTCTTCCATGCGCTCGCGCATTTGCAGAATGATGGCAATGCCGGCAATGTTCACGCCGAGATCGCGCGCCAGCGAAAGAATGAACTCCAGCCGCAGCAGGTCTTCATCGGTGTAAAGGCGCGTGTTCCCTTCCGTGCGCGACGGCTTCAGCAGGCCTTCACGCTCGTAGAGACGCAGCGTCTGCGGATGAATGCCATACATCTCCGCCACCGCGGAAATCATGTAAGCGCCTTTGGACTTGCGTTTAGTCATGGGCGTTTGGCCACGGGAGACCGCTAAGTCTTTACTTTACAACAAGTCGGAATATGCGATGGAGGCATGGGCGTCCTCGCCCGTGCGGGAGGGGCAGCGCTGGTCACCAACGGACGAGGACGCCCGTCGCTCCACCGGACTTCTGCTGTCATGGTCCAGAGCCCTTAGCACCGCACTAAAGTCCAAAACAGCTTCTGCCGATAGAGTTGATATGGACGTCTCAGCCATCGCCTTACAGGGATTAGCACAAGCCCAAGTTCAATTGGAGTCCGCTGCCGCCAGTATTGCCGGAGCAAGCACAGCTTCGAACTCGGCAGGCACCGATACGGTGGATTTGAGCACCGCCGTAGTGGCGCTGCTGACGGCGAAGAATCAGTTCTCGGTCGATCTTACCGTGCTGAAAGTCGCCAATCAGACGCAGGCGAGTGTGATCAATCTGTTTGGGTGATTGGCTGTACCGAGATTGAAAGGCCGGAAACTTTTCATTTCGGCCCTAAGGAATCTGCCTGAGAAACAGGTTGCGCATGTAGCTTGAAATAGCAAGAAGAGTCAGTCCCGGACATAGAAATAAAGTCAGCGGGAACCCGAATGGACTGCCCGCATGTTCGGCAGCTTCAATCAAAGAGTGCGGAGAGCCGAATGAACTGCCTATAGCCGCGTCGACAAGGAACGACACTCCGCCTAAAAAAACGCTCACAGTTGCCAAACCTACACAGTCTGAAGGCTCACTTACATATTTCCTGAAATCATCGTCTTTATGCCAGAAGTGCAACGCCGATCCAGCCAACACGGCGATGCCGATGGCCCACAGCAACGGATCTTGAAGGTCGTGTGGAAAAATCCACCGGCTTAGAAGCGCCGCCAATACTAAGGCTGCAAGTCCAATCGCGTCTGCCATCTCAGTTTAAATTTTACGCCCATCTCCTAACGGCTTGCGAATGCGATCAGCGAGATGCGGGGCGAGGGCTTGGAAGTGCTTCACGTTCCACGTATAGATAATTTGAGCCTTGGCTTTGACAGCGCACTGCAAGAGCAGCGCATCGTACACGCGTCCGGTGGTAAAACCATGTTCGGCAGTTTTTCGGATGGTATCGAAATACTCCTCTTCGTTCAGCACAACGAGAGTCAACCGGTTGCGAATTTCTTCCAGGAATAACATGGCTTGCTCGGGCGGAATCATCGGTTGCACCGGCAAAGCCGTCATGGTCGCATAGACTTCCGCCAGCGTATGCACTCCGCATGCGGAGTGTTCTGGAGCAGCGGAGGCTAGAAGTTCCACGCTAGCCCTATGATGCACATGCGTATGCACGAAAGCAGCAACCAGCACGGAAGTATCAAGAAAGTCTCTCATCGGATCGCGAGGACGGATCCTGTCACATGAATTCGCGGAGCCGCTTTTCACGTTCGCGATCAATGAAGTCAGGAATAGAATCCGTGACAGGTCCGATGCCCTGATATACCCATATACCCAACTCTTTCTTTAAGCTGGCTTTCGGACGAATTGGCCGCAGGGTGATGAGCTCGCCTTCTCGCTCCATCTCAAGGACGGAGCCAGCGCCGAGTTGCATCTCGTCGCGCAAAGGCTTGGGTAGAACCAGGCGTCCAGCTTTATCGAGGGTCAGTTTGGCGATCATGATGGTATTATCTTATGGTTTAACCCATTTGTAAATGGGTTTGATGCGGCTCCAATGCAAGGCCCCTTCTGCTAGCATCATGCTCAACTATGCAAATCACCGTCTACTCCGCTCCCTGGTGCCCTGACTGCCGCGTCGCCAAGCGATTCCTGGCTCAGCACAACATTCCTTTTGAAGAGATCGACATCGAAGCCACTCCCGGCGCCGCCGACGAGGTCATCAAACACGCTGGCAAGCGGGCGATTCCGCAGTTTGTGATTGATGGGGAGTGGGTGCAGCCGTATCGCCCGGGAGCAGGTTTCTTGTATGAGGAAATGTCTGCGCGATTGGGAGTAAAGCTCTAATAATCAACAAGTTGAGCCGACACAAACCCTCAGCGGAGCAAGCTCCGCTGCCACGCGAGCGCCCTCCCTACCACGACCCTTCCGCCTAGGCCACTGCCTTCCGTACCGTAGCCTGATTACTTCTGGCTTGTAATGATGGAGTGTCGGGATTCCCCGCCCGGCAGGGACTCTCTCGTGCTTACAGAGGAACATGCTGGATAACGACGAAGATCAAATAGGCAGTCAAAACGGGGATCAGAACCTGGACGGTGGGGGTACGGAGGAACAGGGGCAGCATTCGCCTCAGCAGGCCTCTCCGAGCCATCCCCACATGGACTGGCGCTCACTGACGGCTGCCCTGCTGGCGGCCATACTGGTAGCCACTACGGCCTACCTGGTGCCTCGCTACCATCATGCGGCGAACCCCATGGAGGGCGAGGTTGCTAAGCTGACCTCCGAGGTGGCCGAACTGCGCCAGGAGCAGGAAATGCCCAGCCTGGTGTTGAATCGCTATCGCGGGTCAATTTGCTACATTTTTGGCGTTTACCGGGTCGGATTTCCGAATAATAGGCTGTCGTCGCTGCGGGCGCGGGTGGCTGGGACCGGATTTGTCGTTGCCGATGGCCTGGTTGCTACGAATCGCCATGTGGCTGAGCCTTGGTATGGAGACCCTGAGGCCGAAGCCTTGATCCAGCGCGGCGCGGTGGGCAAGTTGGAAAAGCTGTTGGCCTACTTTCCGGACATGCCTACGCCGATTGATATTGATCCAGTGGTGGTGTCTCCGTTGCACGATTTGGCGATTGTGCGCTTTATGAATAACGTTCCGGGCAAGACTTTTCCGCCCTTGCCGCTAGCTGACCAGGCTGGAACGCCCGGGGAGTTAGTCTCCGTTGTTGGCTATCCGATGGGCGTTGCGGGAATGGTGGCGAAATCTCCGCAAGCGGTTTACGAGCGGCTGGCGTATCGTCACGACGATGCAGGGGCGGCGAGTGAGTTGGCTGCGCTTTCGTTGATTCGTCCGTCGGCGACTTACGGACATCTTGGCGATGTGGTCGGCAGCAAGATTGTTTACGACGCGCCTACCGCGCACGGTGGCAGCGGCGGGCCTGTGTTTGACTCGCATGGCCATGTAATTGGAATCAACACGGCATATATGGACGGCTTCTCTGGCGGGACTTTGGGCATCTCCGTAGGCGCGCTCAAGCCCATGATCGCGGTCGCGCAAAAGATACAATAGCTATTCTGAAATAGGAACCCTAATCCTCCCAACGACGTCGGTACAAGTCCTTGGCCACCTCGGTGGGAAAATACCTTCTTACGAAGCTGCCGCGCTACGCTCCCGCGGAACCGGTCGCAAGTTCTTTCGTAGTGCTTGCACTAACACCGGCGCAGCTTCTGTGAGTTCCCAGTAGTGATAGTCCGCTAAGTTGCTCAGGGTCCGCTGTGCTTTGGGAGTAAGCGCCAAAAAAACTTCTCGGCGGTCTCCATTCTCGCGGTGCCTCCGGACATATCCGGCGACAGCTAAGCGGTTGACCAACTCAACAGCGCTGTGGTGTTGAATCTTCAATCGTTCGGCGAGTTCGCCCACTCTCGGCCTTACTCCGGCGGGCAACCCCTTAATGGCAAGGAGCACCTGATGCTGCCGGGGCTCCAGCCCCAAGGTTCGAGCAGCGAGTTCGCCAGCATGCAGGTAGCGGCGAATCTGGTGTCGAATCTCAGCCAGGCACTGATATTCGACCGGAGTGAGACAACGGTTTTTCATGGGGCGGATTATAAATCACGTACATCAATCTTGAAACATGGAACGTTAATTTTCTACGTTAAATCGATGCAATGAGGTATTCGGGCCATTAACAGTTGCGAAGTTTATGAACCAGCGCTCTTGTGCCATTGCCGGCATAGGACGGATGGCATAGTACGCGGCCTAGCCTTCCTCGCCCTGTGCGTTTAGAATCTGAGGTTCCCCGAATCCTTTGCTACGCAGGAGCCACCGTGATCCATCGCTATACTCGCACCGACATGGGACGCATTTGGAGTGAGGAAAACCGTTTTCGCACCTGGCTTGCCGTCGAAGTAGCCGCCACGGAAACTCTGGCCGAAGCAGGATGGGTACCGAAATCAGCTGCCCGCGCGATTCGCGAGCGCGCCAACTTCAAACTGGAACGCATTCAGGAAATCGAAGCCGAAGTTCGTCACGACGTGATCGCGTTCACCACGGCGGTTTCAGAATTCGTTGGCCCCGATTCTCGCTGGTTCCACTACGGACTCACTTCGAACGACGTGGTGGACACGGCGCAGGCTCTGCTGATCGCGCAGGCGTCTAAGATTATCGATGCCGGAATTGTTGGGCTTTCCGAAGCGTTGGAGCGGCGCGCCTGGGAATTCAAAGATACGCCGCAGATTGGCCGCACACACGGTGTTCACGCCGAGCCGATCACGTTTGGGTTGAAGCTGGCCAACTGGTATGCGGAAACGCAGCGCAACCTTGCTCGCTTTCGTCACGCGGCGGAAGACATGCGCGTGGGCAAGCTTTCCGGAGCGGTGGGGACGCTGGCGCATCTCACGCCGGAGCTGGAAGAGAAGATCTGCAAGCGGCTGGGCTTGGAGCCAGCAGCAATTTCCTCGCAGGTGATCCAGCGCGACCGTCATGCTTTTTATCTGGCCACACTGGCGGTGGTGGCGTCGAGTTTAGACAAGATTGCGACGGAGATTCGCCATTTGCAGCGCACCGAGGTTCGGGAGGCCGAGGAATTTTTTTCGGAAAAGCAAAAAGGCTCTTCGGCCATGCCTCACAAGCGGAACCCCATTACCTGCGAACAGATTAGCGGTTTAGCTCGAGTAATTCGCAGCAACGCACAGGCTGGGTTTGAGAATGTCGCCCTCTGGCATGAGAGAGACATTTCGCATTCGTCGGTGGAGCGCGTCATTTTTCCCGACTCGACGATCCTGATGGATTACCTGCTGGCCAAGACCACAAATTTGATTGAAACGATGTTCGTCTACCCCGACCGCATGCGCGCAAACCTGGAAAGTACCGGAGGCTTGGTCTACAGCGGACAGTTATTGCTGGATCTGGTGGAAAGCGGGGTCTCGCGCGAGGATGCCTACCGCATGGTACAGAACCATGCCATGCGGTCGTGGAAAGAGGGGTTGAACTTCAAGAAAGAGATTCTGAAGGACAAAGCAATTACCGGCCGTGTTCCAATTAAGAAGATTGAAGAGGCGTTTAATTTGGATCGGCAGTTGAAGAATGTGGATAAGATTTTCGCGCGCGTGTTTGGGAAGAAGCCGAAGAAGAAGGTCGGGCAAAAGACATAGCCCCAAGTTTTGCGTTCTATATTGTTAACATTGTGAACTCCACCCTTCAAAAAACGAAGGGTGGGCCACCCCTTGTCTTGGTTGTATCGAAGAGATCAAAAGCCTGGGTCACCCGTCCCGTATTATTCTTGTCCCCGTACTATTCTAACGGTACGGATGGCCCGTTTTAGCGCGTTAAGGCACCCTTGGGAACTCTTATTGCACCCTTATCGAACCCTCGCTCGGTAAAATAGGACAACCACAAAGCGTTCCGAGATTGCAATTTCTAAAACCTAGGAACTGCGGACCGCTGGACATTTGCAGATTTCACCGAACGCGGCTTTTCAAGATGCGGCTAAAATAGACCACGTACCGGGACTCCATGAAACCAAATGCCATCACCCTCGACACCGAACTAGGACAAACCGCGTCATCACATGCTGGAGAAGCCAGTCTCTCCGCTTCGTCTCAGCTTTTGGGCCCGACGACTGCTAGCGAATCCGCGAATCTCGATCTTCTGCGCTCGACGGCCGTGCTTTGCGTGGTTGTGAGCCATTTTTTTGTCAGCGCCGGACTTCCTTTCCCCAGGAATTGGAGCTTCTTCGGAGTCGTTCTTTTTTTCATTCATACCAGCTTTGTCCTGATGGGTTCACTCGCTCGCCTCGAAGTCGCTGGCTTTACCAGACCGTGGCCGCTGGCGCTTGGTTTCATGATCCGGCGGATTTTTCGCATCTATCCGCTCAGCATCTTGTTTGTTTTGCTGGTTCCCGTCTTCGGCGTCCCACATTTTCCAGGTGAGGCTTATGCGTGGGTCGGCTGGCCCGCATTCTTGTCGAATCTGGCGATAACACAAAACCTGACTAACGCCCGCGTGGTGCTGGCACCCCTGTGGACGCTCCCCGTAGAAGTGCAGATGTATTGTGTGCTGCCGTTCCTCTACATGGGGCTGCGCGGAGGGCGTTACCGTCCGTTCCTATTCTGGGGGCTTGCGGCGCTGGCTGCGATTACGATTCCTCTGATTTTTCTCGGACGCCTCAATATGCTGCTCTACGCGCCCTGCTTCGTGGCGGGCATCGTGGCGTTTGAGCTATCCAAGGCGTCTGCGAAGAGACTTCCTGCTTGGTTGTGGCCCCTCACGTTGGCGCTGGTCATTGCCGTGTGGACTCCGTTCGGTAACGCAAACTTTCTGGCCGAGGTGCACCGCGCTTGGATATTTGCGCTCGTCCTAGCCGTGCTAGTGCCCCAATTCAGCGAGGTCACAATGCCAGCGGTGGCGCGCCCTGCGCATCTGATTGCGAAATATTCTTACGGCCTCTACTTATCCCATGTTGTGGTTTTCTGGCTGGCGATAGATGTCATGCGACACTTCCCCCTCGCCGTACGCATCCTGGTGGGCATAGCTGCGATCATCGCCGTCCCGGTCGCTGTTTTCCATCTCGTGGAAGACCCCTGCATCAAGTTGGGTGCGCGCTATGCCGCACATCTACGACGCTAGCAATCGAAATCAGTAGGACTTTAGGCAAGCTTAGGGTGGTGGGGATGAACGAAGGTTGAGAAGAGATTCAGTTCCGGGATCGCGCAGCGCGACCATGCGTTCCAATATGTTAACATTCCGAATTCCCGTCCTTTGCAAAAACCGCAAAGGACGGGGCACCCCTCGTGTTGGTGATTCGAGGGAGATCAAAATCTGGGCCAGCCGCCACCACCTGCTCCATCTCTTCCAAAAACAGCGCCCGCTTCGTCTTCTTCGTATACCGCTCGAATCCGCCCGCCACTGCCAGCGTTTGCTGTTTCATTCCGTTCGGAGCCTCCGTAGTTCTCTTCCCACTCTATCTTTTACAGTTGTGGATTTTGAAGAACTTAATCAGAGTCTCCCTAGAAGCTCTGCGTCATTGAGATTGGCAGTGACCTGCATAAGAACAGCCTAGCAAATTAGACAGTACGACGGGAGAGAACAGCCTGTCGAATTTCGTCGCGCGTCATGAGCCTTATCGATCCTGCTGCTCAAAAATCAACTCGAATCGTTCACCTTTTGGAACGTTACAAAGCAATAGACTCACGGCAACTGAAAGGACAGAGCACGCGTAGCCGTTCAACACTCTTGCCTCTTGAGGACCGGGAACTAGGTCCGCATAATCAGAAACCCGGACTCCGCCAAAAAGGCGCTTTAGGCCAGACTGCGCGGGAATCGGCCCAAGCCTCTTGAGCAAGGTTTCAGTCGCAGAGCTAGACCATCTCAGACTCTTCATGTGGAGCCGCTTTCGCTGATGGCCCAAAGCCTTATTCCAAGCGTCTGCAAATGATTGCCATTGATCGATGTATCCGATATGGCCAGCGATGAATACGAAATCAGACTCATGCTGTCCGGTTTCACCGAGGTAAGCGCGAATCGCTCTATAAGTCATTGAATCGGTTAAGGCCTTGACCACAGAATAGATTATCGAGAAACCTGGACAGGTGGCAGGCCGTTGGGATTGATCTCTCTGGCAAAGTCAACACAAAAAGGTGCCCCGTCCTTGTGTTTTTGGCGGGTGGGCCAGCTTTTGACGCTCTCACCCAACCAGGGATCAGGGTGCCCATCCCTTCGTTTTTTGAAGGGTGGGAGTAAGTACCCTTGAGTCTATCCTCTCAATCATGCTAGCCCCGTTCCCATTTCGGGAAAATCGCGGCCCAGCCCCCGGTACACTCTCGTCCCAAAATGGCAACCACTTGACATGCCTGGCTTTATTTCAGAATGTTCCACGTGGAACATTTTGCTGGTTCCCGAGCCCGACGGAAACGGGCGAGGCGACGGCGTGAAACCTAAATTTTACCCTTGCCGATCTTCTGAATGCGTTCCAGTCTGCTGCGCGTAAACGCCAGAACCACGCGGCCCGGAGTGGGCCGCCCCATGGCCATAGCGGGCTGGAATTCCGTGAACACCAGCGCGTTCTTCACCTGCGGCATCCACTGCTGTACATCCTTCGGAGACGACAACACGCGAAAATCCTCCACGCGCCCCGCCTGGTCGATGTAGGCTTCCACCACCACTGAATCTTCCCGAATCATTCCCTGCTGCAGCATGTAGGCCGAGGCTTTGAAGGTCGGCGGCACATACATGATTAAAGGAACGTCATTCGCAGCTTGCACGGGTAGCGCAAACGATCCCATCAGAATCAGGAATACGGAAACAGCGGTCAACAGGCCTGCCGTCGCCGGAACCATGAAGCGGCTGATTCCGCTTTGCATTTCTGCGAACGCGATTTGTAGCCACGGATTCTGCCTGCGCGCCATTTCCTGCGACAGCGCAACTCTCAGTTTCAAGTGCAAGTCCGGTGGAACCTGCTGACGGCGCACCGATGCCAGCAACTGCTGCGTCTGCCGCAACTGCGTATACTCGCGCTGGCAGCCATCGCACTCTTCAAAGTGCGCGCCCAGCGCTTGCATCTGACGACCGGTCAGCGCGCTGTCCAAATACGGTGAAAATAGTTGTCGGGCTTGTGTACACTTCATCGCGTCACTTGCACCTTTTCGGCCTGAGCCGAACCAGCTCGAACTTTGGCCGCAGGCTTTACGGCAATCCCCAACCCCACTCCATTTTTTTCAACATACGCTGCCAGCCTCTGCCGCAGCGCTTCCCTGCCTCGCGTAATCCGGGATTTCACGGTTCCTAAAGTCGTGCTGGTCACTTCCGCAATTTCTTCGTACGAAAGCTCTTCCAGATCACGCAGCACCAACGCTGTCCGATATGGCTCCGGAACATTGCGCAATTCCTTCTCCACTTCGATCCGCACTTCTGAGTGCATCATAGTGTCGAACGGAGAATCCGCCAAATCGACCAGAGTCTCTTTTAGGCCGCTGTTGCCGCCTTCGCTGAATTCAGTTTCAGCATCCACCGGTTCCATGGACGTCTCGCGTGACTTATGCCGAAACCACCAGCGCCGCTTGTTGGACGCCTCATGCAGCGCAATGCGGTAAATCCACGTCTTCAGGCTCGACCCGCCGTGGAAACGCCCGATGCCGCGAAACACTTTTAGAAAAACTTCCTGCGTAGTATCGGCCGCGTCGGAGGGATCGTTCAATACGCGGTAGACCAGGCTGTAGACGGTGGCATGGTATTGCCCAATGAGCCAGACATAGGCCTGCTCGGAGCCGGACTGCAGCTCGGCGATGATGGCCGCCTCTTCCGTCCGCACTTCCGTCCGAATTCCTATAGCGCCTGCGAGATCGCCCAAAATAGCAACTCCCGCCATGGTCTTCATGGCGTTCGCCTCAATTATAGGATCGTTTCCAGAATCGCTTACAAAATCGTTTGCTGCTTCGTTCAGTCGATCCGCTAGCCCCAAAGTCTTCACCTACCGCATTTGGATGCAAACGGAACTACATACATAGACTCCGCAGGCTATGTAGATGTTCCCACGGAAGGAGGAAAGGCGGGGATTACGGAGGTGCTGGGGCGGCGAGGGCAGGCTCGACCCAGTGTAGCTTGAACAAAATAAGTACTTTAATGGAAAAATCCCTCAAGCTTGTCATTCCGAAGCGTCGCGGAGCCCAGCAACGCGAGGCGTAGCAGGGAGGAATCTGCTTTGGCTCGTGTGGCGACGGAGCTTGCTCCGTCGGACGTTAGCGGCTTTCCGCGGGACTCCTTGAATGATCGCTGCTACTGGGGCTTGGGCGGTGTAGTCGCACCCGCCGCAGGCTTCGCCGGTGGCTTCGGCACAGCCTTCTTCTTCACCGGCTTCTTCGGCACCGGATTGTCATCCACAATAATCTTCTTCGGAGGCTCGGGCGGCGCCGCAGCCTGCAACGCCTTGACTTGCTTGTGCAGGTCGGTAAGCTCAGTCTCTTTCGCGGCCGAAAGTTTATCCATGCGTTCTGCCAGTGCGCGGCGCGCCTGGTCGATGCTGGTAGTGTCATTGGCCAGCGACTGAAACTCGTCCTTCGATCCAAACGCTCCCGCCGACTCCGCCAGATTGGAAAGCACATCGTGCAGCGCACTCACGTTGCGATAGAGCTTGAACGTCGCGGTAAGGCTATCCGGAGCGCCGCTGAGCTGCGTCACCATCGCAGGCAACGCGTTTTGCAAGTTGCGTTGCACGGAATCGACGTTGGCCAGCGATTGTTTCTTGGTGTCGCCATCCGTCTTCCACTTCTCGATGCGGAGCTTGGTGAGGTCGGTGGACAACGTCTGCGACGCCTGATTCAACTGAGCCAGCACGGCACTGACTTCGCTGACCGACGCGTAAGAGACAGGCGCAGGCGTGTTCTGCGATGCATTCTGGACAGACTGCGCCGCCGAAGTGTCTTGCCCGAAAGCAGAGCCCACCAACGTCAAGAGAACTAGAAAGAACCTGAGCCGGGAGAGTTTCATGTGCTCAACAGAATACTCAATTTAAGGGGTTTGGGAAAGGCGGGAGGATGGTGGCCTGCTTTCGGGCTCGTCGTTCCACGCGAACCGTTCGCAGAGCCGCATCGATTAGACTTTGCAATTCCTCAGAGTCCGTATTCGCGTTGAGCACCTTGATGTCCTGGACCATGCGTGCGAACAATGATGCACGGTTAGTCCGCATTTTCGCGCCTCGAAGAGTGGGCTTTGTTCTTGGCTTTCATCGCTTTCTCATATGCCTTCTGCAGCCTGCGTACTTCCTGAAAGCAACGACGACGATACCCTGGATTGTCAAACACATCCGATGGCGCGGACTGCGTGCAAATTGGGCAGACAGCAAATCGCTCAGCTCCAAAGATTACGGCGCGGAGCCGATCCTCCAAGATTTGTTGGGATAGTAAGGTTGCCCGCAGCAATTGCAGATTAGCTGCACTTCTTGCGTAAAAGCTGGGCTCATCTCCAGCCCAAACGTCGGCTTCATTGGGTCACCTTTCGCGAGAGTTCGAATTGGAGACGGAAACAATTTTGCGCTCAGGACCCCAGACCACGCAAGCGTTTCTTGCAGAGCGACTCTTTGTGTCGGTACCAGATGTTCGACCCATTAATCTGGCCGGGGCCGCCGCGCCCATTCGACATTAGTCCGGATTCAGCGCGGCGAGCAACTTCATCAAGTGCTGCACCTTCGCATCTTCCTCTTCCGGATTTTCGCTTATCCCCGCTTCTAGCGGTTGGCTGTCGAGCCACTGTTGCACAAAGCAATGGATCTCGCCTGCGCCGGAGTCGCGCAGATTCTGTGCGATCCACGGATGCACCCAGAATGCGCTCGGGTAGAGATCCCAATCCGAAGACGACGAGATGATCAGCACTTCGGTAAAAGCGAGTGAACCGAGCTTGCGCCACCGCCGAAGCATCGCCTTCGGGTTTTCGTAGGAGTGCAGTGCAGTATTCAGAGCAGAATAGAGCATCGAACAAAGCTTGTTACGAAGGGCAATGTCCAGCGCGCCGTTTATGGGGCTATTGAATCTCGCCACGAGCGAATTCCTTGATAACAGACTTTTACCACCAACTCTTTTGTTCCTTCTACGATTTTTGAAGTTTCGGGCTAAGAACTGGTTCGATGCGCTAGAATCAGAGGGTCCAAGATGGCATCGTATCTCATTATCGGAGTCCTGCTAGCCGCCACAGTCGGTTTGGTTACCTTCCTCTTGACACGCGGCTCAGCTGCCCGTGAGCTTGCCGAAGCTAAAAAGGCGCTGGTGACCAGCAGCGCCGGATTTGAAGGACGCCAAGGAGAGTTGCAGAAATTCATCGTCGATGCTCGCGAACGTGAAAACGAAGCGAAGAAAAAGGCGGAAGTGTCCGAAGGACGCCTTACGAAAATTGATGAAGAGTTAAAGGCTGCATTAGTGGAAAAGGGCAAGTTCCAAACAGAGGCCGCTCGAGTTCAAGAGACGAAGGCAACAATTCTAGAACGGGACCGTCACATCGAGATACTAAACAACCGAATCATTGATCTCGAGCGCGAGAAGGCTGAGGCCGTCAAAGATGCCCAGGCCGCAGACAGACGTGCGACCGAGATGGTCGACAAAGAACAAGAGACTCAGCAAGCGATTGTTAACGCGAAGGACCAGCAGATCGCGAAATTAGACGAGTTCATTACACAAGCGCGAAGTGTTCTCACAACTGAGTTCAAAGCCCTTTCGGCGGACAACCTGAAGGAAGCTTCTGCACAACTCCTCAAAACAGCAGACAGCATCATCGAGAAACACGGGGAGAAGACGACCTCCGACGTTAAGTTACACCAACAACACATCGAAACAATGCTCAAGCCAGTCGAGGATACACTCAAGCAACTCGATAAGCAGGTCAACGACAGCAACCTCGCTAGAGCAACGGCTGAGGCGCTCCTTGATGATCAAGTCAGGCGGCTAGCCAACGCAAGCGAGTCACTCACCAATGCCCTGCGCAAGCCCGTGGTCAGGGGGAGTTGGGGCGAGATGACGCTTGAGAATGCGCTCGAGAATGCTGGACTAGAAGCTGAGATTGACTTTGTGCTCCAACACACCACTGACACCGAGGATGGTCGAAAGCGAACTGATGCCATTATCAATTTGCCGAAAGGTCGAAAGTTGATCATCGACAGCAAGAATTTGATGGAGTCGTACTTGGCTTTCGCAAACGCTACAGATGAGGCTCAAAAAGTAGTTCTCGCCAACATCCATGCCAAAGCATTGAGAGGCCACATCAAAGCCCTTTGGGGGAAGGAGTATACGCGTCGATACGAGGGACTAGACTGCGTGATTCTGTTCATCCCGCACGAGGGCATGTACCACGCTGCGATTCAAGACGAGGCGGAACTGATCCGTGAGGCCTGTGAAAGACGGGTATTCATTTCGAACCCGATGACACTCATTCCGCTCCTGAAGGCCATTCGCTACGTACTTGATCAGGAACGGCTAAACAAGAGCGCCGAGGAGATCAGCAAGGTTGGTACGGAACTCTATGGTGACGTGGCGCGGTTCGCAGTGAAGATGGCCCAAATTGGCAATCGTCTTAATTCGACTGTTAGCGCCTACAACGATGCTATCCCGGCGCTGGATCGCTTCATCGTCGCGAAATCGCGAAAGCTGAAGCAACTTGGCTCGGGAAAGGGAGACGAGGCTGAGCTTCCGGAGGCAATCGATCTCCAGCCAAGGCTCTTTTCATCACAGGAACTCAGAGCTGCGAACATGCTGCCTGAACAAGATGACACCGAATTCAAAATCCCGCCGCCGTCAGCGTCACTGGACCAAGATTTGGAAGTGGATCCTAAGTCCGCCGCTTCCGCCCCTGACTCGACATTGCCGCACGCAACAGACTGTTGATCCGTGGCTGATAGCCCTTGCCTTGGGCTTTCAGCCAAGCGAGGACATCGGCGTCTAGCCGGACCGTCGCGTTGTAATAATCAGAATAAATCATTATGATTAAGTCTGATATTAGGAGTTTCCCGTGGAAACCAAAGTCTTCACGGCCCACGTCCCGCTCCCTCTGGCCAAGAGAGTCGACCAACTTGCAGCGCGGCTGGAACGTTCCCGCGGCTGGATTGTGAAACAGGCATTGACTGCCTGGATCGAGCAGGAAGACGAGCGTCGACGGCTCACGCTAGAGGCTTTGGCTGACGTGGACGCCTCAAAAGTCATCGACCACGAGGCCGTCCTGGCTTGGGCAAAGAGTCTATCCAACGACAAACCTTTGTCGCCACCCTCGGGGATCAAACGTAGTCCGAAGCGACGGAACGCGAAATAGAGCGTACCCCATGCAACTGCAATGGACGCACCGGGCCCTCGCCGATCTGGAGCGGCTCTACGAATTTCTGGCGTCAGCCAGCCCACAAGCCGCCGCCCGGGCGGTGCAGGCATTGGTCAACGCTCCGGCGAGACTGCTCCGGCATCCGCGACTCGGCGAGAGGCTGGACGAGTTCGATCCCCGCGAGGTACGCCGCATCCTGGCCGGGCGGTACGAAATCCGCTATGAAGTTCAGGACCCGACGATCTTTGTGTTGCGGCTCTGGCACACTCGGGAAGACCGGTAACCCAAGAGCAGATTCCTCACGATAGAGCCGTTCGGAATGACAATTTTTTATGGGCGAGCTGTCATTCTGACGCCGAGCGCTCTTTGCGTGGTGGAAGAATCCCCAATCCTCAGCCCAGCCGTGATGACGAGAGGCATTCTCACGGCGCAGTCTGCACAACAGTTGTTCCGGGCGGCGCGGTGAGAATGCCTCTCGGCAGTACCTTGTGGCGAAGTGCAAGGGATCCTTCCCCTTCGCACAGAGCGCTCAGGGTCAGGATGACAGTGCTAATAAGGTTGGAATGCAGTTGAACCATGCGAAACAAGCCACCTTGCTCTTTCTCCGTGTCTCAGTGCCTCCGTGGTAAGCAGCACCGAAACCCCAGTCACTCCGGCCCCTGTCCCTCCGCACAAATATTTACAAAATTTCTTTTGCGCTGCATCCAATTAACTGTATTCTCGAAAAGCGAACCAACTCCACCGCAATCCTTGGAATCGCAGGTACCAAGAGCCTGGGCGGCAACGGCCCAGGTGGTGAGAGTGAGTCGCTTGAGGAGGAACACATCGAAATTGGCAACGGCTAGCGTTCCAACCTTGAAACCGCGGCTCATCCCGTCATCCCCCAAGTCTCCGACGGCGCCTTCCGCACAACCCCAGAAACAAAATTTTGTTCGACTCACCTTGTGGCCCCTGGTCGCCGCGACCTTCTTTATGGTCTCGGGCGGGACTTTTGGCACTGAGGAAATCGTGCATGGCGCAGGCTATGGACGCGGCATCCTTATATTGCTGCTGACACCCGTGCTGTGGAGCCTGCCAACGGCGTTCATGATTGGCGAACTCTCCAGCGCGCTGCCCCACGAAGGCGGCTACTACGCCTGGGTGCGCCGCGCCATGGGCAAATTCTGGGGATTTCAGGAAGCCTGGCTTTCGCTGGTTGCTTCCATTTTCGATATGGCGATTTACCCCACGCTGTTCGTTACCTACCTCAACCGCCTGTTCCCCTGGTTCGCCGAGGGACGTCGCGACTGGTATGTGGCGGCGGGGATTGTCGCGGTGTGCGCGTTGCTGAACATTGCTGGCGTGCGCGTTGTAACCACAACTTCGCTGTGGCTCTTCTTTTTGTTGTCGTCGCCGTTTGTGCTGATTGTGCTGCTGACTCCGTTTAAATTCGGAGCGCTAACGCACGCCTCGACGAATGCAGGCTCGGCTCCGGTCGGAATTCTGACGGGGCTTCTGGTCTGCATGTGGAACTACATGGGCTGGGATAACGCGTCGACCATCGCAGCGGAAGTGGAACGCCCGCAGCGGACCTATCCGCGAGCGATGCTTTACGCCGTGCTCATTGTTTCGCTGAGCTACGTTCTACCAGTGGGCGCAATGTGGCTTACGGGACTTTCACCCGCGCAGTTCGAACCCGGCTCCTGGGCCGACATTGCCGGACTTCTCGGCGGACCGTTCCTGCGAACCGGCCTGGTGCTGGCGGCCATGGCGAGCGCGTTTGGCATGTTCAATTCGCTGGTGATGAGCTATTCACGCCTGCCATTGGCGATGGCGCAGGACGGCATGTTGCCCAAGGTTTTCGGAAAGCTGCACTCGAAAAGCCGCGCGCCTTGGGTCGCGATTGTCGTTTTGGCGATTGGATGGGCTTGCTGCCTGGGCTTGGGTTTCGACCGTCTGGTGACGATCGATATTCTGATCTACGGCGTAAGCCTCGGCTTGGAATTCCTGGCGCTGATTGTACTACGCGTCCGCGAACCGGAATTGGAACGTCCGTTCCGCGTGCCGGGCGGCTGGTTGGGAGCGCTCCTTATCGGAGTGCCTCCGATGCTGCTACTTGGCCTGTCGATTGTGCGGAGCGAGAGTGAACATATTTTCGGCATGAGTTCCTTCGCCTTTGGCATGATTCTGATTGCCTCTGGCGCCGTGGCTTATGCTCTGAGCTTGTTGTTCAAACCTGCTGGCTTAAACCTGCCCGCCGGGGAGACGCCCGAACCCGTCGCCTGACTTGGTGTCGGCTGCTATTCTGAGCGGCGCACGCCAGTGTGCCGCTTTTTGCTACTGCAATTCTTCGCTAACTTTTTTGATCCCGCACGCGCATCGTGAACCACCACAGATGCCCTTCGGGATCGACCGCAGCGTAGCTGCGATCCGCCCAATACTCTTCGCCGTAATCGTTGACCTTCGGTTCGTCAGTAATCTTAGCCCCAGCGGCGCGGGCATGGGCGCAGTGAGCATCCACGTCATCGACGAAAACCAGCAGACCCTGCGTTGTTCCATTTAGAGATAATGGACTGCGCTGTTCCACTCCGAATCGCTCACCGGTCTTCTCGCTTGAAACCATGATCAGGCTTTCGCCGAATGTGAGTTCGCTATGCTCGATGCGCCCACCTTCGCCTTCGACCTTGATCAGGACTTCAAATCCAAATGCCGCGCACAACCAGTCGATCATCTTCGATGCTTCGCGATAGTAGATGCTGGCGGAGATGCGCGGCCAGCCTTTTGGTGTGGGTTTCATAGTCTTGCCCCTAGAGCTTATCTTATGAAAATAATTGTCATGCTGAGCGCAGCGAAGCATCCCTTTCGTGGCAAGACTACTCACGGTAAAGGGATTCTTCGCTTCGCTCAGAATGACAAATTCAGTGCGCCACCGCGCCATTCTTGAAATATCCAGCCAAAGCCTGACCAGTATAAGACTTTTTCACGCGCGCGACTTGCTCCGGAGTGCCCTGCGCGACAAGCCGCCCGCCGTCCTCTCCGCCTTCGGGACCGAGGTCGATGAGCCAATCGGCGTTACGAATTACGTCCAGATTATGCTCGATGATGATCACCGTATTCCCAAGATTGGTGAGCCGGTGCAACACATCGAGTAACTTGCTGACATCCTCGAAGTGCAGGCCTGTCGTAGGCTCGTCGAGCAGGTAAATGGTCTTTCCAGTCTGGCGTTTGCTGAGTTCGCGAGCCAGTTTGATGCGCTGGGCTTCGCCGCCGGAAAGAGTGACGGCGGATTGGCCGAGGTGAATATAACCGAGTCCGACATCGACCATGGTCTGGAGCTTCTGGCGCGCTCCGGGAATATTTTCCAAAAGTTGTAAAGCATCCGAAATCGGGGTTTCCAACAACTCTGAAATGGAACAGCCTTTGTAGCGCACGGCCAAAGTTTCATGGTTGTAGCGCTTGCCGCCGCAAACTTCGCAGACCACATAAACGTCCGGCAGAAAATTCATTTCAATGCGGCGCTGGCCTCCTCCCTGGCAGGCTTCGCAGCGTCCGCCGGTAATATTGAAGGAGAAGCGCCCCGGCTTGTAGCCGCGCTCGCGAGATTCAGGAAGCATGGCATAAATATCGCGAATCTGGCTGAAAACCCCGGTATATGTTGCTGGATTAGAACGCGGAGTCCTTCCGATCGGAGACTGGTCGATGCGAATAATCTTGTCGACGTGCTCGGTGCCGGAAATGGACTTGTGCGCCCCGGCATCCTCGCGCGAACGGTAAAGCTTCTTCGCCAGCGCGCGGTAGAGAATGTCATTCACAAGAGTTGACTTGCCGGAGCCGGATACTCCCGTGACGACCGTCATCACTCCCAGCGGAAAAGAAATATCCAGATTCTTGAGATTGTTTTCCTTGGCGCCGAGAATCGCAATCGCCTTGCCGCTGGTCTGTCGCCGCTCCGCTAGCATCGGAATCTGTTTACGGCCGGAGATATATGCTCCGGTCAGCGATTCCAAAGACTTCGAAATTTCCTCCGGGGTACCGCTGGCGACGAGTTCGCCGCCGTGGTGTCCCGCTCCGGGGCCAAGATCGAGAACATAATCCGCGCGACGAATCGTATCCTCATCGTGTTCCACAACTAGAACAGTATTACCCAACGCCTTCAGCGATTCCAGCGCCGCCAGCAACCGCCCGTTATCGCGATGATGCAATCCAATCGACGGCTCATCGAGCACATATAAAACTCCGCGCAGCTTAGAACCAATCTGCGTGGCTAAACGAATACGCTGCCCTTCGCCGCCAGAAAGCGTTGCCGCCGAGCGATCCAAAGAAATGTAGTTGAGCCCAACCTCATTCAGAAACTCCAGGCGCTCCACAATTTCATGCATCACGCGCCCGGCAATCTTCTCGGCGCGATCCTTCAGGACGATCTTCCTCGCCGCAGCCAAGGCCCGCGAAATCGACAACGCAGTGAAATCAGCAATCGACATATCAGCGACTTTCACGGCCAAACTCTCCGGCCGCAGCCGCCGCCCCTGGCACGCCGGGCACTGCGTCGCCGACATATGCTCCATCAGCGATTCCCTGTAACGATCGGAGGTAGACTCTTCCAAGTTCCGTTTCAAATACGCAAGGACTCCGCGAAAGCCCGTCTTAACGGCCTTCCCACCAAGCTTCACGACTTTCTCTTTGGCCTGTTCCCCATAAAAAAGCAGATTCTGCTGCTTCTCGGACAGCTTTTCAAACGGCAGGCTCAGATCAATGTCATGCGCCTTGGCCGCGATATGAATCATGTGAATCAGATTCGTCGACGCCGACCCCGGCCCCAGCGCGCCATCCAACAGAGGTTTCGACCAATCGTTAATAACCTTCGCGGGATCGAAATCAAACTTGCTGCCCAATCCGTGACATTCCGGACACGCGCCATACATGCTGTTAAAGGAAAACGACCTAGGCTCCAACTGCGCCACGCTGATGCCGCAGTCCGGGCAAGCCAGCTTCGAAGAATACAGCTGCTCTTCCCCGCCGATGATCGCCACTTGCACCAAACCTTCCGCCAGTTTCATCGCCAACGCAACGCTGGTTTCCAGCCGCGCTTCAATCCCGGGCTTCACCAGCAAGCGATCCACAACAATTTCAACCGTATGGTTCTTACGCTTGTCGAGCTGGAGATCGTCTTCCAGGCTGACGATTTCGCCATCCACGCGAGCCCGCGTAAAGCCCTGCTGGACGAGTTTCTCCATCTCTTTCTTGAACTCGCCTTTGCGTCCGCGAACGATGGGCGCCAGAATCATCACGCGATCTTCGGGCTTCAGCGCCAGCACGCGCCCAACAATCTGGTCGGCGGATTGCCGCGCAATTTCGCGTCCGCAATTCGGGCAATGCGGCTTCCCAATCGAAGCGTATAAAAGGCGAAGATAATCGTAAATTTCGGTGATTGTCCCCACGGTCGACCGGGGACTTCGGCTGGTAGTCTTCTGCTCAATTGATATTGATGGGCTCAGGCCGTCAATCCCGTCCACGTCGGGCCGTTCCATCTGGTCCAGAAACTGGCGCGCGTAAGCGGAAAGCGTCTCGACATAGCGGCGCTGACCCTCGGCATAGATGGTGTCAAACGCCAGCGAAGACTTCCCCGACCCGCTCAGCCCGGTAATCACCGTCAGCGTGTTACGCGGAATCACCACGTCGATGTTCTTCAGGTTGTGCTGGCGCGCGCCACGCACTGAAATGTTAGTAATGGCCATCGAGTGAACGCAGTGTCCTTCCGTAATCTGGACGGATGCCCCAGAAGGGGCGGAGAGTGTAAGGAGATAACTCTATCCCTGTATCTTATTTGCTAACGGCAAACAGCGTCAACGACGGGTAGAGTAAGCTTTCGCCGAAGTCGATTTTGAACAGCAAATTTGACTGTCCGGAACCACAGTTCGTCCTTACTGGATAGAGCTAATGGGCGGAACCGGGGTTAACTAAGGTGAATACTGGATTGGGCAGCTACGGATCAGGGTCCAAACTGTTTTAGGACGTTATTTTAGGACGGATATTCTTTTGAACATGCTGATCGCTTCAACGCTGATTCTTCTGACCGTAGCCGTATCCCTTTCGCTGGGTGTGCTGGCGAGTTATCTGGCACTAAGAGCAGTTCTGTACACCTTCGGTCGCCGCGCCTTGCAACCCGCTCCCGTAATGATGTCCCGCGCCCACGCCGCTGGCGACTGAGCTTCATACAATCGGCTCTCGCCTAGGACGAACATTCCAGTTCAGCGGGTTTTGCCTTTTCTTAAGACTTTCTGCTCAGGAAGTCCGAGTACCATCGAAGTTTGTCATTCCGAACGCAGCGAGGAATCCCTTTCAAACACAAGTATCTTGCGAAGACAGGGATTCTTCGCTGGGCTCGGAATGACAAATTCTTTTGGAGATGGAGCTAGTGGCTGTACTTCTGCCCACCCGGCAGTGCGGAAATCCCCGCCCGATTCCGCAGCTCAGTCATAATCGCTTGCGCGGCATTGATGTATGTCTTTTGCGGGTCTGAGGTATCAGCCCATACCGCTTCGTAGATGATCTTGGTGGCTTCTTTCAAATCCATGTGCAGCGCGGCTTCCAAGCGGTCGGCGGATTCCTGCGCCTGATCAAAACAAGCGCGGCACACTTCCGCGGGGCCTTGCGTTTCCGGATGGCCAGCTTCGCGAATGCAACGTCCCGTGAGCGCTCCCGCCGGACCGGGATTAATCTGGGTATGGGCCTGGTAAATCTGATTCTTGAGTTCTTTCAAAAATCGCTCGCGTTCTTCTTCCAGAACTTCCTGTGCGGGAGCGGCTTCATCAAGACCCGGCAAGACATTCGGCATGGCCTTCGAAATCGCGCTCGACGGCAGCTCGGGCGCAACCGTAACCGCAGCGGATGTCGCTGAAACTCGTTGTGGAGATTTGCAAATCGGGCAAGCCGGAAGATCGGCTTCGTAATACATATTGCACTTGGCGCAGGGCAAGCCGTAAGCGCTGCGACGCGGCGCGGGCGCGGAATTTCCCGCTTTCACTTCAGGAAGGCTCTGTAAACCCAATCCGTTCACCTTGCCGAGGACGGCTGGCGCGGCGGCGGGACCCGGTTGCGGCGTATGTGTCTGCATGAGCGGAATGTCTCCAGCGGCGTCTGGGAGCGCCTGCTGAGGTCATTCTAGCCGCACGGAGCCATTTTCAGGTTCACACTGGAGTGCATGTACCTGAGACGCCCAAACCCCGCACCAGCGGCGAAGTTGGTCAAAATTAGGTTTAAGGGCTGATCCGCCAAACCTTATAGGCTTCGTCCCGCCCTTCGGAAAAAGGGCCCCGTTTCCCCGGAAACGCGCTAAACTAGAAACGCAGTCTCTTTCGCAGGAGGTTTCTCGTGGGTGAGTTCTCGCTTTGGCATTGGGTAGTGGTTGCAGGTCTTGCGCTTTTGTTGTTCGGTCCGAAGAAATTGCCCGAGTTGGGCAAAGGCTTGGCGGAAGGTATTAAGGGCTTCAAGGACGGGCTGAAAGATACGCCGCCCCCTGTTGCCTCCACTCCGACCGAAAAGAAGACCCCGGACGCTTAGTTCGTTCGAACTTCGTCCAGGCCTCGAAGCAAATATAGTTTTTTAAGGCGGACACTCGTGTCCGCCTTTTCTCCTGCAAAAAAGCATGGGCGGACAAAAATGTCCGCCCAGTTCAAGTTCCTGCAAAATCCCCAACTACATAGGATTGAACTGCCCGCTCGAGCAGACCGTCCCGTTGGGAGGCGCCGTGCTGGCTCCCAAGTTCGCGTCGGCACGAATCTGCGAATCGTCGGACGTAATACAGAACAAGCGTGCCCCCGAGCTGTTGTAGACCAGCGGTGCGGCGCCGACAGCATAGCTCTGATTGATGCCGTTCACAGGGTTTGTGCCCTGCACAACGAATCGGTATCCCTGTTTCACCCCGGTTGTCAAAGTTGAATCAAGAATGCAGGCATGTTCGGGCGAAGGCGCACAATTCGTGCCATTGGCCAGAGCGCCGGTACCCAAGGCACCCAAGTTATCCGCGAAACCCTTCGTCGGATACATGCTCTGATATTGCGCCTCCGCCTGACCAATGGCTCGCAGAGAAGCAACCGCCGAAACCTCGTTGGCGTTCATCTTGTAGTTCTTCAGCCCCGGCAGAGCCATGGTGATGATGATCACGATAATCGCCACTACGATCAGCAGTTCGATGAGGGAGAAGCCCCTCTGTTTTGTGCTTCTTACGGGTTGAGTAGGCGTAATGCTCAGTTCGGTATCGGTTGTAGCCATAAGGGAACTCCTGTCGTGGACATTGTCTCGTGGCACGTCAGTTTCCACAAGACCCCACCTTTGTTGTGAACAACTTGCAAGGGGACGCCCATTAGGAAGAACGGCGCATGGGCAGACTCTTGCAGTGGATTGGCAAAGAATAGGCCGGAAACAGGCATGATGTTGATGCGGCGGGCAAAGTACCAACTATTGGGCAGAAAAGAGAAGCCCCGCCCTGTCGCAAAGTGCGCGACAAGGACGGGGCACCTCATGTAAGGGCGGGTTGTCTAGAAGATGAACTTGGCTCCAAGTTGCAGGATGCGGGGCAGGTGCGTCCCATTGGTAGCGAGGAAGCCCGCGCTCTTGAGGGTGTTGGAAGCAATTCCGTTCCATTCCGTGTGGTTGAAGACGTTGAAAGCCTCCGCCCGGAATTCGAACGCTCTGGCTTCTCCAAAGGCAAAATGCTTGAATAACGCCATGTCAAAATTCGTCTGGCGTGGATTCCGCAGCGAGTTGCGGCCAGAGTTGCCGAAGGTTAGGCCCTGCGGTGCCGTAAACGCGCCTGCGTTGTAGAACGTCGGACCATAACTGGGATCGGCGGGTGGCTGCACAATGCCCTTGCGCGGGTCGCCGGTGCGATCGGCGCGGGATTTGGAACCGACACCATTGGAGACGCCAGCGTTGTCGGTGTCGAAGATTACGCCGAACGGGGTTCCTGTGTTGATACCCATAGTCCCGGAATACTGCCATCCGCCCAACAGCTTGTCTTTCAAGTCCTTGCCCTTGAAGAAGGGCAGATCCCAAACATAGCCAAAATTCAGGATGTGGCGCTGATCAAAATTGGAACTGGCGCGGTTGGAACGTGGATTGTAAACATCCACGAAGGTACCGTCGCCGCGGTCCGACGAATCATCGATAGAGTGGCTGTAGGTATAGGCAAAGTTAAGATCCAACGTACCAACACTGCGGCGGACTGCCATTTGCAAAGCGTTGTAGCTGGAAGAAGCTTTGTCTTCCAGGTGATTGATGTTGCCATATCCTTGGTAGGGACGGAAAGGATCCGCGTTCGCGAGGCAGGCAATGCCCAGGTTTACGGCGGGGCCGGTAGCCTTGCCGGTACTGGGATCGACAGCGTAAGGAATGGAATGGCCGGAGATTGGAGTAACCGCAGTTGTCGGTATCCCAAAAGCATCCGGGTTCGCCGCACACTCCAACGCCGTGTTGATGGGCTCCCCGGCTGCTCCGGATCCTGCGGGTGTGTAGTACTGGTTCGGGTTGAGCACTGGGTGCAGCTGATTTGCATTTCCCTGCCGGGTCAGATGCGTTCCCTTGCTGCCGACGTAGGAGACAGTGGCGACCGTGTTACGGACGATCTCATGCTGCACGTCCAAGTGCCACTGCTGCATGTAAGGCCAGATGGCTTTGGTGGGGACCTGCGTCACGTTCAGAGGAAACTGCGGTGAAGTCGTGCCACCACTACCTCCGATATTTGTGTATCCCACGATGTTGTTTTGCTGGACGGTGGTGGCGAGTGGCGGTGAATTCTCGAGCGATTCCGTATTCGCTTCATTGCCATTCGTGTGTTCGTAGAAGATACCGTAGCCACCTCGAATGGCCCACTTACCGTTTCCAAAGGGATCATAGGCAAAACCGATGCGTGGAGCAGGATTAAAGAGATGCCCCTGCATGCAGCCCACGGGTACGCCAGCAGTGACGCCGCACTGGACTATGCCGTTGGGCAGATCAGTCACAGAGGGAGTTTTATCGTCGGCCGTCAGGAAGTGAACGATACCACTCGCATCGACTGTCGTTCCTCGAGTAAAGTCGTACTTGCTGGGATCAAAGTTAAACGCTTGGCGCAAGCGGTCGCGGTAAGTTCCAAACAGGCTGATGCGCAACCCCAGATTCAACGTTAAGTGGTTGCTCACGTGCCAGTCGTCCTGTACGAATGGTTCGAGAATTTTGTAGCGGTTGTAATACTTAACGTGCTTATCCTGCTGTCCAAAACTAGTGATATTGCCGAGAAGCAAATCGGCAAATCCATTTCCGGTGAACTGGGAGTTGGTGGGATCGAAGGTCAGGAAACCTGGAATTGATCCGGCACCGAGCTCGCCACCGAATTCGTTCTTTTGGGCGGCTACGAAATACGCACCGAAGGCAAGGTTGTGCTTGCCCACGATCTTGCTGACGTTGTCGCGATAGGTGTAGGTCGGATTGGAGTTGTAGGGCCCGTTTGGAATGTAGCCCACATCTTGCGCAAAACCGCCGCCATAGGCATTCCCTCCGGTGATATTAATTCCCGGCAGAATGCCGCCGCCGTTGCCTCCGAACAGATCGCCGAACGTCGTATTGGACGGGCGCTTCCAGGTGCCGACATTGTTCAGCACAATGTGATCGGTAGTATAGCTGAACACAAATTCATTGAGCAGCGTGGGAGACAGCGTGGAGCTGAGACGAGCCAATAAGGAGAGGCCGGGTCCCTTGAAATCGGTGCGGCTGGTGGGGAAGCTGCCGCCGTTGGTCCAAAGCGGAGTGGCTGTGGTCTTCTGCCACGAATCATGGATGTAGCGGAAGGTCGCGCGGTTGTTATTGGTGATGTTGTGGTCCACGCGAATAAGCTCTTCGCGCCAGTCCACGGGTGTGCCAATAGTACCGTTAAAGTGGGCATTGCCCGGCGTATCCTGGCCGGTCGACGCCGACGGAATCAGGGTCAGCAGCGCCTGCACGTTGGGATCCGCGGGATCGAACGGTACCAGGTTCAGAGTACCGTTGGTTACATACGGGTTAAAAAAGCCCCCACCAGCAGACGTGCCAGGGCAGTCCGGATAGACCGTCACTGCGGGATTCGGGTCGGAGCGTTCAAACGGAGTGTTTGTGGCTGGGCACACATCATCGAAATGCCCCGTCCGTTCCGCGCTGAAAGGCACGTTCGGGTTGAAGAGAGCAGCCACGCGGTCGCGGCGCCATTCCTGCGACCAGAAGAAGAATGTTTTCTGCTTGTTCGTGTTGTAGTGGCCGGGGATAAACACCGGGCCGCCGAGGGTGTAGCCGAAATCGTTCTTTTTGTAGCCCGGCTTGGAAGCGGCAGGATCGTCAAAATAGTTAAAGGCGTTGAATTTGTCATTGCGAACAAATTCATAGGCCGTGCCGTGGAAGGCATTGGTTCCCGACTTCGTTTCGACTTCGACGGTCCCCGACCCGCTGCGGCCGTACTGCGCACCGTAGTTGGATGTGAGCACCTTAAATTCGGCGATGGCATCCAGGCTGGGATAAACATTCAGCGTGGAGTTGCTGCCGTTATCCATGTTGTCGCCACCGTCCAATTCCCAGTTGTTGTACTCGACGCGGCCGCCGTTGATGCTGTAACTGACGTTGGCGTCGATGCCGACCTGGCCTTCATCCTGTCCGGTTTGGTTGCTAACGCCGGGGACGAGGGTTACTAGTTGGGTGAAATTGCGGCCGTTGAGTTGCAACTGGCTGATCTCTTTGCCGGAAACCGTTCCGGCTAATTCGGACGACTGGGTTTCCACCTGCGCGACGGAACTGCCTTCCACCGTGACAGCGATCGAGGTTTCGCCGATTTCGAGTGTAACGTCGACGCGGGCCTTCTGCGCGACATCGAGAATCACGCCCTTGGCTTCGTATTTCTTGAAGCCACCAGCCGTGACGGTGACGTCATACTTTCCCGCCCCCAACCCGGCCACGAGGTATTCACCATCTGAGTTGGTAGGAATCGTTCGGCTCAGACCCCTGGATGTATCGCTCACCGTCACTTGTGCCTTGGGGAGAACTGCCCCGGAGGAATCGCGGACTGTACCGGTAATGGAACCGGACGTCTGCGCCAAAACGGCAACGGGCAGACACAACAGCAACAACGCAACACAGGAAAGTCTGGAGAGCGATTGCATCAACATCACCTCGTCGGGATTTCCGTGGCCAACGCGCGCGGACAGGGACCACAAAACTTTTTCATAATACCGTAACATTGGGTTTATTGAAAGCTTTTAATAAGGGGGGGGTGACAAATATCTTCGATAGCCTGGATGGAATTTGCCGAAGGCTGTTTCCTCAACAGGTTAGCGCTGCGCGGCAGTCCACTTCTTCACAATATGGAAGTTCTTGTACTCAAGGAATACCGATTTCTGTAGCTGCTCGGCGGAAGCTTCGCCGCGCCTCGCCCGTGCATCCAAGCGTTCGTCACCGTAACGATTTTGTTGAGTCTCGCACAATCAACTCCGGCATCATTTTCTGGTGGACGGCGGCGCTGCGGCGGTTGTCTTGCGCCAGATTGATGGCTTCCAGCAAGATGCTGACCGCGGCGGCTCCCATCCCCTGCATCGGCTGGCGAATGGTGGTGAGTGCCGGAGTGCACAGCGCAGACTGCGCAATATCGTCAAATCCAATTACGGAACAATCCGTGGGCACATGCACACCGTTCTTTTCCAGCGCGCGGATTGCGCCGAAGGCAGTTAGATCGTCAAACGCGACAAGTGCGGTAAACGCGCGGCGGCGGCGCAATAGCTCTTCCGTCAAAACAACACCCGCGTCGAAGCCGGACAGAGGGTTGCGCGATTCAGGTACATCCAAGGTGAGCTTTGGGTCGAGCGTAACGCCTGCGGACTTTGCCGCCTGCTGCATGCCGCGCCAGCGCGGCGAGCTGTCTCCCAACGTCTTCGGGCCTCGAATCACCGCTATTTTCTTATGTCCGAGCGAGATCACATGCTCCATGGCAAAGCGGCCGCCAGCTTCGTTGTCGACGAGGACGGAACTAATTTTGTCGGTCTCAAGCTCGCGACCGATCATGGCTGTCGGCACGCCGTTGCGTTCGAGGTCGGCGAGAAGATCGATATCGACAAAGAGCCAATTCGCAAGAATGATTAAGCCTTCAACACGACGGTCCAGCAACATTTCCAGATAGCGCAAGAAGCGACTGCGCTCGTTGTGCGCGTCGGTCAGGATAGGCAGATACGAAGTTTCAAAGAGAGAATTCTGGATGCCGCGCAGGATCGGCGTACAGAATGGATCGGCGATATCAAACACCATGACGCCGACTTCGCGATTGCTCTTGCCGCGCAGCGAGCGCGCAAAAAGATTGGGCCGGTAGCCAAGTTTTTTCGCCGCCTGTTGGATGCGCGTCTTCGTGGAAGGCGGAATATAGCGAGCGAGTGGCGCATCGTTGAGCACTATGGAAACTGTGCTGGAGGAAAATCCGCTGGCCTTGGCAACGTCTCGAATTGTAACCATGAAAATACTGCCCCAATAGCAATGCACCCGATCATAACGCGATTTCCAGTAATTTGTTGAAATGCGCCCTTGCGCTGGGTGGCTGGTCTCCCTCAGACTTAGGGCTGATTTTGCAAACTCCTATGCAGGTGCGAATCCTTATTTTGGCCGCGATGGTGATTGTTCTGGGAAGCGAAATCGCTGTTTCACAAGCACATAAGAAACCTGCGGCTGCAGCGTCACCCGCAAATCTCGCCGCTATTTTCCGCGAGGGCGAGGAAGCTTTGCGCGCTGGAAATCTGGACGTGGCAGAGAAGGACTTTCGCCGTGTCGCGGCAGCCGATCCAAAGTCGGCGGGAGCTTTCGCGAATCTTGGCGTGGTCGCGATGCGGCGGCGCAATTGGGATGAAGCGCTCAAGCAACTTTCACACGCGGAAAAACTGGCCCCGAAACTCTATGGCATTCGCCTCAATATCGGGTTGGCGTATTACCGGCAGAATCGCTACGACGAGGCCATCGCTCCGTTTGAGTCGGTGCTGCGCGATCAGCCTTCGTCGGGGCAGGCCCGGTATTTGGTGGGCCTCTGCTACTTCTTCACAGGACGCTACGCCGACTCCGCGCATGCACTGGAGTTTTTGTGGCCGGAGCAATCGAACAACCTCGCATATCTGTACGTCCTGGGAGTGGCGGCGCAACATGCCAGGCTTTCGGAGTTGGAAAAGCGGGCGTTGAATCAGCTCCTTACGATTGGCAAAGATTCGGCGCAGTTTCACCTCTTTATGGGCAAGGCACATTTGAATCGGGATGAAAATATGGAGGCGGTGCGCGAGCTGTCTCATGCTGCGGAGATCGACCCCAAGCTCGCGTTTGTGCATTTCAATCTTGGCGTTGCGTATCTCAAACAGCAGGATTACGAACGCGCCAAGGAGGAATTTCTGCAAGACATCGCGCTGGAGTCCGACCTTCCTTACAGCTATGAACAGTTAGGGCAATTGTTTTTTCAAGCTGGTAGCGATGCGGATGCAGAGCGCTACTACCAGGAGGCGCTGCGTCGCGATCCGAATTTCCTGAGCGCGCTGACCGGACTAGCGCGAGTGCAGCAGAGGCAAGGCAAGTATGCAGACGCGCTCGTGGCCACAGAAAACGCGGAAAAACTGGCGCCGGAGAATAGTCAGACGCAGTCTCTCAAGGGCCAAATTCTTGCAAAGCTCGGGCGGCATGCGGCGTCCGAGGCGGCGTTCAAGCGATATCGCGACTTGTTGGAAAAGCAGCGCTCTCAGCGTGAGCAACAGATGTCGAGTGGAATGTTAAATAATGACTCGGCGGATCGCGAGCTGATGGGACTGCCGGAATTGCAGTAGGGGGAACCGGAAAGGAATCGATGCGGTCAGCGGATATCGTCATCATTGGCGGCGGAATTGTCGGATCGAGCATTGCCTACCACCTCACCGCCGCGGGCTGCCGCGATGTTTTTGTTCTGGAGCGAGAAAGCCATCCGGGCAAAGGCTCGACCGGCAAAAGCATGGGCGGGGTGCGCGCGCAGTTTTCTACCGACATCAATATTCGGATGTCGATGTATTCGATTCCGTTTTATGCGGCTTTCGATGAGGTGCTAGGATATCCGGCGGGTTATCGCCCGCAAGGATATTTGTTCCTAGCCACCAGCGCCGCGCACATGCAATATCTGCGCACGAACTACGCGCGGCAAGTAGCGCTGGGGTTGAAGACGGTTCGCTTGCTGGACGCGACGAAGATTGCGTTTCTCTATCCAGAACTCGATACCGACGACATCGTTGGCGGAACGCTTTGTACCACGGATGGTTTCGTCGACCCCTACAGCGCGATGACCGGGTTCATGCAAAAGGGGGTCGAACACGGGGCTCAACTTGTCCGCGATGCGGAGGTCGCCGCGATAGGTCAAGACGCGCAGGGCGTCTGCTCGGTGACAACTGCGACCGAAACAATCTCGACACGAATTGTGATCAACGCGGCGGGTGCATGGTCATCGGCGATTGCGAAGATGGTTGGAATTGATCTGCCAGTCGAGCCTCTGCGCCGGATGCTGGTGCCGACCGAGCCCTTTGCGGAATTTCCACACACGGCGCCCATGATTATCGACATGTCCAATGGCTTTCACTTTCGTCCAGAGGGCCTGGGCTTCTTACTGGCCTGGAACGATCCGGAAGAGACGCCGGGCTACAAAATGAATTTTGAAACCTCGTTCATTGAGAAGATTTTAGAGCGGGCTGCGCGGCGAGTCCCTATATTTGAACAACTTGCGGTGAACCCCAAACGGGCTTGGGCAGGGCTCTACGAGATGACGCCGGATCATCATCCGGTGCTGGGTGCTGTGCCACAGGTACCAGGATTTTTTCTGGCGAACGGGTTTAGCGGACATGGCGTGATGCATGCGCCCGCCACCGGGAAGATATTGGCGGATCTTGTTTTGAAGGGGACAACCGATTTAATCGATGCGCGAATCCTGTCATTGGATCGTTTCGCCGAAGGGCGCATGATTCACGAGACTGCGGTTTTGTAGTCCTCTACAGAATCCACAGGGAGAATTGGTCGCTGGGTGCCCCGTCCTTGTCGCGTTCTGTGCGACAGGGCGGGGTTTTTCTGTCCTAATAACGGGGCATGATCAGGTTCAAAGTCAAAATCCCCGACCTCTTTCGCAAAGGACGCGAAAGAAGGACGGGGCACCCGATTTAGTTTTATATCTGCGCAAACCAAAAGCTCCGGCCCAAGGGCCGGAGCTTTTGGTTGGAACTGCGTTGTGGTTTAGTGGCCTGCACCTGCTGCCATGGCACGTACTGGAGCTTCGGCTTCCATGCGCGACGCATACATCGTGTACGAGCGGTACACGCCGTAGGCGACGGCAACCATCGGAAGCAGAGCTTGCCAGTTGACCAGCGATTGTGCGGACATCGCGATGGCGGCTACTCCAGTTCCCAGAACGTAGCAGGGGAAGGTCCACATAAAGAAGTCGGACCACACCTTCGATGCTTTCTGGCCGGACGAAAGAGCGATGATCGTGGCGACCGGTATGGTGTTCGCCAGGAAGTACACCGCTGCGGCAGCGGCGGTCCAGAGAGCGACGATCGTCAGTTTGCCTTCGCTGCCCGCGTGGTGAAACACCACATAAGATGCAGCGGCGGCGTTGGTCAGTGTGCAGGTGTTGAACAGTACTTTTACGAATTCCGGACGATTCTCACCGCCCAGGGTTTGAGCCAATCCTGCGGCTGCGGCTACCAGCGAAGCTTCCAACAAGTTCAGCTCCGCGATAGCTAACAACAGGAACGGCAAGTTCACAGACATGGTGCTGGTCAGTCCTGGCAACTTCACTTTCATCTTCGAAGTCAGGACTGCTGCAGCTAGCAGACTCAGCGTAAGCAGTGGGTTTTGCGCTTGCCACTGCAGGCCTCCGGCGATTACCGGGACCAAGCTGACTGCCGCTACCGCACCGACGAAAAGTTGCGCCGATTTGGGTAATGAGCGTGTCATATGGTTTCTCTGTACAGTCTCCCGGTATTCGTTAGTTCTCGCCATCGTCGCCGCTGCTGAAGGCTTGCGTGTTCGAGTTGCCCCAAACCACGCTGTTGCCCCAGACGACGCTGAAAGCGCTATCGTTGACGTTGCCCCAGACCACGCTGTTACCCCAAACCACGGAGTTCGCAGTAAGTGTGGAGTTGCCCCACACGACGGAGGTGCCCCAAACAACCGAATTGCCCCAAACCACTGAATTGGCGGTCAGACGAATCGTGGTGTTCGCCAGATACACGCTACCGTTCAACACGTTGTAGACGGCCGTTGGCGAAAGGGCTGCACCCTGCGCCACATCGGTATTGGCAAGAGCGGCCTGCACATCCAGGTAGCCCGCGCCGTAGCTGAACACATCGTACTGATCGGAGTACGTATTGCCGTTGCTGTCCAGAGCGGAAGAATAAAGACCAAAACCCTTCCAGGCAGTCTTCATCAGGCGTGCTTTCACTTGATCCGGGGTTAGAGTCGGATTTTGTTGCAGCATCAAGGCCACGGCGCCCACGACAACCGGCGTCGCCATGCTGGTTCCACTCAGGCGGAAATATTGCGGCGTACCGCCGTTCGCGGAGCCTTCCTGGAATTCAGGATGGTTCGTATCCAGTGTGCTACCAGCCGCACGCAGCGATGCGATACGGTTGCCGGGTGCAACCAAGTCCGGCTTCACGATGTGATCGATCAGCGACGGCCCCTTCGAGCTGTAGCTGGCCTTCACGTCGTCGGTGCGGGTCGCGGTGCCGCGTGTGCGGGTTGCGCCCACAGTCAAGACGTAAGGATCGTTGCCCGGCGCTCCGATCATGGAGTAGCCGTGGGTACCGATCGAATTGTCGCGACCGCTGTTACCAGCCGCCACAACTACAACGATACCTGCGTTCCAAGCTGCCTCAACTGCTTGGCAAAGAGGATCCAGCGTGTAGCTTTCGTAAACTCCGCGACCCAACGAAAGGTTGATCACACGGATGTTGTAGGTGGCCTTCAGAGCGATAGCGCGCTGAATAGCGGCAATCGTCTGGCTGTCCGTGCCAGAACCGTTCTGGTCCAGCACGCGCAGGTTGATGATGTTCACACCAGCCGCCATGCCGGTGAGAGGACGCGCATACCCGCTGCCGGACTGCGAGGAAAAGCCATTGCCGCCGATGATGCCTGCAACGTGCGTACCATGTCCGTACTTATCGGAGGTTGCGATATCGCCCGCGACGAAGCTCTCGCTGTAAACTACCCGGGAAGCGCCGCTGGCATCGTGAAGATCCGCGTGATCGGCTACCCCGCTGTCAATCACGGCCACGCCGACACCGGTTCCATCGACGCTAAACTGTGTTGCAGCAACGTCTCGCGAGACCGCCGTGCCTGCATCTTCGTCGTAGCCCGTCATCTGCACCGGTCGATCCGGCGTGATGTAGGCGACATTCGGATTCTTCGCGATCTGGGGAATCATCCAAGCGGGTACGCGCATAGCCACGGCGCGAATGGAGCCGAGGCGAGCGTTAACGGTGGCACCCTTGGCGCGCATTTCTGCCTCGCCAGGAGCCGCCATCCTATTCATAACAGGCTGCTTGTACTGGATAATGACCTTCACCATCTGATTAGAACCCCGAGCTGAACGGGCAGCTCGGAATTCGGTAGACAGCTTCGAGCCAGCAAAGGCATCTTCACGGTCTAAGAAGCCACGCTGAGCCGCTACCGCAGTAAATGGAAGGCCGAAGGCTCCCAAGAATGCCAGGGCCCAAGCAGCAGTCCGGCCGCGTTGATGGCGTTTCTCCGCTGGCCCCTTAGGTTTCAGATTCAGTGTCGGTTTCATAGTCCTCCCTCTCGACCTCGATGCGGGTCGTGCCTAGAGAGAAGCAAGCCTTCCACCACAAGGCGAGGCCGGTAAGTACCGTAATTACTTGGAGTTACGCAATTGCGTAAAGCCGCTTCCGGACAACTTGTCCGGCAAGGAAAGCTGGGGTTCCTTGTATCTGCTTGAAAACATTGGAAGGGCACCGTCCGGGGTGGATTTGGACAAATTGTCCTAAGAAATGCTGGGCGGAAGTTGCTAAACGGTGGCGGTTTCGGTGGCGGCGAGGCCGATGTCCCAGCCCTCCGACTGCGCCTTTTGGAGCAGCCACCGGCCTAGGTCGCGTCGTGCGGTGGCGCTGAGAGCGGTAAAGCGCAGTCCAACACGCTTGCCTTCAACCCAGACCACTTCGGCGCTAGTGGTGATGGACGTGGTCTTGTTCAAGCCAAAGCAGAGCTGAACCTTGGCCCCATAGTTGAGGGTCTCCTGGCTGCAGAGGGCCACACCGCCAATACTGACGTTGTTAATCTCGGCGGCGATGCGGACGCCCGTATCCAACTGGAGATCCGCTGGAATGTGCACGGCAACACGGAAATAGCGCTGCTGATCCGTGTTAATCCGTCCCAACCCTGGATTAGCAGCGTCTTCCCTTTCATACCGCTGGAGTTTGCGGGTTAGCGTGCGGCGGGAGATGCCGAGTTGGCGGGCGGTTTCATCCCGATCACCGCCGGTTTTCGCCAGAGCCTCGAAGATGGCCTGCCGTTCAAGGTCGCCGAGGCTACCTTGGAAAGGCTGTGGTGCGACTCCGGCTCCCGCAGCTGCAGGGGCGTGCTTGTGCGGGCCAAGAAAGGGCAGCAGATCCGCAGGACGTACCTCCGCACGTCCAGACTCGAGGTGCATGACCGCCTTCAACAGCACATTGCGCAGTTCGCGGACATTCCCCTTCCAGGGCGCGCGAATCAGGACTTCCATCGCTGCGGGAGAAAACTGGCCGCCGGGCAAATTCTGCTCTAACAGAAACTCCGCCAGCGCAGCAATGTCGTCATGGCGCTCCCGCAAAGGCGGTACGCGTAACTGGAATTGATTGAGACGGTGGTACAGATCACTTCGGAAACGGCCATCGTGAACGGCTTCGTCTAAATTCAGGTTGGTGGCAGCCACGATGCGGACATCGACCGTTACTTTGCGGCTGCCGCCGAGGCGATAGTACGGAACGCCGTCCAAAACGCGCAGCAACTTTACTTGGACTTTGGCGTCCAGTTCGCCGATTTCGTCGAGAAACAACGTGCCGTGGTTGGCCATCTCAAACAGGCCAGGCTTTTGGCTGTCGGCGCTGCTAAAAGCGCCTTTTTCGTGGCCAAAAAGCTCACTTTCCGCCAAATTGTCGGGTAAGGCCGCGCAATTGACATCCACGAAGGGCCGATTGCAGCGCAAAGAATACTGGTGGATGGCGCGGGCAATCATTTCCTTGCCAGTCCCGGTTTCTCCGGTGACGAGGACGGCGGCGTTGTGGCGCGCGACGCGCTCCACCATGCCAAGGAGCTTGTGCATGGCGTCGCTGCGCACGACGGCGACGAGGTCTCCGATACGAACCCGGTCGCGATCTTCGCGCTGGCTTGCGCGCTGATCTTCACGCTGGCCCTCGCGCTGGTCTTGTCGGTGGTCCGGCGGTGTTTCCCGCTGCGGGCTTACACCGAAACCTTCTCCTGCCATTGAGCCCACACTTCTTTCCCTTCGTTGTCTTATCATCCCCGATGGGCGACAGGAAAGTTACCATCGTTTCAGCGTTGCGTCCGCAGAGTTGAGAGTTCATCGATCTCGCAACCATCTCCTTTTTGTTACCTCGGTACTCTGCCCTTTACACGGCAGGTGAACTACGCTAAACCGACCTTTGAATAACGTTGTGTCGCACAGTTTTGCGTGCGTATCTGCTCAATTCAGACGACGCTACAGCGGTCACCTATCGGAGGGTTGATTTGGCGGAACAGGCGCAAAATTGGGACGCTCTGTCTGGGCGTGCTCGCGCATTTATTCGCACGATTGTGATCGCAGGAACCCTGTTGCTCGGATTCGGCCTGGCACACTGGTCGAGTCATGATCCCGCGCAGTTCGTTTCGTATCTGGCGATCGCCGTCATTGCTTCGCGTTTAAAAGTGAAGTTGCCCGGCATCGCTGGAACGATGTCAGTCAACTTTCTGTTTATCCTGCTTGGCGTAGTGGAGTTAAGCCTTGGGGAGACTCTGCTGATTGGATGCGCGGCGACGCTGGCACAATGCCTGTTTGCGGACCGCCCCCGCGGGTTCCAGGTAGCCTTCAACGTTGCCAGCGTCAGCATGGCTACGGCATTGGCGTTTGGTACTTTTCACTGGGCCTTGGGCGGCATGCTGCAGGCCGGAATCTCCGTACCCTTGCTGGCGGCCGCTACCGTGTTCTTTTTTGCAAACACGCTTCCAGTAGCCTTCGTAATTTCCCTTACGGAAGACCAATCGATCAAAAATACTTGGTCTGACTTCTACTTCTGGACATTTCCCTACTATCTGGTGGACGCGGGCATCGCATCTCTCGTGGGCTGGCTCAACCGCCGGATTCACTGGGAGACTTCCCTGCTGGTGCTGCCTGCTGTGTACGTGGTGTATCGGTCGTACCGCCTCTACCTGGCGAAATTGGACGACGAAAAGCGGCATGTGGAAGAAGTCGCAAACCTGCACATGCGCACGATTGAAGCGCTGGCGTTGGCCATTGAAGCGAAAGACCACACCACGCATGAACATCTACAACGTGTTCGTGTCTACGCGGTGGAGATGGCGAAGAAATTGAATTTGTCCTCGGACGAATGCGAGGCGGTGCAGGCAGCAGCCTTGTTGCACGACATTGGCAAACTTGCTGTTCCGGAACACATTATTTCCAAACCGGGAAGGCTGAGTCCGGAAGAATTCGAAAAGATCAAGATCCATCCGCTGGTCGGAGCTGAAATTCTGGAGCGCGTGCATTTTCCCTATCCCGTGGTTCCCATTGTTCGCGCGCACCACGAGAAGTGGGATGGCTCCGGCTATCCATTTGGATTGAAGGGCGAGGAAATTCCGATTGGGGCACGCATTCTTTCCGCCGTAGATTATCTGGACGCTTTGGCCTCCGACCGGCAGTATCGAAAAGCCCTATCCATGGAGGATGTCCTGCAAAGCCTGCGCGAGCAATCGGGCGTGGCCTTCGATCCGCGAATTGTGGAAGTATTGTGCGACAACTGCGTCGAGATGGAAGCGCGTGTCACAGCGCAAGCCGCCACCGTGCCCTTCAGCGGCCTCTCCGTGAATGTAAAGGTGGAACGAGGGCAGACGCCTGCCGCAGGATTTGAATTCGCCTCGATTGAAAACGCTCCGCAGAAAAACGAAGCTGGCTTCCTGGCTTCCATTGCAGCAGCGCGACAAGAAGCACAGTCCTTGTTTGAACTGAGCCATGAATTGGGCGCTTCGCTGAGTCTGGACGAAACGCTTTCCGTTCTTGCAGTGAAACTCAAACGGATTGTGCCTTACGATTCCATCGCCGTTTACGTGCGCGAGGAAGGTCGCTTGCTTCCGCAATATGTCAGCGGCGACAACTTTCGTCTTTTTTCCTCCTTACGGATTCCGCTGGGCGAAGGAGTTTCCGGCTGGGTGGCGCAGAATGGGAAGCCCATCATCAATGGAAACCCATCGGTGGAACCCGGTTATCTCGACGACGAGAGTAAATTCAGCACTTTGCGTTCGGCCCTTTCCATTCCGTTGGAGGGGTGTACGGGCGTGATTGGCGCACTCACCCTTTACCGCACGGAGTTGGATGCGTTCGACAGCGACAATTTACGCATCCTGTTAGCCATCAGTTCAAAGGCTGCATTGTCTTTAGAAAACGCATTGAAGTATCGTCAAGCCGAAAGTTCCGCTACCACCGACTATTTGACCGAGCTGCCAAATGCACGATCACTTTTTCTCCATTTGGATCAAGAATTGGCACGCTGCAAGCGCAGTCAAAGCGCTCTGGCCGTGATGGTCACGGACCTGAATGGCTTCAAGCAGGTGAACGACCGCTATGGCCACCTGGAGGGCAACCGCTTGCTGCGCCTGTTCGCCGACCGCCTGAAAAGCGTCTGTCGCGAATACGACTATGTTGCGCGCATGGGCGGCGACGAGTTTGTCCTGGTCATGCCGGGACTCTCCGCAGATGCGGCTCTGACCAAGACTCGCCAACTGATGGAACTGGCGACCGCAGTCGGTAAGGAGATTTGCGGTGAAGAGCTTCTCTCGTTAAGCGTAGGACAGACGTCCTATCCCGAAGACGGACTGGACGCCGAGCAACTGTTGGCGGAGGCTGACCGCCGCATGTACGTTCTGAAACAACAACATCACGAACAAACGGGGCGAGTCCGCGCTGCTGGCGCTCCCTCTTCCTGAATCATTAGAGAGAACTCGGGACCCAACTATGCGACCGACGCTAGTCTTACTCGCGAACCACGCCACCAGAATTCTGCTGATCACCTTGGTAGGAGGATTTCTAGCGCTCGCACTGGCGCGCCTGGCACCGGGATTCGGAGTAGATGAACGGGAATTCGATGCGCGCTTGAGCGAAGATACGCGCGCGGCCATTCGACAATCGCATGATTCAGAACGCAACATTTTTCATTTCTATTTCACATGGCTAAGCGGGCTGGCGCACGGCGAGTTAGGCGTCTCACCATCTCTAAATCAACCAGTACGGCTGCTGCTCGCCGAACGTTTGCCCGTAACCATGAAGCTGTTGGCTTGGGGATTGCTGGTGGGATGGGGAATGGGATTCGGCCTGGCCGTGCCGCTGGCCTTCGTGCGAGGATGCGCCTACGAGTTGGGAGCAAATGCATTCGCAACCCTCTTCTTGTGCATTCCCGCCGCTGTTCTGGCGCTTTTCTTTTTGTTGACGCGGTCGCCATCGGCGTTAGTCGTGGGGCTTGTAATCTTTCCGAAGGTCTTTCGCTACGCGCGCACTTTGCTGCGACAAACCGCGATGCTACCCCACGTGTTGACGGCGCGCGCCAAAGGGCTGAGCGGTATCCGTATCTTTCTGTGGCATTACTTGTCGCCCGCCGCGCCGCAGTGGCTGGCACTGTTGGCGGTTTCATTGAGCTTGGCGCTGAGTGCCGCCGTACCAGTCGAGGTTGTGTGCGACCTCCCCGGAATTGGCCAACTGGCATGGAAGGCCGCCATGGCGCGGGATATGTACCTTCTTGTTTGCCTTACCGGGATCGTGACTCTGGCCACCGTCATGACAAAGTCCGCCGTGGAATTGTTGGGTGAATTCTGCAGAGTGCGAATATGAGAACGCTAGCATGATCTGGATGCGGAACATCGCGATTGGAGTCTTGGCGATGACTTTCGCCGCTTGCCTGCTGGCGGGAACCATTGCGCCCGCCTCCTATGCCATGCAGTTTCGCGAGGAGCCGGACGCCGCGCCGTCACATCAACACTGGCTCGGCACGGATGATTTAGGAAGAGATCGTTTTTCAAGGCTGCTGCAAGGCACTCGAATCTCGTTGCTGCTGGCTCCGGCGGCGGCGTTCCTCACGTCTGTACTCGCGGGACTGATTGGCGGCATCGCGGGCTACTGGGGCGGTTGGACGGAGCGGGTGCTGATGGCTGCCGCGGATTTAGTGCTCTCGCTGCCATGGCTCTTTCTTCTGCTCACGGCGCGCGCGCTCATGCCGCTGAATGTTTCGCCGATGAACTCTGTGGCGATTACATTTCTCATTCTCGGATTGCTTGGTTGGGCGGCAGCGGCGCGTGTTGTCTGTGCCGGTGCGCGGTCGTTGCGTGCTTCGGATTTCTCCTTGCAGGCAAGAGCGATGGGCTGCGGGGAAGCGCGGCTTCTCTTCCGTCACGTTGCGCCGAACCTGCAGCCCATGCTGCTCACGCAATTCTGGATCTCGATTCCGGTCTTCATCCTCGCGGAAGCAAACTTGGGAATCCTTGGCCTCGGGGTTGTGGAACCGCTGCCTTCCTGGGGAAGCTTGCTCAAGGAACTGAGCGGACTCACGGCGATCTCCGGACAGCCTTGGGTATTTGTGCCGCTGCTGTTACTCATCGCGGTTGTCACATCGTTTCAGGTTCTGCTTGTGGATCAGGAGCTGCCATCATGAACTCCCGCTCGCGCGTTTTATTATCGCTGATTTTTTTCTTTGTCACTACGCTAGCTTCCGCCCAAGGTGGCGGACAGCTACGCTTCTGCTTGCGCAGTGATCCGAAGACTTTTGACCCAGTGCTGGTCGATGATGATCCGTCTGAACGCGTCCGTTACATTACGGGCGGGTTCCTGATGCGGCTCAACCGCTTCACGCAGCAATTGGAGCCGGAACTCGCTACATCGTGGAAAGTTTCCAAGGACGGCCGCACAATTTCATTTCGGCTTCGCGAGGGACTTCGTTTCTCGGACGGAACACCGTTTTCCGCGGACGACGTTGCCTTTACCATGCAACGCTTGATGGATCTCAGCCTGCATTCGCCGACGGGGGACGCGTTTCGCTCGGGGGACGGCAAGGTACAGACGCAGGTACTCGCGCCCAACAAGATTTCTGTAACCTTTCCCGCGCCGATTGCCAGCCTCGACCAGCATTTCGATCAAGTCGCAATCATGTCGGCTAAGTCGCCTAAGAAAGAGATGGCGGTGCTAGGGCCCTTCTATGTATCCGATTACAAGGCGGGCTCGTATCTGCAACTCAATCGCAATCCGAACTATTGGAAGCATGACGAAAACGGGCGGCAGCTGCCTTATCTGGATTCCGTGCGACTGGACATTCAGGGAAACCGCGATACCGAAATGCTGCGCTTCTTGCGTGGAGAAATCGATCTGGTCGATAACGTCGACGCAGAATATTACAGCCGCGTTCAAACCGAGCAAGCTGGCAGCGGACACGATTCTGGAGTAACACTAGATCCAGAACAAGTGTGGTTCAATCAAACGCCAAAGTCGCCGATCCCAGCCTATAAACGCGCATGGTTTCGGTCTACGAATTTTCGCGTCGCCATTTGGCAAGCCCTCAATCGCGACGACATCGCACGTATTGTTTACCGGGGGCGGGCACAATCCGCGGTGGGAATGCTCTCGCCAGCCGACAAGTTTTGGTTCAATACCAGGCTGACGACGCATTCCTATGACCGGCAAGGCGCGCTCAAATTGCTCGCACAAGATGGTTTCCGTTTACAGAACGGACAATTGTTCGACCGCGACGGCCACCTGGTGGAATTCTCCTTAGTGACGGGCGCGGGCAACAAAACCCGCGAACGCATTGCCACCATGATGCAGCAAGACTTGAGCCAGATTGGAATCAAACTCAATGTGGTGCCGCTCGACTTCCCTTCTTTAATCGAACGCATCACGCGCACCTATGACTATGAGGCGTGCCTGCTGGGCCTCACGAATATGAGCCTCGGACCGGATGCACAAATGAATGTTTGGCTAAGCTCTGCGGACAATCACCAATGGAACCCGCGTCAAAAGCAACCCGAAACGGCGTGGGAAGCGGAGATCGACCGCCTGATGCGGACGCAGGCTTCCAGCCTCGACCCCAAGAAGCGCAAAGAAGCGTTTGACCGCGTTCAGCAGATTGCCTGGGAGCAGGCGCCGTTCATCTATCTGGTAAACCGCCATGCACTCTCGGCAATTTCTCCGAAGTTGCACAACGCACAGCCCGCTGTTTTGCAGCCCTACGTTTATTGGAACATCGACCGCATTTCAAAGAGCGCGGAAGTTGCAAGCAAATAGTTTTTCTGAATGCAAGACCTGGAACCATGGAATCGTTACTCAAACTCTCGCTCTCGGCACACTACGCAAACAAGCCAGCCGTTCTGCGCGAGGTTACCTTTGAGATTGGCCGTGGAGAAATTCTTGGGCTCGTCGGCCCGAGCGGTTGCGGTAAAAGCACGCTATCTTTAGCGATTCTGCGGCTACTGCACCTGAAGCGCGGCGCGGCGACGGGCTCCATCGAGTTCCAAGGTCGCGACCTGATGCTGCTGCGTGAAAGCGAAATGCGGGCGCTGCGCGGCAAGGAAATTGGCCTCGTCCTGCAAAGCCCGTTGGCCTCTTTGAACCCTGCCTTGCGAATTGGAACTCAACTCGCGGAAGCTTGGCGAGCTCACGTCAAAAGCTCGCGCGAAGATTGTAATGAGGCCATCCGACAAATGCTTTCCACAGTCAGCCTGCCGTCCGACGATGAGTTCCTACGCCGCTATCCTTCGCAAATGAGCGTAGGGCAAGCACAACGTGTTCTCATCGGAATGGCCGTGCTGCATCGCCCCGCGCTTCTACTGGCGGATGAGCCGACCAGCGCCCTCGACCCCGTCACGCAGTCGGAAATACTAAGGCTGTTTGCCAATCTCAGCCAGCGTTTCAATATGAGTATTTTGTATATTTCGCACGACCTGCTATCGGTAGCGGCGATCAGCCATCGCGTCGCGGTTCTTTCGGCAGGCCAGATTGTGGAATGTGCGGAAACCGCGCAGGTGTTCCGAAACCCGCAGCATCCCTACACACGCGCTTTGGTGGATTCGATTCCGCTACAGGCTTTGAATGAGCTGGCCGGAAATCAGCACGCCACGGCGCGGACTGCCGCTGCAGGCTCAAGCAAGTAGATTTGAACAAACAGAACAACTTAGGGCAGGAGTCGCGCTTCCGCCTGCTGCATCGCTTCGTAAATCTGCTCAAAGCTCTCAATCGCAAACAGCAGCTTGTGAATTTCATCCACCTTCACCGGGGTGGCCAGCACTTCGTCAAGATTAAAATCGCGCACCTCGCAGCGACCGCTGATCACGCTCTCGCTTTCTCCGTGCGAACTGATTACGCCACTGCCGTAAATCTTGATCTTGCCCTTCTGCCGAATCAAACCAAACTCCACCGTGTACCAGAAGAGTCGCCCCAACCGTTCTAAAATCTCTTTATCCTGCACCCGGGCACAAACCGCTCCGTAGTGTTGTAGAAAATCTCCGAACACTTTGTGCGCGTGCATGGGGACGTGTCCGAAAACATCGTGAAAGATATCAGGCTCAGGCGTGTAGTCAATCGAAGTGCGTTCGCGTAACCACGTCGTCGTAGGAAATCGACGTGCCTCCAGCATTTCGAAAAACGCATCGGCCGGCATAAAACCCGTCACCGGCGTCGTAGCCCACCCCGTGCGCGGTTCCAGTCGCGCTGCGATCACATACAAATCAGGAATTCTTTGCGCGCTCAAGCCAATAATTTCGTAGCCTTCGCGATATTCATCGCAAGCCCACTGTTCAATGTGCGGCATCCGGCGATTGACCAGCTCAGCCCAAACGGACTGCTGCTCCAAGGTGTACGCAGCATAGTTCTGCGTCGTCAAGAACTCGTCTGCGATCTTCAAAGTTGCGCTGGCCATGGAATCCTCATCTGCGTCCGAATCCGCCCACCGACTCAGTGTCACACTTACCTGCGACTGCGGAAAGGTTACGAGTGTGCGAGTCCGGCTCAAGAATTTAGTAGACTCAAGTCTAGGGTGGACCGCTCTAGGAGCACAGCCACAAGCAGCGGTTTACTAAGCTATTTGCCATGTTTTTCTCGACAAGTGAGATCAACAACTTTATGATCGTTAAGTATTCGGAGACATCACCATGCCCTTCGCCGATGGCCACAAACTCCTCGACTCCCTCGGCTGGAGCATCCTCGAGCAACTGCAGCAGAACGCGCGCCTATCCTTTGCGGAAGTTGGACGGCGCGTCGGTCTCTCCACTCCCGCTGTCACCGAGCGTGTTCGTAAAATGGAAGAGGCAGGCATCATCAGCGGCTATCACGCAGCGGTGAACCCGGCGGCCGCTGGGTTTCCAATCGTCGTCTACATGCGGCTCGCCATTTCCGGCGGAGAAAACATGGTCAGCCGCGCAACGCTCGCTCTGAAGCGCATACCTGAAGTTCTGGAATGCCACCGCGTTACCGGGACGGACTCCTTCATTCTGCGGGCCGGATTACTCTCTGTTGCACATTTGGAATCTCTGATTGACCGCCTGACTCCTTTCGGGATGACTTCAACTTCTACTGTACTTTCCTCGCCCGTTCCCTACAGACCGCTCCGGCCCGATCATCCAGCCAACACGGCGAAAGCAAGCAGGTAACGCGTGGTATCTTTCACGAACTTAGTAGTCGAGGTGCTCATTGCCTGAAAGTTGCAGACTCTTTTTATGCGTTCTTGCGCTGATCTCAATTGGCCTTGGGGCAATTCCTTGCGGCGCTTCGGACGTGGGTTCCAAAACTATTCGTTGCGCAGATCGCGAATTTCGCTATCTGCTATTTGCTTCCTCCGAGAAAACTCCTTTGCCGGCGATTCTGCTTCTACACGGCGCGGGTGATCACGCCGACAATCAGATTGAGCCGTGGAAGCGTCTGGCCAAGAAGGAAGGCATCGTTCTAATTGCACCTGAACTCCCTCGCGATCCGAATCTGGAAGATGTCGCGATGAAGGTGTTTCACTGCATCGTGGAAGACGCAAAGCAGCGCACGGCAATCGATCCGAGTCGCATTTATTTATTTGGAAATTCCGCCGGCGGCTATCTCGCCTACGACGGCGCCATGCTGGAATCCGAATATTTCGCGGCGGCTGCCATTCACGCCATGGTCATTGCGGACGAGTACGCATGGATCGTCAAAAAGGCCCGTCGCAAGACTCCGATTGCCATCTACATCGGAGACGGCGACCAATTCTTTTCCCTCGCTCGCGTCCGGAAAACTCGAAACCTTCTCGAAAAGGAAGAATTCCCGTTGCACTACATCGAGTTCAAGGACCACGATCACAACTACTACGCCCTAGCCGACAAGATCAACGCCGATGCCTGGGACTTCCTGAAACCATACAAGCTGCCGGAACCGGCGGCCGCGATCAAGTAACGTTACACCGCCTGCCCCGCACAATATCCCGACGCCCAAGCCCACTGAAAATTGAATCCGCCGAGATGCCCGGTCACGTCCACAACTTCGCCTACAAAATACAGCCCCGGTACTTTGCGACTCTCCATTGTCTTTGCGGACAGCTCATTTGTATCGACACCCCCGACGGTGACTTCGGCCTTGTCATACCCTTCCGTCCCCGCAGGCACAATCTCCCATCTGTGCGCGAGACGTTCCATTTCAGCAATACCGTGATTGGTCCAATCCGTCGGCGGATGTAGATCGACCCAGCGCTCCGCGATACGGTTCGGGAGCGCGCTGCGAAAGGCATTTTTCGCGGCTGCGAGATCTCGCTTCGCATTCAACTCGATCAGCGGAACTATAATTTCGCGATCAGGCGCAAGGTCGAGAGCGATCGGCATCGGCGCTCTCCAGTACGACGAAATCTGCAGAATCGCTGGCCCGCTGAAACCTTTGTGGGTGATCAGCATCTTCTCGCGAAACGTCGGCGCCCCAGCAAATGCCACCGAGGCGATCACCTCCATCGAAACTCCGGCGAGATCGCAGTATCGTTCGCGATCTTCTGGCTTCAGAACAAACGGGGCCAGCGCAGGACGGCATTCCACAATATTCAACCCGAACTGCCGCGCAAGATCGTAACCGAATGCCGTGGCACCCATTTTCGGGATGGAGAGCCCGCCCGTAGCCACAACCACCGACTGCGCGCGAAACTCCTCGCCAGCAATCTCGACAATAAAATCAACCTCGCGGCGCACCTTCGCCACGCTTGCATTCACCAGGATCTTCACGCCCGCGTCCGCGCACTCCCGCTCCAGCATGCTGACAATTTCTCGCGCCGAGCCGTCGCAGAAAAGCTGCCCCAAGGTCTTCTCGTGATACGCAATACCGTGCTTTTCCACTAGCCCAATAAAATCCGCCGGCGTATATCGGGCCAGGGCAGATTTACAAAAATGAGGATTTGCAGAGAGGAAGTTTTCCGGCTGGCAATGCAAATTCGTAAAATTGCAGCGTCCGCCGCCGGAAATCAGAATCTTTTTCCCCACGCGCTCGGCGTGTTCAAGCAGGAGGACGCGGCGTCCCCGGCGCCCCGCCTCAATGGCGCACATCAAGCCTGCGGCCCCACCACCAATCACAATTGCATCAAAAGTTTGATTCACCGGCCCTCGAAGGACTCCGGAATCATACGAACTGTTCGGGGATTGCATGCCGTCCTGAAGACCAAACGCTTCCGCCTACTCTATACTGAACAAGCCGTCAGGCCAAACTGCATGAGCGTTACCGCCACCATTCCGAATTCGCGGGAAACCGATCTCATCGCTCGCATCAAAGCGGGTGATCGCGCTCTCTTTTACGAGTTGATTCAGCCCTATCAACGCTCCGTTTACGCAGCCGCGTTTTCCGTGCTCGGTAATCCGACCGATGCGGAAGATGCCGCGCAGGAAGCTTTTCTCAAGGCCCTGACGCACATCGGGCAATTTCGCGCAGAAGCAAAATTCAGCACCTGGCTGGTGCAGATCGCACTCAACGAAGCCCGCTTGCGGATCCGCAAAGAACGCAAAGGCTTGTATTCCTCCATGGACGAAGGCGCGCAGGATGATGAGGGCGAATATTTCCCCATCGACTACGCAGATTGGCGCGAGATTCCGTCCGAAGCGTTGCAACGCAAAGAGCTAAAAGAGGCATTGCAGCGGGCTGTGCAGTCGCTGAAGCCGAAGTATCGCGAAGTGCTGGTCCTGCGCGATATCGAACACCTAAATATTGCGGAAACGGCGGAAGCTCTCGGTATCACAGAGGCCGCCGTAAAGACGCGCCTGCTGCGCGCGCGCCTCATGATGCGCGATGCGCTGGCGCCAGGATTTGACGGCAGTTGGAGCGTAGGCACTCCCACGTATAAAAAAATAAGGCCGTTCTAACAGGAGAACTTGATTGTGCCCGACGACCATTCCATCCTCGAGATTGACTGCGAACATGTAATCTTGCAGATCTCGAACTACATTGACGGAGAAATCGATGCCAACTTGCGCGCCCGCATGGAAGCCCATGTGCGTGGCTGCAAGCACTGCTCTGCCATCCTGGATGGAACCAACAATACCCTTCGCCTGCTGGCCGACGGAAAAACCTTGGAGCTTCCCCCCGGATTCAGCGAACGCCTGCGCTTACGCCTCGCCGCGCATATCAACCATAAGTAAGCCTCAGTCGTCCCCGCCCACTTCCGCCAATTCCGATTTCTTTTCTTGGCCACGCTCTCCGCGCTCCCCACTCTGTTGCAGCAGCTTGCTCACCAGCCCCGTCCAGCCCGTCTGGTGACTGGCCCCCAAACCCGCTCCGTTGTCGCCATGGAAATATTCATAAAACAGAATCAAATCGCGCCAGTGCGGATCGCTTTGAAATTTCTCAATCCCCCCATAGACCGGGCGCCTTCCGCTGCCATCGCGTAGAAAGATTTTTGACAGCCGCATTGAAAGTTCCTGGCTTACTTCCCACAGCGTCATCATTGTTCCAGAACCGCGCGGGAATTCCACCTTGAAATCTTTGCCCAGGTAGTAATCGAATTTCTGCAGCGACTCAATCAGCAGAAAGTTCACCGGGAACCAAATCGGCCCGCGCCAGTTCGAATTCCCGCCAAAAAGCCCGCTAGTAGATTCCGCCGGTTCGTAGTCCACGCAATGCCGCATGCCGTCCACTTCCAGGCAATACGGATGTTCGTCATGCGACTTCGACAACGCTCGAATCCCATACGGCGAAAGAAATTCCCCTTCGTCCAGCATGAACTGCAAAATACTTCGAAGCTGTTCCGGATTCGCAATCGAAAGCAGCCTTCGCTGGCCACTCCCTGGCGTCTCCATGCAGGCCATGTGCTCGGTTAAATCCGGCCGGTTCTTGATAAACCATTCCAGTCGCCTCTTGAAACCGGGCAACTTGTCCAGCAATTCCGGTTCCAGCGTTTCCACCGCAAACAACGGAATCAGCCCCACCATGGATCGCACTTTCATAGGATAGTGCGTGCCATCTGGCAAACGCAGCACATCGTAGAAAAAGCCGTCCTTCTCGTCCCACAGGCCCACACCATCTTCACCGCGATGCCCCATCGCATGCGCAATATAGACAAAATGCTCCCAAAATTTGCTCGCCACATCTTCATAGGAAGAATCTTCGCTGGCCAACTCCAGCGCAATCGCCAGCAGATTCAGCGTATACATCGCCATCCAACTCGTGCCGTCCGATTGCTCAATAAATCCGCCCGTCGGCAGCGGCGCGCTGCGATCAAACACACCAATGTTATCGAGACCCAAAAAGCCGCCCTGGAAGACGTTCATCCCCTCCGCATCTTTGCGGTTCACCCACCACGTAAAGTTCAGCAGCAGCTTATGGAACACGCGTTTCAAAAACTTGCGATCCCCTTTGCCATGCCGTTTCTGATCAATCTTATAAACGCGCCACGCCGCCCAGGCATGCACCGGAGGATTCACATCTCCAAACGCCCACTCGTACGCCGGAATCTGCCCGCTCGGATGCATATACCATTCGCGCAACAGCAGAATCAGCTGCTCTTTGGCGAAATGGGAATCCACCAGCGCCAGCGGAACACAATGGAACGCCAAGTCCCACGCCGCATACCACGGATACTCCCACTTATCCGGCATGGAAATCACGTCCGCGTTAAACAGGTGTCCCCATTCATGATTGCGTCCGTGTTTGCGACTCTCCGGAGGCGGCGGATTGCCCGGATCGCCGTCCAGCCACTCCTTCACCACGTAGTGGTAATACTGTTTGGACCACAGCATTCCCGCAAAGCTTTGCCGCATCACATTCTTGGCATCGTCGGAAAGCTGTTCCGGAATCACAGTCTTATAAAATTCGTCGGCTTCCTGCAATCGCGTTGCAAACACTTCGTCAAATCCTGCAAACGCCGTGGTGTGGCCTGCGGGCATACGCTCGTCGGCACGAGAAGGCGTGGGATCGACATTCGTCAGCCGCAGCCGCACCCTCTTGCTTTCCCCGGCCCCCAACATCAATTGATAATCCGCCGCAGCCTTCGTGCCCCGCCGCGCCGGATTCACTGCATCCGTATCGCCCTTCACCACATATTCATGAATGCCGTCTTTAACAAATGGAGTCCTGTTCCCGATACCAAACAGCTTCTGCGCATTCGTTTCGTTTTCCGTAAACAGCAATTCCGGCGAACCTTCGCAATGCAGCCAGCGTCGCCCAATCACATCGTGGTCCAGCTCGATCGTCGGTGCGTTCCCCGTTTCAAATAACTCGGGCCGAGGATCTTTCCCTCCCCACGACCATCGGTTACGAAACCAGATTGTTGGCAGCAGGCGCAGCAATGCCGGTTCCGGGCCGCGGTTCGTAACCGTGATCCGGATCAGAATGTCTTCCACATCCGCCTTCGCATACTCCACCTGCACATCGAAGTAGCGGTCTTCGTTGAACACTCCTGTATCCATCAACTCGAATTCCGGCTGGTTCTTATCCCGACGGCGATTTTCCGCCACCAGTTCCGCATACGGAAACTCCGCCTGCGGATACTTGTAGAGATACTTCATGTAGGAGTGCGTCGGCGTGCTGTCGAGATAAAAGTAATATTCCTTCACATCCTCGCCATGGTTGCCCTCGTTGCCGGTGAGCCCAAACATGCGTTCTTTCAGGATGGGATCGCGCCCATTCCACAAAGCAACCGCAAAGCAGATTTGCTGGCGTCGATCCGAGATCCCCGCGAGTCCATCTTCATTCCAACGATAAGCCCGCGACCTCGCATGATCATGCGGCAGATATTCCCAGGCCGTACCGCCCGCGCTGTAGTCCTCGCGCACAGTACCCCACGCGCGTTCACTCAGGTAAGGGCCCCAACGCTTCCAATGTTTATCGCGACCGCGCGATTCAGCTAGACGTTCTTCTTCTTTGGTCATTGAGTGCTCCTGGCGCTCAGGCACTCCGGATCAAGCAGGATGCACCGCGCGCTTCAGTCTCATGAGATGTGATTCGGGCCGGAAGGTAACAAAGTAGTATGCACTCTTTGACTCTAAATCGTGCCATTGCAGTTTTTGAGTGGACGAAGGTTTCGGGAAGGGCATGGCTTCAGCCGTGCCATCACATCACAAGATAAACCGGCTTTAGCCCCTGCGGGTCGATTTTTTGGGGAATGACACGGCCAGTTCCCGGTTCGGCGTAAATTGTCAGTACGATCTTGAAATCGCCAGCCCGAGTCTTTCCCGCAGCCGTTCCTCAAAATTCGCTGGAAGAACGAACAACCGGTCATCCCCCACCAAGAGGATCACATTCCGCGTGCCATCCAGAATCGCCGTGCAGCGCTGGCAGGCGGCGAAATGCTCCTCCAACCACCGGCGCGTTTCGGCGTCGAGGTCAGCATCGAGATACGCCGAGATTTGACGCACCACTTCTTGACAGGTCAAGCCGTCACCCCACCCTATCGCGATAGGATGCAGGCGCGGAAAGGAAGTTACATACAATCCGGACGGTCAGTCCGGGCTATTGCAGGCCCGACTGCGTCAGCTTCACCGCGCAATACAGCCCAGCGCCGCACGGTGCCGCCGAACCTTGCGCCTGGGTACCAAAGTAAATGCTCGACGCTTGCGGACTGGTGCTTACATTATCGATCGTAATGCCGCTCGATCCACCTAACTCGTTGATGGCGATCGCTGCCGGAACTGCCGTGTTCGACGTAATCCTCGAGTTGATATTCCACATAGTCATAAGGTTGGCGCCAGCGGTCGAAGCCAGCTGTCCCACCCCACCAAACAAGCGGTCATTTGTACCGTCGTAAAACTCCAGCAGAGGCGAGCAGATGCTTCTCGGATTGGTCGACGAATTGATATTCACGTCGTTCGACATGGCGGGCGTGGTATTCATCACACCGTTCGTGCCAAACGAAATGGCGTAGAGTGCCGGCCGATTGGCCGACGCGGCCTGCGTTCCGCAAGCATACAGCGTACCCGCACTGATTCCGTTGGCGTAATACTTGTTGTCGAAATCGCCATCCAGAATGTAGTTCGCGGAGCTACCCCCCGTGCTCGGACCAATTGGCGCATCCGTGTGCGATGCCAGCGACGTCGGCATCTGCGAAACAATCGAGTTCGTTCCCGCCGTGTTGCTGCTGGAAAACGCATACACAAACCCGTCCGTCGAATCCACGTACGGCGACAAAATGATGCCGCTGGTGCTCGCCGCCACCTGGATCGAGCCCGCCAGCGTAAACGAAGTCGCCCCCGGCGTATAGGCGTAAACCGTCTTGCCATCGGAGACGAAAACTTTGTTCGACACCGAGTCATATACCGGAGACGTCAACGCGGCCCCCGCCGAAACCGTAATACAGATATCCAGTGCCGGCGTGCCCTTGAATACGCCCTTGATGCGGTAAAGTATCCCGTTCGACGCCACCAGATACGCCGTGTCGGTCCCATAGTCCACATAAGGCGAGCCATTAGGATTGCCGCCGGTGTTCGCCGTGCATCCGGCCGTGGTCAGATTCGTGTAGTCCAGCGTCGTCACCGAAGAACCGCTGCCCGGCGCAACCGCTCCCGTGGTCGCATCCGTTCCCTGCCCCGCTACCCATGTCAACACATGAAACAGCGCGCGCGTGCCAGTCTCGATAAAGCCTACCTTCTTGCCATCCAAAGAAAGCACGGGCGAAAGATCCACGCTGCCAGTTCCCACCGCGTAGGACCACAGAAACTTCGGCGTCGTCCGATTGCACAAAGCAGGCGCGGGGCCGGAATACAAGTTATTGAAAGCCAAAATGTTGGCTTGTTTGCCCGCGCCGGGCGTGGCAGAGACTACATACACTACGAAGTCATTGGTGCAGTCTGGCGGCTTGTTGACGTCAAAGCTGAACTTCGCCGGAGTTTCCGCAATCGCCATGGGCCCTCCGCCGAGCGACATGGCCCAGTCAATCTTGGAGTGCTTGTTCTTGGTCTTCGCCTTAAGGCCAGGTAAGCCTCGGAACGAAAGGCCGGAGAGTCCTGCCTGGTCCAGCCGAGGACGGTCCAACTGTGCCTGGTCCAACTGTGCCTGCGCGGCATCAGCGGCCGGCAGTTGGGCCGCGTTCGAACGAAACATCCACGCATTGCGATACAACCAGTTCTGCCAACTCCGGGGATCGCGCTGAGTCGCTACAACAGCTTCCGGAGACGCTCCATTGGTAAACAGGATGTGCTTGGAGCTCCAGTCCCTCACCAGGCTCACTGGCTGCCCCGTGGCGGCATTTTGCTGCGCGGATGCGGGCGCCGCTAGCCCAAGGATCAAGACCGCGCCCAGGAGCGCGTAGGCCCCCCTACGCCGGGATTCCCGATTCAGGAATTTACCTGTAATTGGTCGCATCACAATACTCCCCAAAATCTTCACCATAGGCCTCAGTCTAAAATTCTAGACCCGTTTTGGGAATATTCAACCTGACCCCGGTAACCTGAAGTACACGTCCCTTAAGTACCTGAAAATGCAACCTGGCAGGTCTAGTATTTATAAAACCCGCGCCCAGACTTCCGCCCCAACCACCCCGCATCCACCATCTTGATGAGCAGTGGACACGGACGATATTTCGGGTCGCCCAAACCATCTTGCAGCACGCGCATGATGTCGAGACAGACATCGAGACCAATAAAGTCTGCAAGTGTAAGAGGGCCCATGGGATGCGCCATTCCCAGCTTGAAAACCTCGTCCACCGCCTCCGCCGTGGCCACGCCTTCCATCACGGTAAACATGGCTTCGTTGAGCAGCGGCATGAGCACGCGGTTGGAGACAAACCCTGGCGCGTCGTTCACTTCCACGGGAGTCTTTTCCAGCTTGACGGACAAGTCGCGGACAGCTTCGTAAGTTTCGTTCGACGTCGCCAGACCGCGAATCACCTCGACCAGCTTCATCACTGGAACGGGATTAAAAAAATGCATGCCAATAACCTTGTCGGGACGCTTGGTGAGCGCGCCCAGCTTGGTGATGGAGATAGACGACGTATTCGAAGCCAGAATCACCTCCGGACGGTAAGCCGCATCGAGATCGCGGAAGAGCTGCGCTTTGATATCGAACTTCTCGGTCGCCGCTTCGACGACGATGTCACACGCAGCGAGTTGCGAGCGATCAGTGGTTGTTTTAATGCGTCCGAGAGTGGCGGTCTTGTCTTCCGCCGTGATTTTGTTCTTCGAAACTTCGCGGTCAAGATTCTTGCCGATAGTTTCGAGAGCGCGATCCACGAACCGCTGTTCCACATCGCAAAGAGTAACGTCAAAACCAGAACGCGCGAAGACGTGGGCAATCCCGTTGCCCATGGTACCCGCGCCTAGAATGCCTGCTTTTTTGATTTGCATAAAGAACTCCTGATAGGAAAAAAGTGCAGAAGTGAACTTCAAAGTTTAACATTGGCGGAAATGTAGAGTGGACACTCTTGTCCGCTGGCGGGTGGCCAAGCCTTTGATCTTGATCTTGATTTCCATTTTCACAACCAAGAAAAAGGGTGCCCCGTCCTGGTTACGCCAGAGAGATCAAAATCTGGGCCACCCGCCGTCAGAATGACAGTCTCTACTGGGGATGGAAGGTCGGGAGTTACTTGCAACTTTGGTGATCCGGATATCGCTGCTCGATCATCTTGAGAACATCTTCATGGTCGATCAGTTCGCCGCGTTCCGCTTCGGCGAGTCCCTTTTCCACTTCAGCGAGAAACCATGTGTCGTAACTCACCAAACGCTCGACAGCTTTTTCGATAAGCGCCTCCGCCCCACAGCCCTGCTCGGCAGCGAGGACGGCGAGTTTAGCCTGCAAAGCGGGACGCAGATTCAGTTCCATATGGCTTCAAAGGTAAAAGCTGCCGGGGGCTGTGTCAACAGGCAGACAACGTGGGGCTCCCGACCCAAAAAAACGAAGGTCGATGCAACATGGCTACTCATAATATCGGCAGCATCGTTCCCGCCCTTGCAAAAAACGCAAGGACGGGGAACCCAGGGTTCCGTTTTTGGAAGGAAGATCAAACCTATGAAAAGGGCGGCCACCCGCCCAGATAACTTTGCAGTTTATCAACGCAGACTAATGGTTTCCTCCCGGAGGATGCAGTCCGCACGACCACTTGCTCCGTCGGCTACACTGAGCCTATGACATGTAGGTACTGCGAAGAACCTGGGAAAAAGATGATCGAGGCCCATGTGATCCCCGAAAGTTTTTTCCGCCCTTTCCGGGCTGGTGGGGAAGTACCCCTTCTTCTCACGAATACTGAAGGGCAATACCCGAAGCGGTCTCCAATCGGGGTCTACGACAGCGGAATACTCTGCGATCAATGCGAGCCTGGTTTTGGACCATGGGATACCTATGCACAAGAGTTCCTCAAGAGCATGCCGAGCAATGCGGTTGAGATCCAACAGGGCAAACAAGTTATTGGGTATGAAGTAGCAAGTTATCGATACGACCTACTGAAATTGTTTTTCATCTCTTTGCTCTGGAGGGCCTCTGTTTCAAAACATTTGTTCTATAAGAATGTGAGGCTCGGTCCATACGAGACCGAAGCTAAGAAGTTTCTCCAAGGGAATGATCCGGGAGCTGAGCATGACTTCAGCGTCACTCTCGCGAAGTTCGACGGCCCTCTCGCGCATGCAATTCTTGATCCATGTCGAGCTAAATGGGACGGTGTGAATTACTACCATTTCTACCTCGGCGGATACATTGCCTACATAAAGGCCGACCACCGCGAGTCGCCGCAGCCGCATCTGGACTTCGCAATGAAACCTGATGGGCCGCTGAAAATTATTGGAAGAAATTTTGTGGAGAGCAAAGAGCTGGCATTGTTTCGGAAAATTGCGCAGTCCCCAAATAACCTCAGACGTTCCTGAACGAAACGTGCTGATTGTGACGGGTGCCACGTAAGCCGGCCATGTTATTTCGCGTCCAACTCATACCGGCTAGGGGGCGGGCTTGGTGACTCTTTGGCTATCATTAGCCACGAACTCCTTCGTCAGATGTTTATTATCGATGAACCATAAAGCGCGATTCAACGCTTCCTGTTGATAGGTCGCTGCAAGAATGGAATACCCCATGTGGGCGATCGCCACCTTCACCGCTTCTTTAGCGCTATCGCCCTCGGACAAAGGTTTAGAGTCAATCTCCTTGCCACAAGTAAGCATCTGTTCGGCTCGGCGTACCAATTCTCTTGCTGGCAAATGCTTTGTATCAACGTCCGCTGTTGTGTACCACGCTTCACGATATGAACGGCACGCCTCAACGGTTCCAATTTCCTGAGCCGAGCAACATGGTGCGACTAACGCTGCTAGTCCGATCAGAACAACTACAACACGATTTGCATTCATGGATATTCCCTTTCCTGTCCCCGTGTGAGAAGTCTTACATTAACCCAGAACAATAACGCAGCAAAGCTGGCCCATTCTTCGGTCTCATGGCGGGTGGCCCAGCCTTTGATCTTGATCTTGATCTTGATCTTGATTTCCATTGTCACAACTAAGAAAAAGGGTGCCCCGTCCTTGCGTTTTTTGCAAGGGCGGGTGTAAACACACTCGATTCTACAGTGATGGGGCGAGGAAAATGATTTCGTTCCGAGACCACCCGGTACGACCCGTGTTCTATTGCGTAAACGGCGTGAATTCCCGCCCTTTGCAAAAACCGCAAAGGACGGGGCACCCCTTATCTGGGTTACGCCAGAGAAATCAAAAGCTGGGCCACCCGCCCATCAGGATTTTGCGGCCTATGCGAGTGAATAACGCATCGTCCAGCGCGTCCAATTCTTTTTGCGCCGACGACTTGATTTCGACAGAGTACTTAACCACGCGGGCGCGTGCGCTTCAGGCGGGCGGCGCGGTATTGCTCGTAAGGAACGCCTTTTTCCTTCCGGCGCGATTCAGAAACAAGGCCATCCCAGAAATCTTCCCAAATAGCGCCGTGCTTCTTGAGGTCGATTTGCACGGCCACCTTGCGGCCCTCTTCATTGGTCAGGTACTGGATTCCGGTCATGGCTTCCTCTGCCTTGAGGGTGAACATATTCTTCATCTTACATCGGTGTGGATCTTCAACTTTGACCCATTTGTGACATGCTGAATACATCGAATACATATATTCATACGAAATCGCTTAAATATGGCCACCTCAATCCACCTCTCTCCAGAACTCGAACAGCGCCTCGACTACCTCGTCTCCCAGACGGGGCGTAGCAAGGCCTACTACCTGCGTCAGATGATTGAGCGCGGACTCGACGACATGGAGGACTACTACCTGGCGGCGGACGTGCTGGAACGTGTGTCCGTAAAGGCGAGGAGAAGGTTATCCCGGCTGCGGACGTGAGGAACGACCTTGGCTTGGGCGATTGATTACACCGCGACGGCCAAACGTCAGTTGCAGAAACTCGACAAACACACCGCGCGCCGTATTCTTGATTTCATGGACAAGCTCGTTTCTGTATTGGAATACCCGCGCGGCGCGGGCAAGGCCTTGCCCGGCCCTCTTGGCGATTTCTGGCGTTACCGCGTCGGGGACTGCCGTGTAATTTGTGACATTCAGGATTCCGCCGTGCGTGTGTTGGTGGTACGAGTTGGCGACAGGAAAGAAATTTATCGCTGAATCCCGTACGAAGCCCGGAGCACAGCAAAGCGGCCAGCGCCCGCGATTTTGGTCGACTCAGTACTTATCGTCGTTCACTTCAATCCAGTAGCCATCCGGATCCTGGAAGTAGATCTGACTGACTCCATCGGGGCGGGCCGTCACTTTGGTGTCCCCTTTGAAGCTGCGGTACTTCACCTGCATTTTGTCCAGGCGCGCCATAAAATCGGGAATCGACGCGACGCGGAATGCGAAGTGCTCGTCAATCGTAGTCGGAGCAGGCTGCGTAGCGCCTCCTACGACGTGCAGTTGGCTGTGCTCACCCATGCGGAACCAGACGTGGCGACCATCGTGGAAGGGCTCTGGAATCTTCTCCAAGCCAATCACCTTTTCGTAGAAATCCGCGCTCTTTGCGAGGTCCTCCACATAGATCGCGATGTGGTTGAACTCGGAAGACTTGCTGGCGGGGGCGACCTGGGCGAAAAGCAATGGGCCTGCCAGGAAAATGCCTAGTTGCAGCAGGAAGACAAACGCAATCGTTTTCATAGCCCGAAATCATACAATACGGCTAGGAGATTTGTGATTTGGTGATTTGCGGTTTGTAATTTTCGGCCTGAAAACACCGCTCCCGAAAAAAAGTTTCGCTTTCTCAAAACTTTCTAAGCCATTGATTCCAAGGGCGGTTGGACGATTTTTCCCAGGCATCACGGCGCGGCGGCGGGGCATCTCAAGAAAGGTACCGGGAACCATAGCACCACCAAAAGAGCCCGGCAGGAGAACAATCATGTTGAGCAAAAGCAGAGTGGCAGCTTTCGCGCTGTTTGCAACGCTGGCCTTGAGTGGACTCGCCGTGGCCCAAGACCGTGACGATGACCGCTACCGCGACCGCGGTGGATATCAAGATAGAGATGATCGGTATCGCGATCACGATGATCGTTACCGCGACCGCGACAACTACCGCTTCCGCAGCGGGAATGTAGCGCGCGACTGGGGTTCTCGCGATGGCGCCGATGCCGCCTACGGCGACCAGAGGGAGCGCAAGTCGTTCAATCCGAATCCTCGCGGACGCTACAAACACTCGGAACGCGGCTATGAACGCCGCTTTGGCGACAAGCGCTGGTATCAGGAACAGTATGCCCGTGCCTACCATGAGGGTTACGAACGCGCGTGGGACCGCGGCGGCTGGCGTCGCTAACTGTCGGATGCACTGGAGCAAGAGCCGTCAGTTCAAGCTGGCGGCTCATTAGTTTTATGACGAAGATTGGGAGGCGCGTGGAAAGACCGTGCCTCTACGTCACGAACTGGGGGACGATTCTTGCTATCCGGTGGGTAAACCTGCATTTGTTACACTAGGTGAGTTGATTCTCGTCAAAATCTAGCCTTATTAAAGAGCGGAATTTATGCCTGTTCCTGTCTCCCAAATGTGGACGGTTGCGTCCTACGTGCTGAAGCAGAAGATCAAGGGACGCAAGCGCTACCCCTTCGTGCTCATGCTGGAGCCGCTGTTTCGCTGCAATCTGGCCTGCGCGGGCTGCGGCAAGATTCAGTATCCGGCGCACATTCTGAAAACCGACCTCACGCCGGAGCAGTGCTTCAAGGCCGTCGACGAATGCGGCGTGCCGACTGTATCCATCCCGGGCGGAGAGCCGTTGATGCATCCCGAAATCGACAAGATTGTCGAAGGCCTGGTGGCGCGGAAGAAGTACATCTACTTGTGTACGAATGCTTTATTGCTCAAAGAAAAGATCCATCTCTTTAAGCCCAGCAAGTACCTGACGTTCTCGGTGCACATGGACGGGCAGCGCGAGCATCACGATTTCTCCGTGTGCCGCGAAGGTGGCTACGACAAGGCTCTGGAAGGAATCAAAGTCGCGCTGGATAAGGGCTTCCGCGTAACGACCAACACAACTTTGTTCGACGGCGCCGATCCGAAGAGCGTTCGCGCATTCTTTGACGACATGATGGAGCTGGGCGTTGAGGGCATGATGCTTTCCCCGGGTTATTCCTACGACAAGGCCCCCGATCAGAAACACTTCATGGGACGCGCCCGCATCCGCCGCATGTTCCGCGCGATTCTGTCGAACCGGAAACCCGAGTGGAAGTTCAACCTGTCGCCGCTGTTCCAGGAATTCCTGATGGGCAAGCGCGACTACGCCTGCACTCCGTGGGGCATGCCAACGTACAACATTTTTGGCTGGCAAAAGCCTTGCTATCTGCTGCAAGACGGCTACGCGGATACGTTCGCAGAGCTGATGGCCTCGACCGCTTGGGAAAACTACGGCACCGAATCCGGCAATCCGAAGTGCGCCAACTGCATGGTACATAGCGGGTATGAAGCCAGCGCTGTGAACGACACGTTTGGGTCGCTGCGCGGTTTCTGGGACACCATGAAGGCAACGCTGTTCTCGCGTTATCCCGATGCGGGCGCAAATCGCCTGCTGGACGAACCGACGCAGGCTGTGCATTCGCATAATCCGCTGGTGCAACTGAAAGTTGATTCTGGAACGCAGAACGCCGTCCAGCTTGAGGAGACGCGAGCTTGAGCGGCACCGAGCACATCAACCACGCGACATCGGGACACGCGACTTCGAGTGCGCCAGTCGCCGATCGCGTCGCCGACGTAGACAAGCTGGAGGTTGTTGAGGGAACAACCCATGAAGCCATCGAAGGCTGGATTCCGGAACTCGCTTCCGAAGACGACATCCGCACAGCTCTCGAAAAAGCCTTCGACTACCGCGGCGATGTAACCATCACCCGCAAGGATGGAACAAAAGTAGAAGGCTACGTCTTCGACCGCCGCGCCGGGACCACGCTGCAAGACTCCGCCGTCCGCATCTTGCCGATCAATTCCACCACGAAACTTGCAATTCCCTACTCCGACATCGCCGCCTTGGCCTTCACCGGACGCGACACCGCAGCCGGAAAAACCTTCGAAGCCTGGATGAAAAAGTACTGGGAAAAGAAAGCCGCCGGCGAGAAAAGCATCGGCATCGAGGCGGAAGTGCTGGAGTAATTGGATTTGGAAACGCACATGTGAAGATTCGATTTTTCGCAATGTGCTAAACTGTGTTCATGGCAAACACACGCAGCGCCACACTTAGCATCCGCTTGAAACCGGAAACCAAAAAGCGGCTAGCGAAACTGGCGCAGACTTCCGGCCGCAGTTCGAATTTCCTTATCTCCGACGCCGTCGAATCCTACGTCGCCGATCAGGAGATGCTCCTCGCCGAAGTGAGTCAAGCCGACCGCCAGATCAAGTCAGGGCACTACGTCAAAAACGAGGATATGAAAGCCTGGCTCTTGTCCTGGGGGACGGACCGTGAACTGCCTGTTCCAAAGTGTGCCTGCGGCAAAGCGCACGACGGCGAAGCGTTGTGCCGGTAGAACCTGCGCCGATCGAAATTGTCTGGTCGTCCCTGGCAGCCACTCGCCTCCAACGGATCCGCGCTTTTGTCGCACAAGATAAACCAGAAGCAGCGGAGCGGCTGGCGCTACGCATCGTTGCCGTTGTCGAAGCCTTGAGAAATCACCCCCGCTTAGGCCGACCCGGCGCCGACCCGGATTTTCGAGAGTTAGTTATTGGCGGCACGCCCTACATCGTCTTCTACCGTGTACAAGGCAATCGCGTCATGATCAGCACCATTCATCACGGCGCACAACACAGACCGTGAAAAATGGCCAGCCCCGCACTCGGCATCGCCGCCCTCGCCTTTACCGGACGCGACACCGCCGATGGCAAAAGCTTTGAAGCCTGGATGAAAAAGTACTGGTAAAAGAAAGCCGCCGGAGAAGCCGGAAGCGCTGGATTAAGCGAGTTCGGCCTTCACGCGAAAGCGAACGCCCTCGCGACTTTGTAAAAACCCTACGATTTCAAAAAGATTGTCGGCCCTGGGATTCCCTGTCGGTCCCAGCATCCGCATAAGGCTCTTCGACGGAATCTGCGTCGCCTCGGCAACCTCGGCGAAACCAACGGTCGCGTTGATGTAGTCTCGCAGAATGGTTTTGCCAGTCGAGGTATCGCCCGAAAGCATACACTCGACACCCTCGCGCAGAAGTTCCTTGCGGAATTTGGGATCGCGTACGGCACGTGCACGGATTGTTTCTTTGAAATCGCGAGTCAAAGGCATGGCCGAACTCCTACTTTCTTCGTTTGTAATCCTGCCAGTTCACGAGGGTGGCTTTGATGTCGTGCTGCTGGCGTTTCTTGCTGCCGCCACCCAGTAGGATCACAAGACGTTCTCCGTCCTTGCCGAAATAAATCCGGTATCCCGGACCAAAATCGATTCGACACTCGAACACGCCGGAACCCACTCCTTTGACGTTCGAGAAATTGCCCTCGGCCAGCCTTGTCAGGACAACTGACACTTTCGCCGCAGCTTGCGCATTCAGCCGATCAAACCAAACTGCATACGGGCTGCGAGCTTGGCTGTCCTCGTATTCGCGAACATCAACCATTTACATGGTACCACATACGTTACCGTTGTCAAGCAGGGGTTGCCGAGGCATTGCGCCGGAAGCGCTGGACTCAGAGCCGCCTCGAGCGGGCTACACCAGTTCCTGAAACAAGTTGGCCTGCTGTCGACTCGCGGCGTACCCCGCTGGTTTGCCGCCCTTTTGCAGCACCCCTTCCTCAACCGCCCGCTGCACCCACTTCTTGGCTTGCGCAGAGGACACATGCAGATGGGAGGCCAGACTCGCCGTCACTTTTGTTTTCCTTTGTGGAACATCCAGCCCAAGCAGCCACTGCCGCGCCATTCCCCAGTCCGCCACAGCCTGTACAACCGGACGCTCCGCCAACACCGCCAAGAGGCTCTTCCCGTCGGTCGGGTTCGGCCATGGCAGCGCGCCCTTCTGTTCCAGAGCCTCCAACCCCCTGCCTCGGTCGCCGGTAGAACGGACATAAACCGGCCCAAATTTTAATTTCCGCAGTTGCTCCACCGCGCCGGCCCAGGTTCCTCCTTTTTCGTAATCGGAACTGACGACCAGCGCCGTGTCCGCCAAAGCATAGATCAGCTTGTTGCGCTGCATAGCGTTGCCAACATTAAAGCCCGCGCCGGGGTCGTAGGGTGAAACCAGAACAAGCTGGCCATCCTGAATCAGGTTGCGGTGTTCGCGGTTCAATGCGGTCTTTTCCAGGCTATCCGCCAACACGCCCACAACCGGTCCGCCCTCTTCAATGGCGCCTCGCATGGCTGCCTGATCGATGCCGCGGGCTCCGCCCGAAACTAGCGTTTTCCCGGCTTTGGCCGCCAAGCCGCCAATGGCCCGCGTGTACTCAATCAGCGATTCATCCACATCGCGCGAGCCCACCACCGCCAGACCTCCTGTTTCACAAAGCGAGATATCTCCGCACCCGAAAAGAAGCGCCGGGGCGTCCTCATGCAGAAGAGTTTCCAATCTTGTCGGGTAGAGCGCATCGGCGCGGCTCACAACCCAAAGGCCTCGCGTATGCCAGCGCTCCACGGTCTGACTCAACAAGAACCCGCGCGCCAGCAGCCGTTGCAGCCGCTCTTTTTCGACAACCGGCCCGTCAACCGATGGCGAGGCCGACAAACGATCTGCACTCCCCGGCTCCAGCAAATCTCCCGGCTGCATTTCCATTTGCAGAAGAGTGCGCGCCAGACGCTTGTATTCGCCGGGAGTCAGCCGGTCGGAGGCAGCGGTATCCTCTCTGGCGTTTCCCGTCAACATTGGCGCGGTCAGCAGCAGCGTCGCCTGCGTGTTGGGAGAGAGTGTCTGTGCGGGTCTCATCGCCGATGCCCCGTGGACGCCAGCGCCAGCGGCCAGACTTCCCCCGCGCCGTGCGTCCGCAGCAGCCACGCCGCCACCGTCATCGTCCACCGCGAATCCACCATGTCATCCACCAACAAGACGGGGCTACCCGGCAGACTCTCCGCCGTCACGGCAAGCGTGCCGTCCACGTTGTGCGCCTGCTGATTGCTATTGGCCATGGTTTTTTGTTCCGGACGCTCCCCGATTTTTTGCAACACCCCACGAAACGGCAGCCCCAGGGACGCGGCAAGTCGGCGCGCCAGATCTGGAGCCAAGCCTGGATGCCGCAGGGAGGGGACGCACGTGACCCATCTTGGCGCAGGTTGCGGATTCCATTCTCTCAGTAATTTCGCACAAGCGCTAACCAGTTCGTCGGCAAAGCGGCCATCGTCATACTTACCTTTGCGCACCAGCTCGCCCCAGCCCGCATCACCCCACTCACACAGCACCCGGCCAGGCTGGGCCTGCTCGGTGGCGGCGATTCGGCCTTTCAGTTGGTATTTTGGCATGCCTCCGGCGGGCCATAGCTTGCGCGGCTCCCAGTCCAAGCTGTTCCGGCGCAGGTAGTCCACCGCCTCCTGCACCAGCGCCGGACTGACCTCCGTTGTTAGAGGCGGCAAGAGCGGCTCGTGCACCGTCGAGGGATCGCCATCCAGAGCCCGGATCAGAAACTCCATGTGCCCCGAAGTAAGAGCCACATATTCCCGCATCTGCCTCTGTTCGCAGCGCCGCACCCAAGTGATGCCCTCCACTCGTTCCCAAAACTCATCGCTCAGTTTGGCACCGGTGAGAAGCCACTTTGCATCCTGCTTGATGACCGGAGCGGGCGATTCCAACGACATCAGCTCCAGAGCTTTGTCGATCCGGTTCTTGCCAATGTTCACGCGATTCATCAATTCCAGAATCGATAAACCTGTATGGGCGGCTTCTAGTGCCGCCAGAACGCTCCGCGCCTCGTCTCGGGTCGGAAAGGCTGTCCGGATGAAATAATCGTGAATCTCCGCATCCTCGTTTCCCGCCAGCAATACGCCGTACGCCGCGTCCAGTGCCCTCCCTGCTCTTCCAACTTGCTGATAATAGGCAATCACAGACCCGGGCGACTGGTAGTGGATCACAAACGAGAGGTCGGGCTTGTCGGAACCCATACCCAAAGCCACCGTCGCCACCAGCGCCTTCACCCGATTGTCCTGCAAGGATTGTTCCAGTTCTGGACGGGCTAGACTCTCGGAGGTATAGGCTTCCACTTCTAACCCGCAGGATTTGAGCCATCCGGCTACGCGCTCCGCATCCCTCACCGTTAGCGTGTAGACAATGCCGTGCCCTGGCAGAGCCTCCAATTGCTCAGCCAACCATGCGAGTCGCTCGGCCTGACCTGGCAAGCGCACGGTTTGTAGCGTCAGGGACGGTCGGTTCAGATCGCCGCGCGAAATCTCAAGTTTGGGACCCAGCACCGCGGTCAAATCCTTCATCACGCGGTCGTTCGCGGTCGCAGTCGTCGCCAGCAGCCTCATATTCGGCGGAAGCTGGCGCACGATGCGCTCCAGCAAACGGTAGTGTGGGCGAAAGTCATGCCCCCAATCGGAGATGCAGTGCGCTTCGTCGATTACCAAGAGCGCGATCTTGCCCGCTACGCCCGCCAGCACCTGGCTGCGGAAGTGTTCGTTGGCCAGCCGCTCCGGCGAAATCAGAAGCATGTCCACTTCGTCGCGCCGCACGGACGCTTCGATCTGCGCCCACACATCCGTGTTGTCCGAGTGAATGGTCCTCGCGCGGACTCCCATCCGTTCCGCAGCAAGAATCTGGTTGCGCATCAGCGACAGCAGTGGGGACACCAGCAGGGCGGGACCAGCTCCGGCCTCGCGCAGTAGCTTGTTCGCGATGAAGTAGACCAGGCTTTTGCCCCACCCCGTCTTCTGCACCACCAGCAACCGCCCGCGCCCCTGGACGACATAGCGGATCGCGTCTTCCTGCCCGTCGCGAAAATTCGCCCCAGGCAATCCAGTTCCAATACGCAGCAACTCCAGGGCCCGGAGTACGTTGAAGGTCATACGCCCTCGCGCTCTGCAAGAGTCTAGCCCGATTTGTTCCGTTCACGCAAACTTCTGTTGCATTTCTCCTTATCCCAAAACTGCAATCCGTTCCAGCCGCGCAGCCGGCACAAGGTCCGGATCCAGCGGGGCGAGCGGCAACCCTCGGGAAACGACCGAGACTTCGCTCAAGATTCGGCAGGGTAAAGGGAGCCTGTAGAGGAACAGGCTATTAGAGAATCAATGATATTTGGAAAACTAGTCTTTCTTCGCGGCCACATCGATGCGGTTTTCAGCTCGCTTGAGGGAATCAAGCGTGCGCGGGTAATCCGTGTTTTCGGTTGCTGCCTTAAGAATCTGCTCAGCGCGGGCTTTGGCTTTTTGTGCGCGTTCTACGTCGATTTCAGCAGGACGTTCCACCGTCTCGGCCATGATTGTGACTTTGTTGGGCAGGACTTCGGCAAATCCCCAGGCGACGGCGAAGCGATGCGTGACGTTGGCGTTGCGGTAAGTGATTTCTCCAACGCCGAGTTCCGTAATCAGTGGCGCGTGCCCCGGAAGGATACCGAGATATCCGTCCTTGCCGGGAATCTCCATCTCTTCCGCCACGTCTTTCATGACCAGGCGATCCGGAGTTACGATCTCGAATTGGAATGTGTCTGCCATGTCAGTTGCAAGTACCGAGTGCAAGTTCCGAGTTGCAAGTACTGAGTTGCAAGTACCGATCAACACACTAACCACTTGTCATTCCGAACAGTTCTATCGTGAGGAATCTGCTATTTTCCGGCCTAAAAAGCAGATTCCTCACGATAAAACCGAACGGAATGACAAACTCTGAGCTTCTTCTACGCGGCGGCCTTCATCTTTTCCGCGTCTTCCAACACTTCTTCGATGGTTCCCTTCAGGTAAAATGCCTGTTCCGGAATGTCATCGTACTTGCCTTCGACAATGGCGCGGAAACTCTTGACCGTGTCGGCGATTTTCACGTAGCGGCCCGGGCGTCCCGTAAACTGCTCGGCGACGTGGAAGGGCTGCGACAGGAATTTCTGTACTTTTCTGGCGCGGGCGACGACCAGCTTCTGATCTTCGCTGAGCTCGTCGATACCGAGAATCGCGATGATGTCCTGCAAATCTTTATAAGTTTGTAGAGTGCGTTTCACCATCTGCGCGACATCGTAATGTTCCTGACCAACGATAAGCGGATCAAGAATGCGCGACGTAGAAGCCAGCGGATCGACGGCCGGATAAATCCCGATTTCCGTCAACGCGCGCGAAAGAACGGTAGTCGCGTCCAAGTGAGCAAACGCAGTGGCCGGCGCAGGATCCGTAAGATCGTCGGCAGGCACGTAAATCGCCTGCACAGAGGTAACCGACCCCTTCTTGGTCGACGTAATCCGTTCCTGCAATTCCCCCATCTCAGTAGCCAGATTTGGCTGGTAGCCTACTGCAGAGGGCATGCGGCCTAGTAGCGCGGAGACTTCGGAGCCGGCTTGGGTGAAGCGGAAAATGTTGTCGATGAAGAGGAGCGTGTCGGCGCCTTCTACGTCGCGGAAGTATTCGGCGACGGTGAGGCCGCTGAGCGCGACGCGGAGGCGGGCGCCTGGGGGCTCGGTCATCTGGCCGTAAATCAGAGAGGCCTTGGACTTCGAGGGATCGCCGGGTGTGATGACGCCGGATTCGGACATTTCGAGCCAGAGATCGTTGCCTTCACGGGTACGTTCGCCGACGCCTGCGAAGACCGAAAAACCGCCGTGCTGCTTGGCGACGTTGTTGATGAGTTCTTGAATGAAAACAGTTTTGCCGACGCCAGCGCCGCCGAAGAGTCCGATTTTGCCGCCCTTCAAGAAGGGCTGGACGAGGTCGACGACCTTCACGCCAGTTTCAAACATTTCCGCGCGTGTGGATTGCTCATCGAATGCGGGGGCGGGGCGGTGAATGGGATATCGCTCGGTGTACTGAATGGGGCCGAGTTCGTCGACCGGTTCGCCAATGACGTTCATCACGCGGCCGAGCGTGCCGCGGCCGACGGGGACGGTGATTTGCGTGCCGAGGTCGATGGCCTTCATGCCGCGGACGAGGCCGTCGGTGGCCTGCATGGCAACCGTGCGAACGCGGCCTTCGCCGAGATGCTGCTGCACTTCGAGGATGATGGAAATCGGTTGAGGAGTTTGGAAGCCGTCGCTGACGACGCGAATCGCCTGATAGATGGGAGGCAGCGAGCCTTCGGCGAACTGCAAGTCAACCGCGGGACCGGAAATCTGAATCACTTTGCCAATGTTTTCGGACATAAATTCCTTAAGAGCTCTTAGCCTTTAGCTGTTAGCCCTTAGCTAAAGGCTAAGAGCTAATGGCTTTCGTTACTGTGCGGCTGCGCCGCTTACGATCTCGATAATTTCTTTTGTAATCTTGGCTTGGCGCGCGCGGTTCATCACCAGCGTGAGCCTGGCAATCATGTCGGACGCGTTGCTGGTCGCCGAATCCATCGCGGTCATACGGGCGGCGTGTTCTGCGGCGACCGATTCCAGCATGGCACGGAAAACCTGGTTTGTAACGTACTTTGGAAGCAGCGCGCGGAATAACTCTTCAGGCGGCTGCTCGTAAATATAGTCCACGCCTGCAGTTCCGAACTTGGCGGCGGCCTTGGCAGCTTCCGACGCATCTTGTTCTTTAAGGCTCACTCCAGCGGTTTTCGCCGCTTCAGCTCGGCGCAAGCGCTCTTCGTCGCTCGCCTCTTCGGCCATGCGAACAACGTCTTCGCCAATCTGTTCTACTGGGAGAACTTGATCGACAACCAGACGCTGTGCAATCACGGACTTAAATTCGTTGAACACTACGTACACGGAATCGATTTCACCACGCGTGTAACGATCAATCACGCTGGTAGCCAGCGCCTGCACTTGGGCATAGTCCACTTTGGCCAGAACGCCGACGTGCTCTCCAGTAATTTCAACGGGTGCAGAGCGTTTTGCCTGGGCCCGAACGACGTGCTGCTCTTCGCCGGGAGCACTGTCCCCGTGGCCACCGCCAAACCCGTTCGCAGCAAGCTGTTCCAGATTCAATGTTTGCACGGCAGCAGCGGGGTAGCGACGGCGGAGAAAATCGCGACCTTTGCGGCCAATGCACTCGATGTCGATATTCTTCCCGGCCTTGGTTTCGAGGAACTTCGTAGCTGCTTTGTTGATGTTGGTATTGAAAGCGCCGGCCAAGCCTTTGTCGCCGGTGACAACAATCAGAAGTGCGTTTTTCTCTTCGCGTTGAGCCAGGAGAGGATGGCGGGCCTGGCCCGTCTGTGGGTCGTAAAGTTCCGCTCGCGAAACGAGGGACTTCAACACATTGACCAACATGAGCGCGTACGGCCGCGCCGACAATGCACGCTCCTGCGCACGACGCAGTTTTGCCGCCGAGACCATTTTCATGGCCTTGGTAATCTGCCGCGTGTTGGTCACGCTGCGTATGCGTCGTTTGATGTCGAGAATGTTGGCCATAAAAAAGCTCTGAGCTATTAGTTTTCAGCTCTTAGCTAAAGGCTAAGAGCTAACGGCTAAAAAGCTACTTCGCTAGAAACTGTGCTTTCGCTTCCTTGATTACCGCCAGCATGTCTGCCTTCATGGCGTCGTCGAGCGTTTTCTTTTCCATGATGGTACGCAGCAGTGCTGGATTCGCGGCGTCTACATATTTGTACAGCGCGGCTTCAAACTCGCGAACTTTGTTGATCGGAAGATCATCGAGGAACCCGCTGGTTCCGGCAAAGATTCCGAGAATCTGTTTCGAGAACGGCAGCGGAGAGTACTGACCCTGCTTCAGGATTTCGACCAGGCGCTGACCGCGATTCAACTGGGCCTGCGTAGCTTTATCGAGATCGCTACCGAACTGCGAGAAAGCAGCGAGTTCGCGGAACTGTGCGAGTTCCAATTTCAGAGTACCGGCGACCTGACGCATAGCTTTGATCTGGGCAGCGCCGCCGACGCGGCTTACCGAAAGACCGACGTTCACAGCCGGACGTACGCCGGAGTTGAACAAATCGGTTTCGAGGTAAATCTGGCCGTCGGTGATGGAGATGACGTTCGTAGGAATGTAAGCCGAGACGTCACCCGCCTGCGTTTCAATCACAGGAAGAGCGGTCAAAGAACCTGCGCCCATTTTGTCGCTCAGCTTGGAAGCACGCTCCAGAAGACGCGAGTGGAGATAAAATACGTCGCCGGGGTAGGCTTCGCGACCGGGTGGACGGCGCAACAGCAATGAAATTTCGCGATAGGCTGCGGCATGTTTTGAAAGATCGTCGTAGATGACCAGCGCGTGACGCTTGCTGTCACGGAAGTGCTCGCCGATGGCGCACGCCGCGTAGGGCGAAATGTACAACATGGGCGCGGGTTCGGACGCAGAAGCGGCAACAACAATCGTGTATTCCATTGCGCCAGCATCTTCTAGGATTTTCACGACTTGAGCAATCGAAGACCGCTTCTGCCCAATTGCGTTGTAGATGCAGATAAGGTCGTTGCCCTTGCTGTTAATGATGGTGTCGATGGCAACTGCGGTCTTTCCAGTCTGGCGGTCGCCAATGATGAGTTCGCGCTGACCGCGGCCAATCGGAATCATGCTGTCGATGGCCTTGAGTCCAGTGGCCATGGGCTCACGGACAGGCTGGCGGTCGATGACGCCGGGGGCGATACGTTCCAACGGGAGAAACCCAGTGGTGGCGATGGGGCCCTTGCCGTCGATGGGCTGGCCGAGGGAATTCACCACGCGACCCACCATGGCGTCGCCCACGGGCACGCTCATGATGCGACCGGTACGCTTGACCTCGTCGCCTTCTTTAATTTCTGTGTAGTCGCCGAGCAGCACGACGCCGACCTGATCTTCTTCCAGGTTCATGGCGATGCCGGCCAAGCCATGCGGGAAATTCAACAATTCACCCGACATCACTTTGTCGAGGCCATGTACGCGGGCAATACCGTCGCCCAGCGAAATGACCGTGCCCACTTCGTCGACTGCGATCTTCGATTCGTAGTTCTCGATTTGATCGCGAATCAGTTTCGTAATTTCGTCTGCTTGAATTTGTGCCATATAAACCAGTTCTCAGCGGCCAGTTGCCAGCCGCCAGTGGAAATCTCAAATTTTTAGCTGGCCGCCAGTTGCTCGCGCAGCCTTTTTAATTGCCCTTGAATTGAGCCATCATAAATTGTGCTGCCAACCCGTACTACGGCTCCGCCCAGCAGCGCGGCATCTTCGTCATAGCGAGCGCGAACATTCTTGCCCGTCCGGCGCTGCACTTGCTGCTCAAGAGTGCGCTTCTCGGTGTCGCTGAGCGGACGAGCGCTCGTGATTGCGGCGTCGGCAAAACCCAGCCTGTCATTCAACTCTTGGGCGGTTTGCCGCACGATGCGCACCAACTCATTCACGCGACGGTGATCAATAATGATAGCGACAAAATTTCGGACTTCGCGCGAGACGCCCAACCGTGGCATCAACGCATCTAGTACACCATGCTTCTGGACTGCGCGAATGGAAGGATTGTCCCACGTCTTGCGCAGGTCGGGGCTGCTTTGGACCAGGGCCACTACGGACTCCAAATCCGCGATAGCTTTGTTGGCGTCAAGCTTGCGCTCGAAGACGACATCGGCAAAGGCGCGAGCGTAGCGGCTGGTGATGGCGGCCATAAGCTACTGGGCGTCCTTTCCCAAACTTTGGGCAAAGCTGCTGACCAGCGCTTGGTCCGTTGGCAAATCCACCCGGATGCGTTGGCGCGCCAAATCTAAAGCCAGATCGGCCGCGTAGGAAGCCAAATCGCGACGCGCGGATTTTGTGGCCGTCGCAATTTCCTGCTGCGCAGCTTCCACAATCTTCTTCTTGTCTTCTTCTGCGCTGGCGCGGATTCGCGCTTCTTCCGTAGCGCCATCTTTTTCTGCCGAAGCGCGCATCCCGGCAATTTCGGAGTCCAGGCGGCCTAAGCGCGTTTCAATTTCGGTCAACCGGCGCTTGGCGTCATCACTGGACACTTTGGCGTCGTCCATCGCTTTGCGAATGGAGTCGGTGCGGTTGCGAAACATCGCAGGCAAATGCAGCCGCGACACGTAGATCACACCGAAGGCGATGACGGCGAAGTTCACGATCACGGCCAGCCAGTAAGCCTTGGTACCGTTAATCCCAAGCAGCCGGCCCAGACCGAGCACGGTAGGGGATTGCTTGAATTGCGCAGTATCGTCCTGCTCGTCCGCTTCTTCCTTCTTCTTCGAGGCTTTCTCCGCCGAAGTGCTCTCCGAGGCGCTCAACGCTGGCTCACTCACAGCAGGCGCCGCGGCAGCCTGCCAGGCGGAAGCTTTCACGGAGACAGCGGAAAGGAAAACCGCCGAGAGGACAAATAGAAACCCGAATCGCCTGATCGAATGGCGCGTTACCGAGGAAATCATCGGCCACCGCCTGCGGAAGGCTGGGAAGATGGCCCGAAACTCATGGGTCGCAGCACGGTACGCATCACGTCGCTGGCAAGGCGCTCGGCCTCGGTGCGCAATTGCGCCTGCGCGGCAGCCTTATCCTGCTCGAGCGCTACCCTAGCCGCAGCCACTTGCTGCTGAGCTTTCGCTTGCGTGTCGGCTAGTGCCGCCTCGCGGGCATTCACGACCACTTGACGGTGGTCTTCGAGAGCCTTAAACATCGTCAGGCGCGCTTCGCGCAACCGGTGCTCGTATTCCGCAGTTTTGGCTTCGGCAGCGGCGATATCGGCCTTGGCGCGCTGGATGGCGCCGTCGGTCAGCTCATGGCGCTTGGCGAGCACCTGACTCAGCGGCTTGTGTACCAAAATTCGATAGAAAAAATAAAGCAGAATCAGAAAAACGACTGTTGGGATGGCCCCGAGCAGTAATTCGCCTAGCTGTTTGAGTGTCTGATCCATGTAGGTGGAGCCAAGCCGGAAGAGGCAGTTAGAACTCTCCAGACTACCATTCGCAAGGCACTCTGTCAAACCAAAAGCGTCAAAAAAGCCCTGTTTTACAGGCATTTTTGCGATTCGTGCAGCCTGTGGAAAAAAGTGAAGAAATCCTTGACTTCAGTTTTGGGGAGACTACCATAAGAGTATCACCTCCGATCCAATCCGGATCGAATGGGCCGCTTGCCAAGAAAGCACGTCCGCTTCTTGGCAGACGGCCTGTTTAATGTGGGTCCAAAGTTTGGATTGGATCGCTCCAGCGGGAAATCTTCAGCGGCGACTTTTTCGTCCGACTGGCTGCAACACCCACTCCTCCACCTTGCGCACGATCGAGGCCGGCGCATCCACTTCGAGTTCGACCGCTCCGTCGTGATATTGCCGCAGGTGAATGCGCGTTTTCGCTTCCAGCTCGGATAGCACTTTGCCCTCGCTTTGCGGGACTCGCAGCTTCACGCGTTGGATGGGATCCTGGGCAATCATCTTGTCAATTCGATCCAGCAGCGCGGACAAGCCCGTTTTCTTCGCGGCAGAAACGTAGACGTTCGCCGCGTCGTTCTTCAGATCAGCCCGCTCGGCTGCAGGCACCAGGTCCAGCTTGTTGCGGACATGCAGGCGCGGAGACTTGTCCGCTTCCAGCTCGCGCAATACGATTTCTACTTGCGCATCCTGCTCGGCGGAGGTGGCACTGCTGGCATCAGACACCTGCAAAATCAAGGATGCGCGCTGGACTTCTTCTAACGTGGCGCGGAACGCCGAAACCAGCGTGTGCGGCAGGCTGCGAATGAAACCGACTGTATCCGAGAGCAGCACTTTGCGCTTCGACGGCAAGGTGATGGAGCGCAGCGTGGGATCGAGCGTGGCGAACATGCGCGGCGACTCCAGCACACCCGCCTGCGTCAGCGCATTGAATAGCGTGGATTTCCCGGCATTCGTATAGCCGACAAGCGCTATCGTCGGCACGGGGACGGATTCCCGCCGCTGACGCTGCTGGGCGCGGATGCGGCGGACTTCTTCAATTTGCTGCTTCACGTGGCGAACACGGCGATAGATTTTTCGTTTATCCGTTTCGAGTTGCGTTTCACCGGGGCCACGCGTGCCGATACCGCCGCCGAGTTGGGACATCTCAATACCGCGTCCCGCCAGGCGAGGCAGCATGTATTCCAGTTGCGCCAACTCGACCTGCAACTGGCCTTCTCTCGTGTGTGCGTGACGGGCAAAAATGTCGAGAATCAGTTGTGTACGATCAATGACGCGCGTCTTCACTTCGGCTTCGATATTGCGCTGCTGCGAAGGTGTAAGGTCGTGGTCGAAAAGAATCAGGTCGGCCTGCGACATGGCGACCGCACCCGCGATTTCTTCCAGCTTGCCGCGCCCGATTAGCGTAGCCGGATCGGGGCGGTCGCGATGCTGCATGAACTCGCCAACAATCTCAGCTTCGGCGCTCTCGGTGAGTGCGCGTAGCTCGGCCATGGATTCTTCAGCGCTGAATTCCAGGGTGGGTGGCTTGGAGCTTTGCCGCTGCGATGCTGGGGTACGCGCTACCGCCGCATCTCGCGCAGCTGTGGCGCCCGCGGTCAATGCGCCCTTGGCGGAGGCGGTCTTCCCCTTCCCGCGGGCGCGGTAGTCCAGCCCGACGAGGAACGCCCGCTCGACGTCGCGGCCCGTTTCCAGAGCAGGACGCATACGGGAAGCCTTGGCGGGAAAACTGGAATTCTCTTTTCGCAAGCTCCTACAGTTTACGACTCTCCGCCGGAAGCTGTCGCGGCCTCCGCTGCGGAATGGTCCGCAGGATGCCTTGCGTCCGATCCAGCGTGCGATGCATGAACGGCCCCATGCATCTTCGGCATGACCAAGGTGGAAATTGCGTGTTTGAAAATCAGCTGCTCCTGGCCGTTGGCATCCAGCACCACGGAATACTTATCGAACGACCGGATTCGCCCCGTGAGCTTAACGCCACTCAAGAGGTAAATTGTGATGGGGACCTTTTCTTTGCGTGCTGAATTCAGGAAGGAATCCTGAATGTTTTGTGCCGGCTTATCCATAACGCCGATCTCCTTGCGCCACTTTTGTTGCGGCTCTTGACGCTGGTCTTCGCCAGCGTTCGTTATTCTTACGCTGGACGGGGGCCCAACGCCGGGGGAACTCTGCAACCCAAAATATCGTTGTACGAACCAATTCCGGGGCGGCAGAGGGGAATACCCGTACAATACGGCGTTCCGGCCTTCTTTTCAACTGTTTCGAAGTTTTTTGTTTGCTACAAGTCCCCGGTCTGGGCCTCGACCGACCGAGCCGTGGCCTTCGCTCCGGTCGGCCATTCAGGTGCTCCGGGCTTTAGAACGCGCTCCACCAGGGCATTATTGGCGTCGCAGTGAATTCCTAGCTATCCTCAGAAGGACAACTTGATTCAGTTCCCTCAACGGAGGATTTCCACATGACGTTCCACTTCGCGCTGGCTTCAGCTCTGAGTCCCGTTTTCACGTTTCCATCGGGCATAGACACTAACATTTTCATGCTGTTTCGATGGCTGCACTTCATCGCCGGCATTGCCTGGGTGGGTCTGCTGTATTTCTTCAATCTGGTCAATGTTCCATTTATGAAAGAATTGGACGGGGGCACCAAGAGTAAGATATTCCCCACCCTGATGTTGCGCACGCTGTGGTGGTTTCGCTGGGCGTCGCTGGTAACTGTGGTGGTCGGACTCGGTTACTGGATGCACGCCGTCGGCACTGCCGCTCGCAGCGCCGAAGCCATAACAGGATCACCCGCCTCACCGGGCATGGCGATGGGGAGCTTCTTTGTCATCTGGACAGTCGTTTTCGCGGTGATCTACGCGCTAATCATGGTCGCCAAGATCAACAACGGAGCGGTGTTGACGGTCGCGGTAGCCGCGCTGACGGGGCTAGGGTCGTATGCCTACCTAGCCCTGAACAACCACGGCTGGGAGAACAATAACCTGCTGGCCATCGGCATTGGCGGAGGGCTGGGCTGGATCATGTTCATGAACGTTTGGGGAGTCATCTGGCGGATCAACAAAAAGCTGATTCGCTGGCACCAGGATTTCGCGGCGAATGGAACGGCAATTCCGGCGGAGGCTGCGGCGTTGGGGCGGATGGCAGTTCTGACTTCGCGAGTGAACTTTTGGTTGTCGTTTCCGTTGTTGTTTTTGATGGGAGCGGCGAGTCACTGGCCGGCGTTTGGGCGGTGAGAAAAGCCACTATAGCTTTTTGTACACCAACTTGCGCAAGCAAAAAAACGGGAGAACCCGGATGGGTTCTCCCTAAATCACGCCCACACCAGGCACTAGAAAATAAACTTCAGGCCTAACGTGGTGGTTCGAGCATTGCTCGCCCAACTCTGCTCCAGATTGTTGAAATTGGGCTTTCCAGGGACGAAGAAGTTTTTCTGCCCCGCGCTCACGACGCTGATCGAATTGACTTGGTTGACACTGCCCGTGATGAACTGCGGGTGGTTTAGCGCGTTCAGCAACTGGAAGTAAAAGTCGAGCTTCATCCTCTCGGTAATCGATAAGTGTTTAGACACTGAAATATCCCAGTTGTTGATAGGAGCTAATTGCAACGTACTACGGCTCGAGTTGGTGATGGCTCCTATACCACCCCGGATGTATTGTGCAGTGGGTACGTTAGCCAAATAGGCGACGGTATCTAAGTTAGTGTTAAACAGGGGCGTCACATCTGAGCCCGTCCCTTTGATGCCTTTCGGATTGAAGACCACCCGGTCACCAGCACCATCGGCGTTTAAGTTGACGTCTCGGCCGCTTTGGACGGTGCCCCATTGTCCCGATTCCCAGGTGTAAATCGGCGCAAGTTCGTAGTTGCCCAGAACATTTTTCTTAAACCAGTTGCCATCCTTAAACCACGGCACATCATAAATCGCCGAGATCGTGAAACGATGGCGATGGTCTAGCACCGAATTCGAGCGCTCCGACTTAAGGTTTTGAAAGTCCTGGGGACGCCGAGGAGCCACAATGGTGGAGAAGAAATCAGCCGTACTGTTGTCGATGTTGTGGCTGTAAGTATAGGCGGCTTGGAATTGCAGACCGTTACTAAATCGGCGATTCAGTTGGGTTTGGAGTCCGTGGTAGATCGAGTCGCCAAAAGGCAGGAACCCAACAATAGGACCACCGAAGCCAGCGTTGAGGTAGCTGGGATTGATGAACCCTTGTGCATTGAACAGGTTCTGCAGATTAGCCAAGGTATTGGTAAGGCCATCGAGCTGAGCCTGCGTAGGAGCTACCGTATATGTTGGGAGGCCATTCTGCGCGTTAACAACAGGGACGATGTCAATGCGATTCTGCACGTTCAAATGCACGCCATGCGTACCAACATAGCGGACTTCCGCCGTGTAGTCTTTCAGGAACACGTGCTGCACTCCCAAGTTCCAAGACAAGGCGTATGGATATTTCACGTTCGCTGGCAGGTAGGAAGAAGTAGTCGCGCGGGCCGTCGCTTGATCCAGAACTGTGATTCCGCTGATCTGGGGCTGGGGGGGAATACCGCCGTTAGCCAGAAATGCAGTCGCGTTGCACACGGCATGAGGACAATCGATGGTCGAGCCGATTTGGGGCGGACGGGACAAGACTCCGATGTTGTCATAAAGCACGTCGTAACCCATTCCAAAGCCGCCACGGATGGACGTAGCGCCGCTGGTGCCAGGCGAGTACGCAAACCCGAGACGCGGCATGAAGTCTTTCTTGGGTGCACGCGGTGAGTTAAAGGAAATCAGACCCGGGACGCTTGCGATACTGTTTAGCGATTGCTGCTTCCAGCCCGCAGGAGTGCTTGTGTATTCATACCGCAAACCCAAGTTTAGACTGAGATTCGGGCGAACTTTCCAAATGTCGTTCACAAACCAGTAGGTTCCATACTGGTCTCCGGAATAGCCCACATTGCCGAAAGAACGCTCCGCCAAGCCTCCGTCTGGAATCCGGTCGTTAGCAAATGTGTCAAAGTTGGCGTAGTCGTAGTCTGCGCGGGAACGTTGAATGAACTGCTGTGGAGAAATGTATTTCCGGTATTCCGTCCCGAATTTTAAGGTATTGTTTCCCTTAGTCCAAGTCAGGTTATCCGCACCCTGATAAAGATTCTGGATTGTGAACTGAGGAGCATTGGGGTCCGGGCCGAGGTTGAAACCACCCAAGTCGTCAAATGTGAAATTTGGAAATGCATCCAGATTCTGAAACTTCACCCCCGGTACGGAAAAAGTTTGCGCGAACCGATTGAAACCTAACCGGAACTCATTGGTAACCGTGGGTGAAAACGTATGATACTCGCTCAGCGCGAGAGTGTGGAACTTGTTGGGTTGCGTGGTAAAGAACGCCGGCAGTGTTGTACCCGTGAGACCGGTATCAAGCAAAATGTTCTTGTTATATATGTACCGCCCACGGATCTGATCTTTCTCGCTTAGGTTGAAGTCCATGGAGGTGACCAAAGCAGTCGTGTTGTTGTAATTAGGAGCCACAAGCGTAAACAGGCCAAATTCAACCGAGGTCGCGATACCCTGATGCGTAGTGTCGGGTGCATTAGGACACAAAGGATTAGGTGTTGTGCTTGTAGCTGTTACATAGTCACAAACATTGAGTGCCTGGGCTGGGTCTGGCGTACCGCCGGTAGCGTACTTCTGCAGTCCTGCAATATTACTCGCGCTTACGCCTGGAATCCCGGCAAGCTGGGTGTATCCATTTGCTGTTGGCGCAAAGAGCGGCGAACCGGGTGAAGCCGCCTGACCGATCGGGTTGTACTCGTAATTTGCGAAGAAGAAGACTTTGTTCTTGAAGATCGGTCCGCCGAACTGTCCGCCGAATCGGTTATTGTCGAAACGTGGAACCTTAAGTGTTCCCTGATTCCTCAATGACGTATCCAAGGCATTGAGGTTCCTATTCTGGAAATACTCATAAGCGCGCCCATGAAATTGGTTCGTGCCACTCACAACAACGGTGTTGAACTGGCCCCCGTTCGAGTGCCCGAACTCAGGGCTGAACTGGTTTTGCAACAACGCAAAGCTCTGCACCGCATCGTTCGGAATATAGTTGAGAGGCCCAGTTACACCCTTGTTATTGTTATCAACGCCCTCAATGGTGAAGTTGTTATTACGGGGCCGTTGGCCGCTGATGGAGGGTCCAGAACCAGCACCCAATCCACCCGTGCTGGCCACACCAGCACCTAGTAGTGACAGATTCAACACGCCAAGTCCAATGGAAGCCGTGGGCAGATCGTGTAATGCCCTCTCTTCATAGTTTGACTGAATCTGGGCGGTCGTAGTGTCAATCAATGGCGGCGTGCCTGATACTTCCACCGCCACGCTCTGCCCACCTGGTGCGAGCGTGAAGTTCAGGGTTCCAGTCTGGTTCAGCGCCAAGAAAGCCTGTTGGCTGGTGGTAGCAAAACCGGAGGACTT